>JAYWEJ010000024.1:0-14370 GCA_043779345.1 Acidimicrobiia bacterium | reverse complement strand
GGCCTTCTCGCGCGAGAGCACGATATGGCCTTCGCGGTCTTCGGTGCGCTCGAGCAGCACGTCGACCACGTCTCCTTCACGAACAATCACCTGGCCGGTCTCGTCCAGGAACTCATCCACGGGGATGACGCCCTCGGACTTGTAGCCGACGTCGATCACGACCTCGTTTGCAGTGACTTTGAGAACGGTTCCCTTGACGACCTCTCCTTCCGCGAGGTTGCGGAAGCTGTTATCGTAAAGGTCGAGCATGCGGGCGTATTCCTGAGGATCCGCGTCGTCGTCTTGACCCCAAGGTGAGGTAGTCTTCATCACCTGTTTGTTCCCGGAGCGGGTCGGGGCGGCCGTGGAGCCCTGGGGCTCGGTAGCCGGTTTTTGTTCGTCTTGCGAAATTGCCATGTGCGAAAGGTGTCCTTTACTCTCAGATTTGCTACGGATGGAACGGTCGCGCACCGATTGACTGGCGCGTCCGCGTCCCGCGTAACCGATAGAGATTACGCTACTTAGCGCGAAACTGTCAAGGAAGCCGCAGTGTTCCTCGCTCCTCCGGAGCGTGGGTTTTTGCGAAAGGATTCGGACGTATGGCCCGGAAGAAGCCCGCACGGAAGGCCAAAAAGAAGTCGGCAGGCAAGCCCGCCGCCAGGAAATCGGCCAAGAAAACCATAAAGAAGAAAGCCGGCAAGAAGGCCGGAAAGAAGGCCGCCAGGAAGCCTGCCAAGAAGGCCGTCCGGAAGAAGGCCCCGCAGCGAAGCGCCAAGCCGGCGCGCAAACCCGCCGCCAAAGCGAAGCCCACCTCCGCCAAGGCTACGGCGGGCAGGCCGAAGGGCCGCCTGACGGCCGCCGTGAAGAAGCTTGCGGTCGCGGCCGTTTCTGCCGGGGTCAGCGCGGCGCTGGCGCCCAGGAAGAAGCCCAACCTGGATCGCCCCCGCAAGACCGTCGCGGACGTCCACGGCATCCCCTCCAGCCTCGACATGAACCGCTCCGCTTCGTCGGCGAAGTCGGGCCGCGCCGAGATGAAGGGCCGGCTGTCGAAGACCACCGGCGCGGGCCCGGCGCTCACCGCCGGTGACGTCGATGCCGATTGGGAATCCGCCGAAGCCGTCGGCGACGAGGCCCCGGGCGGCGACAATCCGACGCCGGATCAGGACGTCGTCGATGACATCGGCCGCGCGCTCGGCGTCGAATACGCGGACGACGAGGAATTACAGGGTGGCGCCGAGATCGCGGATCGCGATCGCAATCGCTGGGAGCTCGATCCAGCGTCCAAGGACAAGGACGAGGACGAGGAATAACACCTCGTTACGGTTTACACGGCGCGGTGACGGTATAGCCGAACAGCCGCGTCGTGTTTCCCTCGCGATTGATCCGCACGACCTGCCCGAAGTCACGGCTGACCACGACCTCCCGATAGAACGTCTGTGACGGGATCTCCGCCAGCACCCTGCCCTGGTCATCGAGGCACGCAATCCGGTCGGTGCTTGCCAGCCATTTGCGTTTCGGATCGCTCGCGGTCGCGAGCAGCCACGCGTCATGCTGTGATTCGACGGCCGCGCCCTCGCGTTCCCTGAATGCCACCCGCCCGTTCTCATTGAAGGCCTCGACGCCGTCCACGACCGTCGGCGCGCGCACCGCGCGCGTCGTCAGCAGGAAGCCGGAGCGGTCGTGCACTTGCAGCATCCCGGTGAAGGTGCCGATCACAATGCGTTGTCCGGTGCGATCGAACGCCACCGCGGACGGCGTGCCCATGGTGCCGATCGACACGCTCTGGCCGCTGCGATCGACCAGCCACGTGTATTTGTAGGTGGCCGAGCCCGTCGTGGCGATCGCGTCGCACTCGGGCGAGACGGCGGTCACCTGGGGATAGATCAGGCGGCTGACCTTTCGATAGTTCCAGCGCCACGCGATCGCGCCCGCTTCGTCGAGCACTTCGATGGTGCCGTTCTGATCGACGACGCTGCAGCGTCCGTATTCGTGAGCGGTGAGAAACCTGCCGCCCTTGGCGAGGGTCTTCGTCCACGCCGGCGCCAGGTAGGTCTGCGCATCAGCCGTCGATGCAATAGCGAGAAACACGACCAGCACCAGCAAGCCAGCTTTGGTCATGCCCTCCGTAGAGCAATTGAGCTGCCAGCTGAATTCGTGGAAAATCGGCCTGATTTCACATCGCTGCGCAGCGATCCGGGATCAATTTCGTGTGTCGCCGGTCAAAAACTTCACGGCAGGACCATCGAGATGTATTTCACGTCGAGATATTCCTCGAGTCCCCACTTGCCGCCTTCGCGGCCGATGCCGGAATTCTTGACGCCGCCGAACGGCGCATGGGGCGTCGCGGGCAGTCCGTCGTTGACGCCGACAATGCCGTAGTCAAGGGCTTCGGCGACGCGGAAGGCCCGCCCGAGATCACGCGTCCAGATGTAGGCCGCCAGGCCGTAGGGCGTCGCGTTCGCGGCGGCGATGGCCTCCGCCTCGTCGCTGAATACGACGATCGGGGCGACCGGGCCAAAGGTTTCCTCTTCGAGAATGCGCATGCCGCGCGTGACGTCGACGAGCACCGTCGGATCGAAATATAAGCCGTCGCGCCGGTGACCGCCGACGAGGGCCCGCGCGCCCTTCTGCACCGCGTCGTCGACGTGCGCGGCGACTTTTTCGAGCCCCTGACGATCGACCAGCGGGCCGATCTGCGTCGAGTCGTTCATCGGATCGCCGACGCGCAATCCCCTGACGGCCGCCGCGAACTGATCCGCGAAACCCGGCTGGATGCGCTCGTGCACGTAGATGCGATTCGCGCACACGCAGGTCTGACCGGCGTTCCGGAACTTGGTGGCCATCGTCTGCGCCACCGCCGCCGGAATGTCGGCGTCGTCGAAGATGATGAACGGCGCATGGCCGCCGAGCTCGAGCGAGACGCGCTTCATGGTTTGCGCGGCCTTGGCGTAGAGCGTGATGCCGACTTCGGTGCTGCCGGTGAAGGTCAGCTTCCTGACGCGTGCGTCCTCGAAGAAGACGTCCGAGAACGCGGCCGGATCGGACGTCGTCACGACTTGAAAGACATCGGCGGGCCCGCCCGCCTTCACCCACAACTCTTCGAGCCGGATCGCGGTGAGCGGCGACTGCTCCGCCGGCTTGAGGACGACGGTGCAACCGGCAGCGAGGGCCGGCGCGACTTTGCGCGTCACCATCGCGGCCGGAAAATTCCACGGCGTCACCGCGTAGACGGGGCCGACCGGCTGGCGCGTCACGAGCAGGCGCTTATTTGCGGAGTGGGTCGGCACGATGTCGCCGTAGGCGCGCTTCGCCTCTTCGGCATACCACTCGACGAACGCCGCCGCGTATTTCACTTCGCCGCGCGACTCGGTGATCGGCTTCCCCATCTCCTGCGTCATCATCTTCGCCAGCGTGTCTTCGTCCTTCAGGATCGCTTCGTACCACTTGCGAAGGACGGCGGAGCGCTCGAAGGCGGTCTTCGCCTTCCACAACTGAAACGCGCCGACGGATTTCTCAATCGCCTGCTGCGCGTCGTCGACAGTCGCATCTGGCGCGCAATCCAGCACCGCGCTGGTGGCTGGGTTGATGATGTCGAAGGACTTCATGACCGCATCGTACAACTTTCCCCCTGCACGAAGAATCTGCCGCGGGGGATGACCGCCGGAGGGCGGCGGGTGCTAGAGTGAGCCTCCCCTGGGCATGCGCCTGCCCCGGCCCCTCGCAACCCGGAAATTTCTGGAGGCCTTATGCGGAGAACGACGCGTCGACATTTATTGCAGGCAGCGGCGGCAGGCGGCGTAACAGCGGTGGGACTCGGTGCAATCGTTGGAGCGGAGCAGAAGCCTGGTCAGGGCAGTGAGCATGCGCACGACAATCGGCCGCTCACCGACAAGCGCGCCCACGTGGTGGTGAGCTTTGGCCAGTGGGACGCCGATCCGGCGGCACCGTTTGATCGCCAACCGAACAATTCGAGTCGGTTTCGCAACATCCACCTGATGCTGCCGTTCGAGGCGGAAGTCGACGCCGGCGGCGCCGTCAGCTTCGCCATCGGCGGCCTCCATCAGATCGTGATCTACGCGGATGGCCTTGAGCTCGCGGATGTGAAGGCGGGCTACGCCGCGGCGGGATCTCCCGTGATCCCGGGCGGGCCACCACTCATCCAGTATGCGACCGGGCGCGTCTATCGCGGGCTCGATCCGCGCGTGCTCAATTACGTGCCGTTGCCGCCGGTGCCGCCGAACACGAATCCAATCGCGAACCTGAACCAGGATCGCATCGAAACGGTGAACTTCAAGGAACCTGGCCGATATCTGGTCGTCTGCGGGGTCCTGCCCCACTTTGTCGAGGGCATGCACGGCTACGTCAACGTCAAAGCCTGACCGATTAGGAATTGAGCGCGTCGCGCATCAGCTGCCACAGTTGCGCGACGTGCTCACGTTCCGTGAGCTCGGCGCCGATCGAGACTCTCACCATCCAGCGGCCATCGAGAAGCGCGGGGGTGACGTAGGCCTGGCCTGATTGATTCAATCGCGCCGCCCATGCAAGCGTGTGCGTGTCGAGCGCATCGCCGTCCACTCCCGGCGGCTGGTGACGGATGCAGAGCGTTTGCAGTGGCACCGGCGCGAGCACGCTCCAGTGCGGCGTGTTCGCGATCTCTCGAACCAGCCACTTCGCGTTGTCAATGTCGCGGCGCAGTCTCACCTGCAATGCCTCGACACCCTGTTCGCGGATCAGGAACCATAACTTCAGCGCCCGGAAGCGGCGGCCGAGCGGCAGTCCCCAATCGCGATAGTTCTTGACGCGACCGTCGGCAGCGGACTGCAGGTAGCTCGGATTGGTCGACATCACGCGCACCAGGTGCTCGGGATCGCGAACGAAGTAAATCGAGCAGTCGAATACGGCGCCGAGCCATTTGTGCGCGTTGACGATCAGCGAGTCGGCCTGCTCGACGCCCTGCCACATCCAGCGGCACTCGGGCAGGATCATCGCCGAGCCGGCCATCGCGGCATCGACGTGCAGCCACATCCCGTTGGCACTGGCCACAGCGGCAATCCTCTCGATCGGATCCAACGCCGTCGACGTCGTCGTGCCGGTAGTGGCGACCACCGCGCATGGACGACGGCCGTTGAGGATGTCGTCCTTGACCATGTTCTCGAGCGACTCAGGACGCATCGCGTGCGAACCTTCATGCGGCACGATTCGGATGTTGGTCTTGCCGAAGCCCGCGAGCACGGCCGCTTTCTCCACCGAGCTATGACTGTGCGCCGAGGTGTAGACGACGAGCGGCTGATCCTGATCCTGAAGTCCGCCTGCGGCCAGGCTGTACTGCGACGCGCGCTCGCGCGCGCACAGCAGTGCGACCAACGTGCTCGTGGACGCCGTGTCGTTAAGCACTCCGCTCCAGGCGTCGGACAGGCCCAGCATTTGCCGCATCCAGTCCGTCACCACCTCTTCAACTTCGGTGAGGGCCGGGCTCGACTGCCACGCCAGCCCGATCACGCCGAGTCCGGTGCTGACGTAATCGCCGAGCACGCTCGCCAGCAGTGCGTTCGACGGGAAGTAGCCAAAGAAACGCGGGTGCTGCCAGGTGGTGATGCCGGGAACGACCACGCGATCGAGATCGCCAAGGATGGCGTCGAAGGATTCGGGCTGCTGCGGCGGCGACGCCGGGAGCATCGCCTTGATCTCGCCAGGGGCGGTCTTCGCCATGACGGGACGCGCCTCGACGCCGGCACGGTAGTCCGCGATCCAGTCGATGACGCGGTACCCGGCTTTGCGGAATTCCTCGGGGTTCATCAGCCTGCGATTTTTTCGGCGGCCAGCATCAGGACCCGATCGACGACGACGTCGATCGGCAGGCTGGTGGTGTCGATATAGGTCGCATCCGCCGCCCTCGCCAGCGGCGCGACCGAACGCGTCGAATCCGACTTGTCACGGGCCACCAGGTCGCTCTGCACGCTCGCGATGTTCGACGGGCTGCCGGTGTGCGCGGGATCGGCGGCACGCCGCCGCGCGCGCTCCTCGGGCGAGGCATCGATATAGAACTTCAGATCCGCCTGGGGGAACACCACCGTGCCGATGTCACGGCCTTCCATCACGACCGCACCGCCGGCGCCGAGCGCTCGCTGCTGCTCGACCAGCACCTGGCGCACGTGTGGCAGGCGCGCCACCGACGCCGAGGCCTTGTCGATCTCCGGCGTGCGGATCGCGCGCGTGACATCGTGGCCGTCGATGGTGATCCGGCCCTCGACCTGTAGGTACCTCGCGCGACGAGCCAGCGCCGACACCTGCGCATCGTCATCGAGCGGCAGGCCGTCGTGCGCCGCCTTCCACGCGACCGCACGATACATCGCACCGGTGTCGATGTGCGTGTAGCCCAGGCGCTCGGCGACGGTGCGCGCCAGCGTGCCTTTTCCGGCCCCGGACGGGCCATCAATCGCAATGACCAGACGCTTCAACAAGAGGTTCAGTGTACCATCCGAGCGTGCCTCTGACCCGCCGCGGCAAAGCGGCGATCGTCCTCATCCTCTTCATCGCCGCCGTGGTCGTCGCGCTTCCCTACCTGGATGCGCTGGGCTTCATTATTCGCGCCGCGGACCTGCCGGGCACCCCTGCCACGGCCGCGGCGTGGCGGGCGAACACGTTCACCCGCGATGCCGAGATCACGGTGCCGACCCGCGGTGGTGGGATGCCGGCGCGCTTTTTCCGCCCGGCCCGCCAGACCCGGCGCACCCTCGTGCTGATCCCCGGCGTGCATCGTGACGGGATCAACGAGTCGCGCCTCGTCGGCCTGGCCGAAGATCTCGCCGCAACCGGATTCGGCGTGCTGACCGTGGCCGCTCCCGACCTGCAGCGATTCAAGATCACGCCGCAGATCACGGACACCATCGAGGACGCGGTGCGCTGGACGACCGAGCAACCGCAATTCCGCACCGACGGCAAGATCGGCATCGTCGGCATCAGCTTCTCCGGCGGCCTGTCGATCGTCGCCGCCGGGCGCGAATCGATCCGCGATCGCGTCGCGTTCGTGATGTCGTTCGGGGGCCACGGCGACCTGTCGCGCGCGATGCACTACCTGACGTCGGGCGAGGTGCTCGGCAATCTCGAACAGGCCAAGCGCAGCTCCGCGGTGGCCGGCGCCGATCACGTCGGCGTTCACCCGCCGCACGATTACGGCCTCGCGGTCGCGCTGCTCAATCTCGCCGATCGCGTGGTGCCGGCGGATCAAGTGGCGCCGTTGTCGAAAGGCATCGACGGCTTCCTGCTGGCGTCGTCGCTGGCCGTCACCGATCCGCCGAAGGCGATCCCGATATTCGAGGAGATGAAGAAATACCAGGAGACGCTGCCGGAGCCGTCGCGCACCTACATGCAATACGTGAACGATCGCGCGGTCGACAAACTCGGACCAATCCTGCTGCCGATCGCGGACGCGTTGAAGGATCACTCGGCGATGGCGGCGCTGTCGCCGGAGCGCGCGACGCCGCCGACCGCGCCGATCTTCCTGCTGCACGGCGTTGACGACAACGTCATTCCTTCGGTCGAGTCGGTGCTGCTCGCCGAACACCTCAAGGGCAAGGCCAGAGTGACGGGCTTGCTCAGCGGCTTGATCACCCACGCCGAAGTGAATCGCACCGCGACCTCCACCGAAGTGTGGCGACTGGCGGGCTTCTGGCGCGCCGTCATGAAATACTGATGGTCTTAGGGTCTTAGAGTCCTAGGGTCTTATGGTGCGCCTGCAGAAAATCCTGTCCACCGCCGGCGTCGCGTCACGCCGCGCCTCCGAGCACATGATCCTCGAGGGGCGCGTGATGGTGAACGGCGAGACCGTGCGCGAGCTCGGCACGAAAGCCGATCCCGCGACAGACGTCATCAAGGTTGATGGCCGCCGCATCAAGACCGAGGTCACCCAGCGCTACATCGTCCTCTACAAGCCGAAGGGATACGTGACGACGAGAAACGATCCCGAAGGGCGGCGCACGGTCATGGATCTGATTGGCGAAGGCGCCTACATCTACCCGGTCGGACGACTCGATTACGACTCCGAAGGCCTGCTGCTGATGATGACCGACGGCGATCTCGCCGCGCGCCTGATGCATCCACGGCATGAAGTGGACAAGGTCTATGAGGTCATCGTGATGGGCACGCCCGATCCACGCGGCCTCGAAAAGCTGCGGAAGGGCGTCTACATCGACGGCGGCCGCACCTCGCCGGCCGAGATCCACGTCGGCAGCACCGTCAAGGGCTCGAAGCCGACGACGCTGCTGACCATCACGATCCGCGAAGGCCGTAACCGGCAGATCCGCAAGATGTGCCGCGCCGTCGGACTCCCCGTCCGCGACCTGCGCCGGATCCGCATGGGTCCGATTGGGTTAGGCCGGCTCAAACCCGGGCAGTGGCGCGATCTCACGACCGAAGAAGTCCGCCGGTTGAAGAGAGACGTCTAGGGCCTTTTCGCGCCGACGACAGATGACGGCACGCACCTCAGCCGTTCGAAGGGGACGGACTCGAAAGGGTCCGTCCCTTTTTGATTTTTGTTCTACACTTTTTTGATGCCGCCTGGCTCGCCACTGCATGCTGGATAAGGTTCCCTCCGCGCTCGCCCAAGTCGGTCTCGCATTGACCGCGATTGCCGTCGCGATCCTGGCGCGTCAGCTGCTGACGCCCTGGCTCGGCACGACATTCCCGCTCGCGACCATGTTTACCGCCATCGCGTTCGTGGTCTGGCGCGCGCGGTGGGCGCCCGCGCTCGGCACCGCGATCGGCGGCTGGGTCGCGTCCGGGCTGGCCTTCCGCGGCGGCTTCGGATATTTCGGCGGCCTGACGATTAACGAAGCGGTCGGCTTTCTGGTGTATCTGCTCGCCAGCGTCCCGATCATCGTGCTTGGCGAAGCGATGCGGCGCGCGCAGCAGGACCTGCTGGCGCGACAGTCGGAGCTCTCGACGACCAACCTCGCCCTCGCGAACAAGGTCGAAACCCAGTCGCTGCTCGCGGCGATCGTCGCGTCATCGGAAGACGCCATCATCAGCAAGACGCTCGACGGCATTATCACCTCCTGGAACAAGGGCGCCGAACGCCTCTTCGGATGGACGCCCGAAGAGGCGATCGGCAAGTCCATCCACCTGATCGTGCCTGCGGAACTGCGCGATCGGGAGCGCGGCATCCTCGATCGGCTGCGCCACGGCGAGCGCGTGCAGCATCTCGACGTCGAGCGCCAGCGCAAGGACGGCTCGTGCATGCACGCGTCGGTGACGATCTCGCCGGTCCGCGATCGCCACGGCCACATCATTGGCGCGTCGATGACGGCGCGCGACATCACCACCCGAAAAGTCTGGGAAGAACAGCTGGTGCGCAGCGAAGAGGCGCAGCGGCTGCTGGTCGGGATCCACGACGCGACCCGCGGCCTCGAAGACGCCGCGCTGGTGATGCGGGAGATCGTGACGCGGGTCGGCCTGCACTTCAACGTCACGCGGTGCGCCTACGGCGAGGTCGACGCCGCGACGACCGACAGCATCGACATCGCGCGCGGGTACACGCGCGATCTGCCGACCGTGGCGGGGCGATATCCGCTCGAGACGTTCGGCCCGCTGATGATCGGCGAGCTCAAGAACGGGCGCACGGTCGTGATCGAGGACGTCCGCACTGACCCGCTGACGGACAGCCCGCAGGCGCGCGACACCTATGCGCGGATGCAGATCGTGTCGCTGATCTGCGCACCGGTAGTGCGCGGCGGGCAGCTGATCGCGATTCTCGTCATGTGCGACAGCGCGCCGCGGCGCTGGCTCAAGGACGACGCCGGGCTCGTCGAGCAGGTCGCGGAGCGCACGCTGTTCGTGATCGAGACGGCACGCGCCAGCGCCGCCCTGCGCGAGAACCGCGACGTGCTGAAACTGGCGATGCGCACCGCGAAGATGGGCGCCTGGTCGCGGGACCTCGTGCTCGACACCGTGTGGTGGAGCCCGGAGTTTGCCACCCTGTTCGGCCTCCGGGCCGACGACACGAGTTACTCCCGCGAGCGGCTGTTCGGGTTGCTCCACCCGGGCGATCGCCCGCGCCTTACCGCCATCATCAGCGAGGCTCTCGCCAACCACCAGGACTACGCCGTCGAGTTCGAGATGCGGAACGCCACAACCGGCGAGTGGCGGTGGATGGAAGCCCGGGGCACCGCGACCTACGGCGCCGACGGCAAGCCGGTGATGGCGTTCGGGGTGGTCATGGACATCGACGAACGCCGCCGCGCCGTCGACGGGCTGCAGGAGGCCGATCGCCGGAAGGACGAGTTCCTCGCCACGCTCGCGCACGAGCTGCGCAATCCGCTCGCGCCGATCAGCTCCGGCCTGCACATTCTCCGGTCGTCGGCCGATGCCGCGCAGCGCTCGATCGCGCTCGAAATCATGGAGCGGCAGATCCACCAGATGGTCAGGCTCGTCGACGATCTCCTCGACGTCGCGCGCATCACGACCGGCAAGGTCGAAGTCCGGCACGAGACGTTTGATATCGCCATGGCCATCCAGGATGCGGTCGAGACCGGCCAGCCGATCTTCGGCGATCGCGGCCAGTCCATCGCCGTCACGCCGCCGCCGCAACCGGTCTTCGTCAACGGCGATCGCACGCGCCTCGCGCAGGTGTTCGCCAACCTGCTGAACAACAGCGCCAAGTACAGCGAAGCCGGCCAACCGGTCTCGATCACATTCGGCCGCGAGGGCGGCGAGGCAGTGGTCCGCGTCAGGGATACCGGCATGGGCATCCATCCGGAGATGCTGCCGCGCGTGTTCGACATGTTCCGGCAGGCCGATCGCACCGGCGGGCGATCGCGCGGCGGCCTCGGCATCGGACTGTCGCTGGTCAAGCGGATCGTGGAGATGCACGGCGGGACGGTGACCGCGCACAGTGAAGGCCTCGGTCTCGGCAGCGAGTTCGTGGTGCGCGTGCCCTCGGCCGAGGGCGTGGGGGCGGACGTGCCGCCGGCACCGACCGCGGCCAACGGCGCGCCGACGCGCCGGAAGATCCTCGTCGTCGACGACAACGCAGACGCGGCCGAGTCACTGGCCGCCCTGCTCTCCATCAGCGGCCACGAGACCCGCCTGGCGCACGACGGGCCCGAAGCGCTCCAGCAGGCCGAGCGCTTCCGTCCGGACATCGTCTTCCTCGACATCGGCATGCCGACGCTCGACGGCCACGAAACCGCGAGGCTGATTCGCAAGCAGCCGTGGGGCCGGGATATGGTGCTAGTCGCGCTGACGGGATGGGGGCAGAACGAAGATCGCCGCCGATCAAAGGACGCGGGCTTCAACCATCACCTGGTGAAGCCCGCTGATCCGGCGGTCGTGGAAAAACTGCTGTTGTCGCTCTAGGCTACGGCAGGCTTCGCGGCGCGGCCAGCGCTGGCGCCTCCTGGGTCTCTTCGCGCAACACCGGCGACGCCTCCCCCGGCATGCGATGCGTGCCTTCCTGCTGCTCGAGCAGCGCGGCCAGCTCGCCAAACGCATCACCCGCCGAGTGCGGCACGTTCTTGGCCGGGCGGCGGACGGGGCGCTCGGGACGCTCCTCCATCACCGCCGGTTCGGGCTGTTGCCACGGCGACTCATCGTGCACGACGACACGCGACTTCTCGCGGCGCCCCCAGACCGAGAGCACCAGGCCGAGCAGGAACCACACGGCCCAGCCGCCGGCCAGCGTCGCGGGAATCTGCATCAACAGGGAAACGAAATCGTTGATCAGCATATGGTTACGGGACCCATGAAAACTGGTCTTTGCCTCCGAGCGAATACTTGGTCAGCAGGGCCTCGAAGATCGGCGCGCGCACGGCTTGTGACGCCATCGCGGTCCGCAGCGATTGATCGATGTTGACGTCCTCGTCCTGATCGAGCACGAGGATGATGACGACGCGGCGCTGGTCGGAGGTCTCATCGGTGCCCGTCGGCGCATGATGGCCGACGTTCAGCTTGCGGACCGGGATCGGGCTGTTGAGCGCTTCACGCACCCACACGGCGATCTTCTCGGCGCGGCGCGCGGCGCGTTTCTCTTCCGTGGCGCGTCCCTCCGGGAATGAAATGCCCGGAGGAATTTCCTCGGAGCTGGCGCCGACGACGATGATCTCGCGGGAGGAGTTCAGGACCGCCTTCATTTCAGGCGTGAACTGCGGCCGCTTGCCGTCGGCGGACTCGACGGCGTCGAACGAATTGATGCGCCAGCGGAACTCGTCGCTGAACAGCATGATGCGGAACGTCGCCTTGCGGCCCTCTTCATCCTTGACGTTGCGAACGGTCACCTCTTTGATGACCTCGGGCGGTCTCGGCACGACGTACCACGCACGGCGAACCTCACCGGCGGTGGCGCCGGCAAGTCCGACGCCCCCGATCACCCAGGCGGCCGTGACGACATAACGTGCATATCTGGCGAGTTTGGGAACCATGACTTACATTCCTAGTGCAGGCGTAATGCCAACAGTTTCGGGCTCGATCCTGATGATTACGGGCCAAATCCCGGATCACTCACGACCTGCTATGACAGAGTTGTCGGTGCCTGGACAGATTTCGTTAGCATCCAAGCAATAAATGATTCAGCCCACTTACCCCGCCGCCAAACTTGTCGCTGACTCTGTACAGGGGCATTTCGCGCGTCACATCGCCGCCGCCCGCGCCATCGACACGCCGGCGATCAACGACTCGCCGCCCCCGCTCGCCATTGCCGCGATCATCGACGCCGCGTTCTGGGCGAGCCTGCGGCGCGAGGAGGGACAGACACCGAAGATCTCGCTCGCGTTCCTGTCACCCGAGCAGGCGCGCCATCCGCTGATGTTTGCGGCGCGGCTGCCGCTGTTGCCGGCGGTGCTCTCGAAGGTGGCGCCGGCCGTCGAACGGCCCGGCATTCATCTCGGCGTGTGGCGCAGCGGCGAAGACTTCTTCGTGTGGGGCACGACCCGCGAGATCCCGGCGTTCTGCCTGGTCGTCGAAGTGGTCGCGTCGGGACTGATCGTCGTCAAGCATCGCTACGAGGCCTTCGGGAAGTTCGTGAACGTCGCGGTGCTCGAGGGCGATCAGATCAAGATCGTCGACGAAGGCGTCGGCAAGATCATTCCGGACTGCCCGGCGCTGGTGTCATCGCTGGCCGGCGCGATCGATCACAAGTCGGCGTCGGGCGTGACGGCGGTCCTGATCCAGCTGGCCGCCTCGATGCGGCAGCACGGCCGCGGCGGGGCGCTGCTGGTGGTGCCGGCCGGCACCGAGGCCTGGCGTGAATCGATCGTGACGCCGGTGCTGTACGGCATCGATCCTCCGTACTCGGAGCTGGCGCAGCTGATGCTGGTGAAGCAGGCGGATCCGGATGACTTGAAGCGCGCGGTCGACGCGATTGCCGGCCTCACCGCCGTCGATGGCGCGACCATCATCAACGACCGCTACGATCTGCTGGCGTTCGGCGCGAAGATCACGCGGCGGCGCGGCAGCACGCCGGTCGAACAGGTCAACGTCACCGAGCCGGTCGAAGGCAGCACCATGACCGTGTCGACGCCCGCGCAGCTGGGCGGCACGCGGCACCTGTCGGCGGCGCAGTTCGTCCACGATCAGCGTGACGCGATGGCCCTGATCGCGTCGCAGGACGGACGCTTCACGATCTTCAAGTGGTCGCCGCGCGAACAGTTCGTGCACGGCCACCGCGTCGACGCGCTATTGCTCTAAATCCCCTTCTTCCAGCGGCAGCATCTCCTCGGGCACGGCCTGCTCCATCAGGATCGGCGGTGGGTCGAAGCCGAGCTGCTGAGCCATGTCCTCGATCTTCGGCAGGTCGCCGAGGTCGTTGAGACCGAAGCGAATCAGGAATTCCTTGGTGGTGCCATAGAGGAAGGGCCGGCCGATGACGTTCTTGCGGCCGACGATCTTGATCAAGTGGCGCTCGAGCAGCGTCGACAGCACACCGGAGGTGTTGACGCTGCGGATCTCGCCGATCTCCGCGGCCGTCACCGGCTGCTTGTAGGCGATCACCGACAGGGTCTCGAGCGCGGCCACCGAGAGCTTCGATGCCGAGCGCTCGTGGAACAGGCGGCGGACCCACTCGTGGTATTCAGGGCGCGTCGTGATCTGAAAACCGCCGGCGACTTCGGCGACTCGCCAGTCATGGTGGTGTCGCAAGCCATTCACATTGCACAGCCTGCCCAAGCGATCCCGGCGCCAGAAACCCTGCCTCAGCAAACTAAAAAGACAACCGTTGCAAAAGCCCGGGCGGTATCAATATTGCCAACACAGCCTGCGGCCCGCGTCCCCGAGATGCGCACCTACGGCATCAACGTTGCCTTCGGGCAGGATTGCTGCATGGACCCCTGGTACTCGCTGGGGAGCGGCGACATGCTGGAGGTCGCCCACATGGGCCTGCATGTGGCGCAAATGACGAGCCGC
>JAYWEJ010000023.1:0-14379 GCA_043779345.1 Acidimicrobiia bacterium | reverse complement strand
GTCGCTCGATCTGCTCGACGCCGACCTGACGATCGTCGAGCAGCTCCAGAAGGACTTCCCGCACGAAGGCCTCGGCGCGCTGCGCTCGCTGGCCGGTGCGTTCCAGTTTTCAGGCGACGACGTCGACAAGAAGATTCGGGCGCTGTCGGGCGGCGAGAAGTCGCGGATGGTGATGGCGCGGATGCTGTTCAATCCGCCGAACTTCCTGGTCCTCGACGAGCCGACCAACCACCTCGACCTGGCGACGAAGGAAATGCTGGTCGATTCGCTGAAAAGCTTCGAAGGGACGATGATCTTCGTCTCGCACGATCGCACGTTCCTCCGCGGCCTCGGCAATCGTGTCCTCGAGCTCGGCGGCGAGACCGGCGTCGACTCCCATCCGCACGCCTATCCGGGTTCCTACATCGAGTATGTTGAACGGACCGGCCATGAGGCTCCAGGCATTCACAGCTAAACTCGCCTTCCTGCTCTGCTCCGCCGCTGCGCTCGGCGCCCAGCCCACGACGCTCCGCACGATGCGCGTCGATTACTTCCACACCGGCGATACCAGCCGGGAGCTGTTCAGCTTCGACGAGGCGGTGATCGAGCCGGCGCCGTGGGCGGGTCCGCTCGCCGCCGACGATCCGCTGCGCTACGGCGCGTATGGATTCGACGTGCGCGATGCCGCTTCGAAGCGCCTGCTCTACTCGGGTGGATTCGGATCGATTTACGACGAGTGGGTCACGACCGACGAAGCGAAGAGCGCCACGCGCACCTTCCACGAATCGGTGCGTTTCCCCGCCCCTGCCGCGCCGGTGACCGTCACCATTCGCAAGCGCGGCGCCGGCAACACCTGGGCCGACCTCTGGACGACCCGCGTCGATCCGCGCGACATGTTCGTGAACACCGCCGCACCTGAGCCGGCGCCTGGTCCGGTGATCGAGCTGATCAAGAACGGCGATCCCGCGACGAAAGTCGACTTGCTGATCCTGGGCGATGGCTACACCGCGGCCCAGCGCTCGAAGTTCGAGGCCGACGCCAAGCGCCTCGTCGACGTGCTGTTCGCGACCTCGCCGTTCAAGGAGCGCCGCACCGACTTCAACGTGTGGGGACTGGTGCCGCCGGCGCGGCAGCCGGGCATCTCGCGGCCGTCGCTCGGCATCCACCGATCGAATCCGGTGGGCAGCACTTACGACGCGTTCGGATCCGAGCGTTACGTGCTGGCGTTCGACAACAAGGTGTTCCGCCGCATCGCCTCGCACGCGCCCTACGACGTCGTCGAGATCGTCGTCAACGAGCGGACCTATGGCGGTGGCGGCATCTATGGCCTCTACGGCACGGTCTCGTCGGACAACGCGTTCTCGCCGTATGTGTTCGTGCACGAGTTCGGCCACCATTTCGCGGCGCTGGCGGACGAGTACTACACGTCGCCGGTCGCCTACGCGCCGGCAACGACACGCGAAGAGCCGTGGGAGCCAAACGTGACGGCGCTGCTCGAGCCGAAGAACCTGAAGTGGCGCGACCTGGTGAAGCCGGGAACGCCGATACCGACGCGCTGGGAGAAAGAAGTCTACGAACAGGCGTCGCGGGAATCGCAGGCGCGCCGCGCGCAGATCCGCAAGGAGAAGCGGCCCGAATCGGAGATGGAGGCGCTGTTCGAGGAAGAGCGCAAGCGCGATCAGGCGATGTTCGCCAAATATCGCGGACAGGTCGGCGCCTACGAGGGCGCGAAGTACGAGGCGCAGGGTTACTATCGGCCGGAAGCGAACTGCATCATGTTCACGCGCACCGACGTCTTCTGCGAGGTCTGCAAGCGCGCGCTGGGACGCGTCATCGACAGCTACGTCAAATAGCGCCATGCGCGTCGCGTGCCTCTACGACGTCCACGCCAACCTCCCCGCGCTCGAAGCGGCGCTGGCCGACGTGCGCGAGGCGCGCGTCGATCGGCTTGTCGTCGGCGGTGATGTGCTGCCCGGCCCGATGCCGCGCCAGTGTCTCGACCTGCTCTACTCGCTCGACATCCCCGTGGAGTACGTCATCGGCAACGGCGATCGCGAAGCGGCAGTCGCCGCCCGCGGTCCGGTGAGCACCGTCATCCCCGAGTTCTTTCACGACGCAATGCGCTGGAACGCGGCGCAATTACGGCCCCGCGATCTCGAGATCATCGACTCGTGGCCGCTGACGATTCAGATGGCGATCGACGGCATCGGCGACGTGCTGTTCTGTCACGCCACGCCGCGCAACGATACCGAGATCTTCGTCAAGACCACGTCCGACGACACGCTGCGGCCGATCTTCGATTCGCTGGGCGTACAGCTCGTGGTGTGCGGGCACACCCACATGCAGTTCGAACGCATCGTCGGACGCACGCGCATCATCAACGCCGGCAGCGTCGGCATGCCGTTCCAGAACGCGGGCGCCTATTGGGCGCTGCTCGGGCCCGGCGTCAAGTTGCGGCGCACCACCTACGATCTCGATCGCGCCGCGGCGCGCGTGCGCGCGACCGCCTATCCGCAGGCGGAACAGTGCGCCACCGGCATCCTCACGCCGCCGAACGAGCAGGCGACGATCGGACAGTTCAAGACAGCCGAACTGACGTAGGTCTAAAACTCGATCCGGAAACCGATTTGCCCTTCCCGCCCTGGCAGGACCTGCGTCGGACGGCCAAACGGCTCGAGCGCCACATCCTGCCTGCGGCCTACCGCCGCGGGATTCTGCCGGTTGAAGACGTTGAAGAACTCGAGCAGCAGCTGCGCTTTGACGCCCGACGTGATGTTGAAGCGCCTGGCGATCCGCATATCGAGATTGACGAACGGCGGCGTGGTGAACGCGTTGCGTCCGGCGTTCACGTCGATGCCATTGACCGAGGCGTCGCCGTCGGGATCGACCAGCACGCCGCTCGCGGGCTGCTGGCTGAAGTGGAAGCCGCTCTGTGCGCGGAAGATGCCGCTGAGCTGAATCTGGAACGGCAGTTCGACCATGCCGTTCGCCTGGAACACGTGATCGATAGCCAGATCGGACGGACCCTTGTCGCGATCCGGCCCGTTCAGGAACGTCCCTGCTGCTTGCACCAGAGTGCCGTTGGCGCGCGTGAACTCGCCGCTGGCGTTCGAACGGCCGGTGGCCGTTTCCACGACGACCGGGACCGTGCCAACGAAGCTGTCCGACGGCGCTGAATTGATGCCGAGCGAATTGTCGGTCGCCTGCGCGTAGGTGTAGCTGGCGCCGGCCAGGAAGCGGTGGCTATAGCGCTTGTTGAAGTTGATGACCAGCGCGTCGTACTGACCCTCGTAGAACGGACCAAACGTCTGAATCGGTCCCTGCGGAAACGGCGGCAGGAAGCGCCGGCCGAGCACGCGCGATTCAAAGGCAATGTTGGCGCTCCGCAAACCGAGCAGATTGCGGATATCGCGGTGAAAGTAATCCACCTCGACCGCCGTGTCAGTCATCAGCTCGCGCTGCACGCCGATGTTGTAGCCGCGCGTGTGCGGCGTGTCGAAGCTGTCGGCGATGGCCGTGGGACGCAGCTGCGCCGGGACGATCACGTTGGTGAGCAAGCCCGTCGGGCCGAACACGAAATATCCTTGCGTCTGCCCAATCGCGGCGCTCGCCTGATCGGCGTACTGCTGGGGTGTGAGACCGGTGAGCTGCTGGACGTTCTCGGAAGTGACGACCGTATTGGCGGGAATCGGGACGCGGCCCGGCGCCACCACGTTGTTGAGGCGATCGACGCCGATGAACGGCGCGGCGGGGTTGACCGGGCACCGCACGTTGCCGGCGGTGATCTGCGCGTCCGTGAGATTTCCGACCAGGTTGTTGGAGAAGCAGCCGCCAGGCAGCCCGCTCAGCAGCGCGATGCTCGACACGAACGACGGCGAGCCATAGAACAACCGCGGGAACACCATGTACTGAACGTTCCGCTGATCGGTGCCGCCGTAGGCCGGGACGTTGCGCGCCAGGCCGAGCCGGAACTGGTCGTAGTAGACGCCAACGTTTCCGCGCACGACCGTACTTGGCGTGACCGACCAGGAGACGCCGAGTCGCGGAGCGAAGTTCTCCTTGGCTTCGAACTCCGAATCGTATTCCCAGCGAAGTCCAAGGTTGACCGTCAGGTTGTCGCGCAACCGCCAGTCGTCCTGCGCGAAGAACGCGGTGTAGTTGTTCGACAGGTGGATCTCATCTTCGCGGGGCGTGAGCCCGCCGACGTCGGCCAGCAGATACGGGCCGGCGGTGGCGGCGCCGAAACGCTGGAAGTCGGCGGTGGACGCAAACAGCTGGTTCTGCTGCAGCCGCGAGTCTGCGCCATCGACCTTCGTTCGCAGGAAGTTCATGCCGAATTTCAGATCGTGGCTGGTGAACAGCTTGTTCGCGCTGGCGTTGAACTCCGTGTAACGCTGGTCGAGATGCCGCGGCGTGCGCAGATTGCCGAAGGAGACCGTCGGCAGGTTGCCGAAGATCAGGCAGTTGGCGGTGGTACACCGCGAATCATAGGGATTGAAGAGGGTTGAGCCGGTGAAATCCGTCTGTGATGGACGCGTCTCGCTATCGTCGCGCCGGTGCGCGGCTCGCAGGGTGACGACATACGGGCTGCCCGGATTGCCCAGCAACGCGGTGTCGCCGATGCCGACGAGCAGCCTCGTGGTGTCGGTATCGTTCCGCGCCGAGGGCAGGCTGTTTGCCGATGACAGCGGCAGGAAACTGTCGTTGCCGCTGTCGGTGAAATTCACCTGCTGCATCAAGTGATGCCGGCCGACGCGCTCATCGAACTTCAGGAACGCGCGCGTCTCGGCGAGCCGCGTCGGCCCATCATAGGGTGCTTCCTGGGTGCGCAGCAGCTGGTTGACCACGGCGTTGCCGGTGTCTGGATACCTGAAATCCAGCTGGCGCTTCTCGCTGATGTGCTCCACCGACCCGAAGAAGAAGACCTTGTCCCTGGCCAGCGGACCGCCGAGCGCCAGGCTCGAGTCGTAGCGCCGCAGCGGCAACGGCTCCGTCCTCGTCTGGTCCAGCGAGTTCGACGCGTCGAGCGCATCGTTGCGGAGGAACAGCGAGCCGACGCCGTTGAACAGATTGCTGCCGCTCTTGGTGATGACGTTGACGATGGCGCCGGAGGCCTGGCCGAACTCGGCCTTGTAGCCGCTGGTCAGTACCTGGAACTCGGCGATGGTTTCCTGGTTGAACTGCTGCGCGGGCCCGCCGTTGACCGTGTCCTTGTTCGATTGCCCGTCGATCAGGAAGTTGTTGTTGCCGCTCCGCTCGCCCAGCACGGGATTGGCCCGATCGTTGTCCGGATCGACCTGGCGGTTGATGGCGACACCCGGCACCAGCTGCAACAAGTCCAGGTAGTTGCGTCCGTTGACGGGTAATTCGGTGATCTCGCGCGGGGTAATCGTCGTGCCCGTCGCAGACGTCGAGGGATCGAGCGCCGGTGTGCTGACGGCGATGGTCTCCTGCACGCCGCCGACCTGCATGGTGATGTCGTAGGTGACGACGCGGTTGAGGGTGACTTCCAGCGTGGCGGCGCTCGGGGCGAGACCCGGCGCCGTGACAACGATCGTGTAGCTCCCTGCGGGCAGCGCCGTCAGGCGGTAGCCGCCTCGCGCATCGGTGGTGGTGCGACGCTCGGCGGTGGTCTCGCCGGTGACGGTGACCTCCGCTCCCTGGATGACCGCGCCGGTCGGGTCGGTCACCGTGCCTGCGATGGTGGACGTCGTTTGCGCGGCGGCTGACGCGGCCAGCAGACAGAACCACGACACGATCACAACAAGGCGGTGCATAGCTGGCCTGGGCATCACACTCTCCTCCATCACGACAATCCGCGCGGGAACCGGCTGCCTATGTAACATCGGTCGTTGCGAAGTGTCAACAAAACAGCAACAAGCGTTGCACAGGCCGATGGGCGTGTGCTAGCGTTCGGTGCAGCGGCCCCACGGGTCATGAGTTCACCTCGCTCGACACGCGCGCTCGCCAGCCGGGGGCTGCGGGCTCCTGGAAAGCCCTCGGCCACCCCGCTCGAGGTTCGCTTCGCGCGGACCGCGCTCAGCCGCCAGCGCCGGCAGCTGATGCGGGCGATTCTCGACAACCCGAAGGACGCCTACTTCCTGTCGTCGCGCGAGCTGGCGCGTCGCTCCAACGTCAACGCCGCGACGATCGTTCGCACCATTCAGGCCCTTGGCTACCGGCGCTTCGCCGACTTCGCCGCAGATCTGCGCGAACACTTCGTCCGGCAGATCACGCCCTACACGGTGGCCAAGGCGGCCTCACAGGAAAAGCGCAGCGTCGCGGGCCATGTCGGCCACGGTCTCGAACGCGACAGCGAGAACCTCAGCGTCCTCAAGTCCACGCTCGACACCGCGCGCGTCGTCGAGTTGGCGACGCAGATCCACCGCGCCCGGCGAATTCTGGTGGTCGGGGTGGACCTGGCGGCGTCGCTGGCGTGGTTCCTGGCTTACGGCCTGATGCCGCTCGGCTTGCATGCCGAGGCGCCGGTCGGCAGCGCCGGCAACCTGCAGCACCGGATCGATCTGCTGACCGACAAGGACCTGGTCATCGCGATCAGCTTCGGGCGCTGCCTGCGCGACACGATGCAGGCGGTGCGGCGTGCCCGATCGCGAGGCATCCCGACGTTCGGCATCACCGACGGCAACACTACGCCGATCGCGATGCAGTGCGACGCGCACCTGCTCGCACCGATCAGCAGCCCGTCGTTCACGGGCTCGTACGTGGCGCCGATGGCGCTGATCAACGCGATCACGCTGGCCTGCACGCACCTGCAGCCGGCGCGCGCGCTCGCCATCCTTCGCCAGACCGAGGAGGATTACCGATCGGGCACGCGCTGGTATCAGGAGCCCCTGCGTGCCGCCGCCGGTAAACTCGTCCGCATCGACAAGCCGGCGCGAGACACTGCCCGCCGGACGCGGGGGCAGGGCGTCAACGGCCGGAGCAGCTGAGGCCACAGCAGGCACAGAAGGCACAGACATGTCACCAACCGCTTCCGTCATCCGATTCACGTCACTCGCGCTGGTCATCATCACGAGCCTCGCGGTCTGCGGCGCCGCGCTGGCGCAGGGCACGCGACTGCTGCGCCGGCCGGCGGTCAGCCGCGAGCTGGTGGCGTTCGAGTACGGCGGCGACCTGTGGACGGTGCCGCGCAGCGGCGGCCAGGCGCGGCGGCTGACGTCGACGCCAACCGCGGAGATCGATCCGTGGTTCTCGCCTGACGGCACGCACCTCGCCTTCACCGCGACGGTCGGCGGCAATACCGACGTCTACGTCGTGCCCGTGATCGGCGGCGAAGCGACGCGGCTGACCTTTCATCCGAGCCTCGATGCGGCGCGCGGCTGGAGTCCCGACGGACGCAGCGTGCTGTTCGCATCGACGCGCGAAACCGTCCCGGTCCCCGGCCTGCCGTCGATCTTCCGCCTGTGGTCGGTCGCGCTGACACCCTCGGGAGCGGTGGGCGGGGTGCCGGCGGTGTTGCCGATGCCACGCGCATTCACCGGGACCTATTCGCCGGACGCGCGCCGCATCGCCTACGAAGAGATCGCCCTTGGCTTCGCCTCCGACTGGGCGCAGAACCAGAGCAGCCTGTGGCGGAACTATCGCGGCGGACGGACGCGGCCGATCCGGCTGATCACGCTTGCCGACAACTCCGTCGAGAAGCTGCCGTGGGCCAACAGCAATGACAGCTCGCCGATGTGGATTGGCGACACCGTCTACTTCCTGTCGGATCGCAATGGCACGACCAACCTTTTCAGCCACCGGCCTGGCGCAAAGGACGTCACGGCGCTGACACGTCACGACGGTTTCGACGTGATGAACGCGTCGGCAACGAGCGATGCGATCGTTTACGAGCAAGGCGGCGATCTGCACCTGCTCGAACTGACGTCGAAGCAGTCGCGCCGCCTGACGATCGAGGTCAGCGGCGATTTCCCGTGGGCCCGCCCGCAGCTGAAGAAAGTCGCCAGCATGGTGCGCAGCGCCGTGCTATCGCCGACCGGCATCAGGGCGGCCTTCGAGGCCCGCGGCGAGATCTTCACCGTGCCGACCGAGAAGGGCCAGCCGCGCAACCTGACGCAGTCGTCGGGGACGCACGATCGCAACCCCGTCTGGTCACCTGACGGCCGCGACATCGCGTGGCTGTCGGACCAGAGCGGCGAGTATCAACTGATGATCGCCGAGCAGACCGGCGTGTCGAAGCCGCGGACGATCGCGCTGCCGTCGCAGGGGTTCTTCTCCGCGCCGGTGTGGTCACCCGACGGCAAGCAGCTGCTGCTCGAGGACAACCACCTCGGGCTGTGGGCCATCGACGTCGCCGGCGGCGCCGCCGTGAAGCTCGACACCGACACCTACGACGATCCGGGGCGGCGCTTCGAGGCGACGTGGTCTCCTGACTCGCAGTGGATTGCGTACTCGAAGAGTCTCGACAGTCACTTGCGCGCCATCTTTCTCTACTCGATCGCCGGGAAGCAAGCGCACCAGATCACCGACGGACTCTCCGATGCGACGGCGCCGGCCTTCGATGCGTCGGGCAAGTATCTCTACTTCCTCGCCAGCACCAACTACGCGCTGCGAATCAGCTGGCTCGAGATGAGCTCGGTCGATCGGGCGGTCACACGCGCCGTGTATCTCGCGGTGCTGAGCGCGGGCGAGCCGTCGCCGCTGCTGCCCGAGACCGGCGATGAACCGGTGCGCGGTGCCGCCGATGGCGGCAAGCCGGCGCCAGCCGCGCCGGTGCGCGTCGACATCAAGGGCATCGATCAGCGCATTCTCGCGCTTGGCGTGCCCGCCGGCGACTACGCGTCGCTGACCGCCGGGCCGCCCGGATCGGTGTTCTACCTCGAAACGCCGCGAGGCGGCGGACCGGCGCCGCTCACCCTGCATCGCTATCAGTTGCGCGATCGCAAAGCCACGCCGTTTCTCGAGGGCATTCGCTCCTTCACGCTGTCCGGCGACGGCAAGAAACTGCTCTACCGCGCCGACAGCAATCGCTGGGGCGTCGTCGCCACGGATCGTCCCGCCAAGGTTGGCGAAGGTCCGATCGATGTCACCGGCCTGGACGCGATGATCGATCCCCGGGCGGAGTGGGCGCAGATCTTCCGCGAGACCTGGCGAATCCAGCGGGAGTATTTCTACGACGCCTCGATGCACGGCGCCAACTGGCAGGCGGTCTATGACAAGTATCGGCCCCTGCTGCCGTTCGTGGCGCATCGCGCCGACTTGAGTTACTTGATCGCGATGGTCGGCGGCGAGCTCGCCGTCGGACACTCGTATATCTCGAGCCCGGGCGACGTGCCGGATACGGAGCCGGTGTCGGTCGGCATGCTCGGCGCGGACTACGTTATCGAGAACGGACGCTACCGCATCAAAAAAATTTACACCGGCGAGAACTGGAATCCGGAGCTGCAAGCGCCGCTGAGCGCGCCCGGCGTGCAGGTCGGCGAGCGCGACTACCTGCTCGAGGTCAACGGCAAGGCATTGACGCCGCCAATCAGCATCTACGAGATGTTCCAGGGCACGGCCGGGAGACAGACACTGCTGCGCGTGAACAGCACGCCGTCGCTCGAGGGCTCGCGCGTGATCACGGTGGTGCCGGTGGCGAGCGAGGACGCCATCCGGACGCGCGCGTGGATTGAAAACAACCGCCGGTTGGTCGACAAGCTGTCGAGCGGCCGGCTCGCCTACGTCTGGCTGCCAAACACCGGCATGCCGGGATACACCGCGTTCAACCGCTTGTATTACGCGCAGCAGAATAAAGAAGGCGCGGTGATCGACGAGCGCTACAACCAGGGCGGCATGGTGGCGGATTACATCGTCAACGAATTGAACCGGCCGTTGATGGGCTACTTCGCGCGCCGCGACGGCAAGCCTTCGCCATCGCCGATGGCGGGGATCTACGGTCCGAAGGTCATGATCATCAACGAGTCCGCCGGCTCCGGCGGCGATGCGCTGCCGTATTACTTCAAGCAGCAGAAGCTCGGGCCGCTGGTCGGCACACGGACGTGGGGCGCGCTGGTCGGCACGCTGGGCATTCCCGCGACGATCGACGGCGGCGGCATCACCGCGCCATCCCTCGCGTTCTACGATGTCAACGGCCGCTGGGCCGTCGAGAACGAAGGCGTCGCCCCGGACATCGAGGTCGAGATCACGCCGGCGGACGCGGCGGCTGGACGCGATCCGCAGATCGAGCGCGCCGTGCGTGAAGCGATGCGGCTGCTGGAACAGTCACCGGTCAAGCGCGTGCCCCGGCCGGCGCCGATCGATCGCACCGCGCCGCCCCGGCGGCCGCCACAGGAGTAATGCCATGAGGCTGTTCATCACATCGATCGCGGCGATCGCGATCAGCGGCGCCGGTCTCGTCAGCCGCCAGCCGGCGGCGCCGACGCTCACCTCAATCGAGGTGATGATTCCGACGCGCGACGGCACGCAGCTCTTCACCCAGATCTACAGGCCGGCGAATACCACCGGATCACTGCCGATCGTCTTCCAACGCACCCCGTACGGCGTCGGACAGAACACTGGGGCAAGCGTCGCGACCGCGCTCGCCGATCTGCCCGCCGACAGCTACATCATCGTGCTGCAGGACATTCGCGGCCGCTTCAAGTCCGAGGGCCAGTTCGTGATGCTGCGCCAGCCTCGCGACCGCAAGGACCCAAAGGCGATCGACGAGAGCACCGACACTTACGACACCATCGAGTGGCTGCTCAAGAACGTGCCCAACAACAACGGCCGCGTCGGTATGGTCGGTACCAGCTATCCGGCATGGCTGGCCGTGATGGGCGCGCTCGATCCGCACCCCGCCCTCAAGGCGATCGTGCCGATGGCGTCGCCTGCAGACATGTGGATCGGCGACGACTTCCACCACAACGGCGCGTTTCGATTGAGCTACGGCCTCGAGTACGCCTACATGATGGAGTCGTCGAAGGAGATGACGCCGGCCGCGCGCCTGATCGACCGTTACGACACCTACGACTGGTATCTCGAGCTCGGGCCGCTGTCCAACGCCAATCGCCGCTACTTCCGTGAGTCGCTGCCGACCTGGAACGACTTCGTCCGCCATCCCGACTACGACGCGTTCTGGAAGCGGCAGGCGTTCGCGCCGTGGCTGAATCGCGTCACGGTACCGACGCTCAACGTCGCCGGCTGGTGGGACCAGGAGGACTTCTACGGGCCGCTCAAGATTTACGAGCTGCTCGAGAAGCACGACACCAGGAACGAAAACTTTCTCGTCGTCGGACCGTGGAATCACGGCGGCTGGTCGCGCGGCACCGGGCGGACGCTGGGCCGCATTGATTTCGGGAGCGACACCGCCACGCACTATCGCCGCAACGTGATGGCGACGTTCCTCGCGCATTACCTGAAGGATCAGGGCGCGCCGCCGGCGAGCGAAGCGTTGACGTTCCGCACCGGCGCCAACGAGTGGACGCGCCACAGCGCCTGGCCGCCGGTGAAGAACACCACGACGCAACGCCTGTATTTCCATGAAAACGGCAAACTCGCGTTTGCCGCGCCGCCCGCGACGCGGGCTGCCGCCTACGACTCGTACCTGTCAGACCCGCACAGCCCGGTTCCCTATCGCCCGCGGCCGATCACACTCGGCCGCGGCTGGTCCACCTGGCAGGTAGAAGACCAGCGGTTCGTGCACGGACGTCCCGACGTGCGCAGCTACGTCACGGAGCCGCTGACCGAGCCCGTCGTCGTATCGGGCCAGATTGCCGCGCATCTGTTCGCGGCGACCAGCGGCACCGATAGCGATTGGGTCGTGAAGCTGATCGACGTCTACGCCGAGAAGCATGCCGACGAAACGATGCGTGGATATCAGCTGATGATTGCCGGCGATGTCATCCGCGGCCGGTACCACAAGACCATTGAACGTCCGGCGCCGTTGGTCCCGAACGTCCCGGTCGAGTACGTGATTCCGTTCCCCGCCAACGATCACGCGTTCCGCGCCGGGCACCGAATCATGGTGCAGGTGCAGAGCACCTGGTTTCCGGTGATCGATCGGAATCCGCAGAAGTTCGTCCCCAACATCTTTCTCGCGCAGCCCGCTGATTTCGTTGCGGCCACGCAGCGCATCTACCGCTCGGGCCGGCAGGCGTCTCACATCTTGTTGCCCGTTGCGGGTGCGACGCCGCGCTAGCGGGGCTTCGGGTTACCGGCCGTCCTCGACACCATGACTTTGTCGATGCGGCGGCCGTCCATGTCCATCACTTCGAACCGCATGCCGCCCCACTCGAACGTGTCCGCCGTCTTCGGCACGCGGCCGAGGCGCGCCATCACGAAGCCGCCGATGGTGTGATACGCGCCGGCCTCGTCCTCGGGCAGGTTGTCCATGCCGAAATGCGTCGTCACCTGCTCCATCGCCGCCGAGCCGTCCACCAGCCACGATCCGTCGGCGCGCGACACGAACGATCCCACCGCTTCGCTGGCATCGGCGGGCAGCTCGCCGACGATGGCCGTCAGCAAATCCGTCACCGTCACCAGGCCCTCGACCGCGCCGTATTCGTCCATCACCAGCGCGTAGTGCTTGTGCGAACTGCGGAATGACTCGAGCAACTGCACCGCGGGCATCGAGTCCGGCACGAACAGCGCTTCACGGGTGAGCGCCCGAAGATCGATCCGCACGCCCTTGAACGCCAGCGGCAGCAGGTCCGCCGATCGCACGATGCCGAGCACTTCGTCGAGGCCGCCGTGGCAGACCACGAACATCGTGTGCGAGTGCGAGGCGAGGAACTCGCGCAGCTCCTCTTCGCTGGCGTCGACGTCAATCCACTCGATATCGGGACGCGGCGTCATGATCGCCGAGACCCGCTGATCGCCCAGCTGGAACACGCGCTGGACGATGTTCTCTTCGGTAGCGCCGACGGCGCCGGTCTCCGCGCCCTGGCTGATGAGCGCCTTGATTTCGTCTTCGGTGAGATTCGGTTCCGCCTCGCCCTTTACGCCGAACAAGCGCAGCACCAGGTTCGTGAGCGCGGTCAGGAGGTGAACGAGGGGGCCGCCCACGCGCGACAGCAGCATCATCGGCCGCGCCACCCACGACGCGATCGCCTCGGGATTGTTGAGCCCGATCCGCTTCGGCACCAGCTCGCCGACGATCAGCGACATCACCGTGATCCCGCCGACGACGATGGCGAGCGCGATGCCTTCGGCATATCGCGCGAGCTCCGGCACGGTCGAGATCGGCACCGCGAGCTCCTCGGCGAGGGTCGCCCCGCCGTAGGCGCCCGCCAGCACCCCGACCATGGTGATGCCGAACTGCACCGTCGACAGGAACTTGTTCGGATCGTGCACCAGCGCCAGCGCCGTCTTGGCGCGCTCGTCGCCCTCTTCGGCGCGTTGCTGCAGGCGCACCTTGCGGGAGGCGACGACGGCTATCTCCGACATGGCGAAGACGCCGTTGGCGAGGATGAGGAGGAAGATGACGAGGAGTTCGATGCCGATAGGGTTTATCTTACCCTCCGACCTCTGAAACCCGCCGCTCGACCACTACGCCTGAACCGTGATACCGGCCGGCCGTATAGTCAGGTATCCAATGTTGACCCTCTCAAACGTGAGGAAATCCTTCGGAAGGATCGTCGCGGTTGACGGTCTTTCGCTGTCGGTTCGCAAGGGCGAAGTGCTCGGCCTGCTCGGTCCCAACGGCGCCGGCAAGAGCACGTCGGTGAGCCTCGCCGTCGGCCTGCTCGCGCCCGAGTCGGGCACGGTCACGATCGAAGGCCACGGCGATCCCGTCGCACCGAAGGTGCGGCAGAAAATCGGAGTCGCACCGCAGGCATTGGCCCTCTACGACCTGCTGTCCGGCGACGAGAACCTGCGCTTCTTCGGCGAGATCTACGGCCTGTCTGGCGGCG
Organism: Acidimicrobiia bacterium; assembly: GCA_043779345.1. Classification (GTDB taxonomy): domain Bacteria; phylum Acidobacteriota; class Vicinamibacteria; order Vicinamibacterales; family UBA2999; genus 12-FULL-67-14b. The sequence continues at coordinate 547 of JAYWEJ010000023.1, read as the reverse complement.
CGCTCGACGAGCGCGTCAAGTGGTGCCTCGATTTCGTCGGCCTCGCCGATCGCAAGGGCGATCGCGCCGGCGGTTACTCGGGCGGCATGAAGCGGCGCCTTAACCTCGCTGCAGCGGTGCTGCACGATCCGGAGCTGCTGCTGCTCGACGAGCCGACCGTCGGCGTCGATCCCCAGTCGCGCAACAAGATCTTCGAGAGCATCGAGGCGCTGCATCGCGAGGGCCGCACCGTCATCTACACGACGCATTACATGGAAGAAGCCGAGCGGCTGTGCGATCGCATCGCCATCATCGACGCCGGCAAGCTGCTCGCGCTCGGCACGCTCAGCGAACTGCTCGCCACCCACGGCGGACCGCCGACGCTGATGGTCAAGACCAACGGCACCGAACAACGGCTGCAGGCGGTTGATCCGCTCGCCGAGCTCAATCGCATTGCGGCGACGTCGGCCATCGACGGATTCCAGATGGAGCGCCCGACGCTCGAACAGGTCTTCCTTCGCCTCACCGGCCGCAGTCTCAGAGACTGATCATGAAAAAAATCATCACG
>JAYWEJ010000022.1:0-2565 GCA_043779345.1 Acidimicrobiia bacterium | reverse complement strand
GCCGCCGGCTTCTTCTCCTTCAAGTGCTTGTCGTACCACGCCACGATGCGGTTTTCGAAGTCGATGCTCTCGGCGACGCTGTTCGGCGGGCGATGGCCGCCGTTGGTGTAGCGGACCCACTCCACTTCCTTGCCGAGCCGCCGCAGCGCGTAATACAGCTCGCGCGATTGATTCGCCGGCACGTTGGGATCCTGATCGCCGCTGATCGTCAGCAGCGGCGTCTTGACGCGATCGAGGCGGAAGATCGCCGAGTGCTCGATGTAGCGCTCCGGGTACTCCCACAGCGTGCCGCCGATGCGGTCCTGGCTCTTCTCGGGCGCGTGCGTGTTGCGGACGCCGAGCCGCTCGCTGTCGGTGTAGAAGCTGATCATGTCGACCTTGCCCGAGACGTTGATAGCCGCCTTGAAGCGATCCGTTTCGGTGAGCAGCAGCACCGTCGCGTAGCCGCCGTAGCTCGTACCATGAACGCCGAGCCGATCGGGGTCGGCGATCCCGATGTCGATCAGCTTGTTGGCGGCCGCGGTCACGCCCTTCGCCCACGACTCGCCGGGCCGTCCGACGATCAGGTTCACCGACGGGTGGAAGACGGCGTAGCCCTGGCCCGCGAGCATCGCGGCGCGGCCGTTGAAGCCGTTGTCGAAGAACGTTTCATAGATCTCGAACACCGTCGGATAGCGCCGGCCCTTCTCGTATCCGACCGGATAACGCAGCACGCCGTAGAGCACCTTGCCGTCGGCGTCGCGATACGACACCAGCTCCGATGCCGGCAGCGTCTTCTTCGCGATCCACGGGTTCAAGTCGGTCAGCTTTCGGACGTTGCCGAAGCCCGCGTCGGCGGCATAGAGCTCCGCCGGCCGCGTGCCGTCCGATTTCTGGAATACGATCGTGCTGCCGTCGCGCGACTGGCGGAAACCCTGATAGAGGTTCGCGTCGCGCGCCAGCGACGTCAGTGTTTTCGTTTTCAGATCCAGCCTCGAGAGGCCGCGGTCCCATCGATCGGGCTCGCCGTACTGCAGCAGGATGGCGTCACCCGACGGCGTCCAGTCCACCGCGGTCAGCTTCGGATTCTTGTCGTCGTTCTTGTCGTCGAGCGTCAGCACGCGATCGCGCGAGCCGTCCGCGACCGACGCGACGTACCAGCCCTTCTTGCTCGTGATCAACAGCTTTGATCCGTCACGAGAGAATGAACCGACCGAGAAAACCTCCGTGTCCTCGGTCTTGCTTTTCTCCGTGTCCTCGGCGGCCTTCGCCTTCGGAGTGAGCGAACGAGGTTTGTCCTCGTCAATGCGTTGGACAAACACTTCCCCTTTATCTGCGAAGGCGAAGGAACGACCATCGTCCGACCATCGCGGCGTCGTGGTCTTCAGGACCTTCGCGTCGAGCACGGTCCGCGGCGCACTGCCGCGCGTCATCGCCCGCACCGAATTGTCGGTACCGAAGATCACGTCGTAGTTGGTCTTCTCGGTCCGGTCCTCCAGCCATGTCACCGACAGGTCGTCTCGCGAGAATTGATACGTGGTGATGGCGGCAGCGGCCATCATGGACACCTTGGCTCCGGTGACAGGATCGATCTGCGCGAGCTCGCGACGACGATTGGCGCGGCTCATCGCGTCCCAGTCCAGGAACGGTTTTGAAGACTGCACGACGACGGGGCCGGACACCAGCGTCTTGAAGGCGGCCTGGGCGGCGACGTCGTCTTCCGCAGCCCGCAACGCGACGAACAACCTGGCGCCGTCCGCGGTCCACGACAGCTCGGAATTGGCGGCCACTTCGGCACCCTTGCTTCGCGGCACCTCAACCAGCGTCTTTCGCGCGACGTCGTAGACCCACAGTGACGTGATCGGGAGGCCGGCGGCCGTTTCCGCGGCCGTCAACATCGCGAGCCTTGCGCCATCGCGCGTGAACGCGGCTTGGCGCACGTTGATCAGGCCCTTGCCGACCTTGTCGATGGCGCCGGTGCGGGTGTTGATCACCTGCACGTCCAGCAGGGTGGGCGCGAAGTACGTCGGATCGCCGTAACGGCGATGGTTGGTCTCGGCGTTGTCATAGAGCCGGCGCGCGCCAACGGCGACGAGCCGCCCGTCTTCGCTGAGGTCGAGGACGGTTGCGGTCTGCACCTTCAGCGTGTCTTCGGCCGTGATCGGATCGAGCGATTGGGCGGCCGGAGATACGAGCGCGGCGGTCAGCAGCAGTGTGGCGGCAAGAAGCTTCTTCATATTGACTCCTGCTGGCGGGACTGAAGTCCCGCCTCTACGGGGCAACGCGGCGCGCCCGAATCAAGACCTGGATTTCGTCGTTGCGGTTGTTCTCGAAATACAAACGCTGCCGGCCATCGGGATCCTGCGAGATCGCTCCCGGTGTCGAGCTGGCCACGACGGTCCAGCCCGCGGGCAGCACGACGCTGTTGCGCGGCCGGCCGAACGCGCGGTCCCACACCAGCTCATCGCCTTCGAGCCGGTAGCGGTTGGTGTCGGTATAGGTCTCGGTGATCCTCAGCCGCACCGTTTGCGCCGGCTGCACCGGCGGGAAGCTGATCACGACGACCTGCGTGGTGTCGGCGACGGG
>JAYWEJ010000021.1:0-14391 GCA_043779345.1 Acidimicrobiia bacterium | reverse complement strand
GCGAAAACAGATCGTTTCATCTCGTTTTTCTCCTTTTACTTCATTGTCGCTCAGCGTTCAGAGCGTTACAGCCAGCTATCGTACTCCGGCTGCGCGGTCGCCCCAACCTCGGCTTCTTGGAACCGTTCCATCGGATTCCACGAAGGATCACCCCAGAGCTTCGCCATCAGTCCCCGCGCAGCGCCTTGACAGGATCCATGGAGATGGCCCGGCGAAGCGGAATGAAGCACGACACAGCGACGATCGCCGTCAAGAGCGCGGCCATCGTCAACACGGTTTCCGGCGCGGACGCGTACAGGTTTCGATCGCCGGAGGCAAACGCGCGGTCCCAGGCCACCGCTCCCATCGTCCCGAGGCCGAGCCCGAGCAGCAGCGGAACGCACAGGCCGCGAAGGACCATCCGTATCAGCTGTGCCGAGCGCGCACCGAGCGCCAGCCGCAGTCCAATCTCCTGCGTCTTCAACGTCACGCGTTGCGCGGTAACGGCGTAGAGGCCGACGATGGCCAGCAGCAGGCTGAGGATGCAGACGGTCCCGGCCAGGTAGGTCGACACCCGGCCGGTCCAGTTCGCGTCCTCGATCGCGCGCACGAGGGTTCGCATCCGGTAGAGCGGGACGTTGGCATCGATGGCGCGGACTTCTTCGCGCAACAGCCGCGCGGCCGCTTCCGGATCGAGCGCGTGGCGAACCATCAGGATCGACGTCGCCGGCGATCTGGCCCCGATCGGCAGGTAGACGACCGGTGGCGCCTGTGGACCCCGTTGGCTGATGGTCGGTGTCACCCCGACGATCCGACGCCACTGCACCGGGGCGGTTGGTTCCGCAGCTGGCGGCGCGATGGCGATGCGCGCGCCGATCGGCTCGAGACCCTGGAGCGCCACTTCAACGAATCGCTCGTTCACGATCGCGGCCTGCGCACCGCCGGTGCCGTCGCCCTCTTCGAACTCGCGGCCCAGAACAGGCGGCAAGGCGAGCGCCGAGAAGTACGCGGGGGCGACCTCGACGATCTGATACTCAGGCGCGTCCTGGCCTTCTGCCGCCGCCCGGCCTTCGACGTCGACACGCCGCAGCCCGACTCCGCCATCAGCGGGCAGCAGCGATGCGCGAGACGCCGCCGTGATCTCCGCTCGGCCGCTCAGCCGTTCGTTCACTCTCCGGAAGAAGTCGTTACGGCGCTCAACCGTCGGATACGCCGCGGCCGGCAGCGTCACGGTGCTGGTCAGGACGGCCCTCGTCTTGATCACGGCGTCGGTGGGCAGGTCGGTGTTGGCGCGCAGGGTCACGATCGCGATCTGCGTCAGCATGATCATCGCCAGCGCGAGCTCGACGGTGAGGAAGCCCGCCGTCAACCACCCGGCGCGCGAGTGCGCGGTTGACGTGCGCCCGCCATCTTTCAAGGTCCGATTGACATCCGTGCGCGACGCCTGCAACGACGGAATCAGACCGAATACGACAATCGTCGCAAGCGAGACGACGACGAGACCGGCGAACACCCCGCCGTCAATGCGGTAGTGGATCCAGTAGGGCAGCGCGCCTTCCGGCAGCGCCGACTCGAACAGCGCGACCCCGGCACGCGAGAACAGCGCGCCGAACACGCCGCCTGCCGCCGCGATGACGGCCGCCTCCGACAGCAGTTGGCGGACGATGCGCCCTCGGCTGGCGCCGAGCGACGCACGAATCGCAATCTCGGTCGAACGATGCATCGACCGCGCCATCATCAAATTCGCGACGTTCGCGCACGAGACCAGGATCACGATGAGTCCGGCCATGATGAACGGTTCCCATCCCTCGATGGTGCCAAAGGCCCTGGTGTTGATCGGGATCACGCGCGCGCGCACGTCGCGGTTGGATTCGGCCCGAGTCGATGCCAGTCTGCCGAACAGCGTCTCGACTTCGTTTCTCGCGTCGGCCTCGATTGCCGTGGAGCGCAATCGCCCGAGCACCTGCAGCGCCGGCACGTCGCGGCTTTGCGGCATGCCGGGCCATTGGCCCAACGGCATCCAAACCGATGCGGTGTCCGGAAATCCTGACCGCTCCGGCACGATCGCGATCACCGTGACCGGAAGCCCATTGACGAGAATGGTGCGGCCGAGGATGTTGCGGTCGCCGCCATACCGCGACTGCCAGACGTTGGCGCCGAGCCAGACGACGGGGGCCGCGCCAGGCCGATCGTGATCGCGTGCCGGCAGCGCGCCCATCAACGGCGCAAGACCGAGCGCTTCGAAAGCGCCGGCGGACACGTAGCCGCCGTCAAAGCGATCCGGCACGCGGTTGTGGTCGCCAACGGTCACCGGCGCGCCGACATGGGCGGCGAGCGCATCAAACGTCTTCAACGAATCGCGCATCTCGTGGAACTCGTTCAGCGAGATGGCGCGTTGCGGCACGCGATCGTCGAAGGCGGAGATCGACAGGATCCGCTCCGGATGGGCGATCGGCAAACCGCGAAACTTGTGTCCGTAGACGAGCGTGAAGAACAGGTTGTTGACGCCGAGGCCGACGCCGAGCACGACGATCGCCGTCAGTGCGAAGCCGCGCTCGCGCGTCAGGATCCGAAACGCGAAGCCGATGTCCTGCGACAGCGTGTCGAGCCACGCGAAGCCGCGCTGATCGCGGTAGCGTTCCTTGATCTGATCGACGCCGCCGAACGCTTTCCGCGCCGCGAGCGCGGCGTCGTGGAGCGTCATTCCATTGGCGACGTATTCGTCGGCGAGCAAATCCAGGTGGACCTGGATCTCATCGTGCAGCCGCCGTTCACGCGGACGGCGCAGGATGAGATCGAGCACGCGTGACAGCAACGTGCGCATGGTTAGTCCGCTGCGAGCAGGCGGTTGACCATGGCGACCGTGCGCGCCCAGTTGTCGGCCTCGCCGGCGAGGTGGCGCTTCCCGGCCGGGGTGATCGTATAGAAGCGGGCACGGCGATTGTTCTCGCTGGTGCCCCAGTCGCTCTTGATCCAGCGCTTCTGCTCGAGGCGGAGCAGCGCCGGATAAATGGTGCCCTGGTTGAGGGCGAGCGAACCCTGGGCCACCTGTTCGATGCGCCGCGCAATGCCAAACCCGTGCTGCGGACCAAGGCCGGCGAGGGTTTTCAAGACCATCAGATCGAGGGTGCCGTAGGGGACTTCGGAGCTCGTGCTCATGTTGATAGGCAACATGAAAATACACGATCTCGTGTTGTCTATCAACAGGGACGTTATGCGGGTGTTCTACGGGCGTTCTACGGGCGTTCTCCGAAGCAGGGCGGTGAGGATTGGCGACGTCATCATCGTCGTCACGAGCGCCATGACCACGAGCATCGTGAACAGCCGCGGCGTGATGACGCCGAGGTCGAGGCCGATGTTGAGGACGATCAGCTCGACGAGGCCGCGCGTGTTCATCAGGATTCCGAGCGCCGCGCTGTCGCGGGCGCTCGAGCCGGTCAAGCGGGCGGCGAGCGAAACGCCCCCGAATTTGCCGGCGGTCGCCACGGCGATGATGACGCCGCAGATCCACCAGTCGTGCGCGGTCTGGAGGAGGCCGATCTCGGTGCGAAGGCCGGTGAACGCGAAGAACGCCGGCAACAGCAGCACGCGGACGACGTCGGCGATGCGTTCGCGGACGTGGCGGGCGACGCCGCTGTCGTGCGGAATGATCGCGCCGAGCAGGAAGGCGCCGAAGATCGCGTGGACGCCGATGTATTCCGTCGCGATCGCGGACAGCAGGACGGCGACCAGAATCAGCGTCAGGCTCTGCTCGCCGATGCGGCTCGAGGCATCGAGCCGCGTCACCAAACCGATCATGACGCGACGGCCGGCCGTCAGCATCAGCGCGATGTAGACGGCGGTCATCACGACCGTGAGGAGCGCCTGGTACGGCGCGGCTTCGGTGACGCTGACGACGAACGCGAGCAGGCACCATGCGGTGACGTCGCCGATGGCCGCGCAGGTCAGCGCGACGATCCCGAGCGGCGTGCGCTGCAGTCCGCGATCCTCGAGGATCCGCGCCAGCACCGGGAAGGCGGTGATCGCCATCGAGACGCCCATGAACAGCGCGAATGGCGTGAACGCGACACCGGGCGGGGCGTAGTCGCCGAAGATCGCCCACGCCAGCCCCATCCCGAGCAGGAACGGCACGATGATGCCGGCGTTCGAGATCGCGATGGTCGAGCGGGCGCGGCTCCGCAGCACCTGCAGATCGAGCTCGAGTCCGACCAGGAACATGTAAAGGATCACGCCCAGCTGCGCGATGACACCGAGGAACGGCGTCGCTTCGGGCCGCAGCAGCGCCGCCTGCACCTCGGGGGCGAAGTGACCGAGCAGGGAAGGCCCGAGCAGGATGCCGCCGACCACTTCGCCGATCACCGCCGGCTGATTGATCTTCGAGAACAGGTAGCCGACCGCCCTTGCCGTCACCATGATGACGGTCAGCGCCAGCAGAACACTTAAGAGCATGGGTATCGGAACAATCCGGCTAAAGCCGGATGCTCCACCGATGCTGCAGCGACACAGACAGTGGAGCGTCCGCCTTTAGGCGGACTGTTCCTGTGTTCAACATGCGGTCCGCGTTGTCTCGACATTCAGATCGAACAGCGGCCGCAGCCGCGTCCCCGCGACGTTGCCAGCGAACGCGGCGACGAGCCACAGCCAGCCGTGCAGGCTGCCTGAGGCGATGCCGCTGAAGTAGGCGCCGATGTTGCAGCCGTAGGCGATGCGCGCCCCGTAGCCGAGCAGCAGGCCGCCGATCACCGCCGCCGCGAGCGAGCGGAGAGAGATCTTCAACACCGGCGCGAAGCGGCCGGCCAGAATCGCCGCCAGCAGCGCGCCGAGGATGATTCCGAAGTCCATCACCGACGTGACGTCCATCAACACGCTCGACTTGAGAGCGGTCGCCTGTGCCGGAGTCGTCCAGTAGGACCACGACGCGACGTCGACGCCGAGCGCGGCAAACCATTTCGCGCCCCACAGCGCGAACGCCGACGTCACGCCCCACGGCCGCCCGCCGATCGTCAGCGTCGCGATGTTGACGACGGCAAGTCCGACGGCGCCGGCGACGAGGGGCCACGGGCCGGTCAGCCATCGCGGTCCGATCGCAGGTTTCAGATCGTCGACCAGTTGACCGTGCCGCCTCCGCTCCGCGGCCATCGTCATCCACGCGATCGCGCCGAACAGCGCGAGGCTCGCCGCCAGCGCCGCCCACGGTCCCATCGTCGTCACGATCGACGTCGGGGCAAAGGCGGGCTGCGCCGTCCACCATCCCATGTGGGCGGTGCCGATCACCGAGCCGATGATGAAGAAGAAGAGCGTGATCAGCATGCGCGTGCTGCCGCCGCCGACGCTGAACAGCGTGCCCGACGCGCAGCCGCCGCCCAGCTGCATGCCGAGGCCGAAGATGAACGCCCCGGCGGCGACGCCAACGCCGATCGGCGAGACCGATCCGCGCAGCGGCTGGCCCATGAAGGTGCCGGACGCCAGCAGCGGAAAGAACACCACGCACGTGATCGCCAGCATCAGCATCTGCGCGCGCAGCCCCGCGCCGCGCCGATCGGCAATGAACACGCGCCACGCCGACGTGAAGCCGAACGCGGCGTGATACAGCACCACGCCCGCCGACGCGCCGACGATGAAGAGCGCGGCCTGGCGCCAGCTGATCACCGCGTTGAGGTACCACGCGGCCAGGACGATCACGATTGCCGCGATCGCGGCCGGTCCCGGTACGAGGGCCCGCGATTCGATCGCGATCGGAGCGGTTGGGTTCAGCGCGCGTGTCGCCATGCGTTCGCTCTAGAAGGAAGTACCGACCGTGACCCCGAAGGTCCGCGGACGGCCGTTTTCACCGATGAAGCCTGATGGCGCGAACCCCGGGTAGGGAATGGCGATCGGCACGTATCGCGTATCGAACGCGTTGCGGAGCCAGAGCTCGGCGAAGACGCGCGTGGCGCGGGCGCCGGCGCGGAGGTTGACGAGCGAGTAGGCGTCCTGGCCCTCTGAGTTGGCCTCGTCGTACGAGAATGCGCCGGTCATCACGGCCTCGGCGCGGGCGAAGCCGCTGATCGCGGAGGTGATCGTTCTCGACATCTGGCCGCCGAACGACGCCGTGTAATCGGGCGTGTAGGGGAGGTCGTTGCCGTCAACGGCCACGCCGTTCGCCATCGTGCCGGCGGCGAACTGCGCGTTGGTGAAGCCGAGTGCGGCAAACAGATCAATCGACGGCCGCGGTCGCGCCGTGATGTCGAGCTCGAGCCCGCGGCTGCGCGCGCCGCCGACGTTGGCGATGTAGAACTGGCCCGGCACGAACGGGTTCGGCACGTTCAGCTGCAGATCGTTCCAGTCGATGACGAACAGCGCCGCGTTGGCGGCGACCCTGCCGCCGGCCAGCGTCGACTTGACGCCGCCCTCGACGTGCCACGCGTGCTCTTCGGCGTAGGCCTCGCTGCCGGGCAGCGCTGCCGGATTGAAGCCGCCGGCCTTGTAGCCGCGCGCCGCCGAGACATACGCCATGTGCCGCGGGTTGACGCGATAGCCGAACGCAAACTGCGGCGACACGTCATTGAAGGTCTGATCGGCGGCGACGACGTTGGCCGGGATGAAAGCGGGCGCGAAGAAGGTGTTGAGATGCGCGTCGCTCGATTCGTGATCGAAGCGCAGCCCCGCCGTGAAGTCGGCCTTGTCATTGACGCTGACGGTGGCCCGCGCGAACACGCCGACTCCGGTGCTGTCGATCGACGCTTCCGGAGAGTGCATCGCGATCGGGAACGGCAGCTGCGGATTCAACACGAACGCGCTGAACGTGTTGACGGCGTCCTGATCGTACGCCTGGTTGAAGTACTCGACGCCCGCCTGCCACTTGATCATCGCCGAGCCGAACGCCATCGGCGCGTTGTCCGGCGACGAGATGCGGACTTGCTGAGTGAACTGCGTGCTCTCTTCGATGTTCAAGCGCCTCGCGAGGGGCAGCGGCGAGTAGTCGAGATCGGTGGCGTCCTCGGTGTTCCACTTGATGAAGCCAGTGGTGCTGTCGATCGCGACATTCTGGCCGGTGCCGCGGAGGTTGAGGGTGGTGTTGTTGATGTCGCGATTGGTGAAGCCCTCGTAATCGCGAGCGACGCGGAACGGCGCGATGCGGATCGCGCTCAGGTCGCCGAGCGCGTAGTCGCCGTCGCGATTGCGCTCATAGGCGTGGATCAGCCGCGCTTCCCAATTGGCGTTGGGCAGGAACATCGCCTGCGCTTTCGTGAACGTGCCGTCGCGCGAATCGAGATCGTTGCCCGTGATCGAGTTCACGGTGTAGCCGTCGCGTTGCTGCTTCCCGGCGGCGAAACCAAGCGCCAGCTTGTCGCTGATCGGCCCCGACACGTTGCCGCGCGCGTCCCACAGGCCGGCGTTGCCGAATGGCACGTTGACCGCGCCGGTCCACGCCGACATCGACGGCCGCGCCGTCGTGACGTTGACGATGCCGCCGAGCGTGTTGCGGCCGAACAGCGGGCTCTGCGGGCCGCGCACGAACTCGATCTGGCCGACGTCGAGCAGTTCGATGTTCGACGAGTTGCTGTTGAGCTGCGGCACGCCGTCGAGATACGTCGTGATCGCCGGGTTGGCCGGGCTCGAGCCGATGCCGCGGAAGCGCGCGTTGCTGACCTTGCGCGCGGTGAATTCGGTGAAGACGGTGTTGGGCGCAAAGATCGCCGCCTCGGTGATCGACGTCAGGCCGGCATCGGCGATGGTGGCGGAGGTGACGGCGGTGATGCTGGCCGGCACCTCCTTCACATCCGAGGCATCCTTCTGCGCGGTGACGATGACCGTCGGCAGGACGATGCTGGGCGATTGATTCGACTGGGCGGACGAGGCTGTGGGGACCAGGGTCAGGATCAGGATCAGGAGTGCAAGGGCGGTTCGAAGCATGCCCGCCATTATGCCCTGTGCCACGCTGATCCCTGGTCCCTGATCCCTGTACAATCCCGCCATGCGGACACTCGGAGTCACTCTCGTCCTGGGCGCCTCAATCCTCCTGACCGCGCCTCGCCTCGAGGTCAGCGCACAAACGAAATCCACCGATTCGTGGCGCCAGTGGGGCGGCCCCAACCGCAATTTCATCGTCGACGCGACCGGCCTCGCCGACAAGTGGGCGGACACCGGCCCGCCGGTGATCTGGTCGCGGCCGCTCGGCACCGGCCACTCGGCGGTGCTCGTGGACGATGGGCGCCTCTTCACCATGTATCGCGCCGGCCACGGCCGCGCCAAGCAAGGGCCGTGGGAATCCGAAGAGACCGTCATCGCCATGGACGCGGCGACCGGCAAGACGCTCTGGGAACACAAATACCCGTCGCGCCGCGAGGACTTCAGCTTCGGCGCCGGCCCGCACTCGACGCCGCTGATCGTCGGCGACCGGCTGTTCACGATCGGCACCAACAAGCAGTTGTTCGCGCTCGACAAGAAGACCGGCAAGGTGTTGTGGTCGCGCGATTTCATCAAGGACTTCAACTCGCACGAGCTGTTGATTCGCCCCGTCGTCAAGACCGGCTACGGCTGCAGTCCGATCGCCTATCGCGACACCATCATCTGCAGCGTCGGCGGTCCGGGCCAGTCGGTGATGGCGTTCCGCCAGAGCGATGGCGCCGTGGTGTGGAAGAGCGGCGACTTCCTGACCTCTGAAGCGCCGCCGATCATGATCACGCTCGCCGGCCGCGAACAGCTGGTCGTCTTCGGCGGCGGCACGGTCAACGGCATGGATCCGGCCAGCGGCAAGATCCTGTGGTCGCACGTGCACGATCCCGGCAACGACCTGAACTGCGGCACGCCGCTGTTCGGTCCCGACAACATCCTGTTTGTCTCGTCGGCGTATCGCGCCGGCAGCCGCGCCATCCAGCTCAAGCCGGACAAGGACGTCACGTTTGCCGAGGAGTTGTGGTTCACCAACCGCGTCCGCTTCATGTTCCTCAACGCCATTCGCGTCGGCGATTTCGTCTACGGCACGACCGGCGACTTCGGTCCCGCGTTCCTGACGGCGCTCAACATCAAGACCGGCCAGGCGGCGTGGCAGCACCGCGGCTTCGGCCGCGCCAGCATGGTCTACGCCGACAACAAGGCGATCATCCTGGACGAGGACGGCGACCTGGCGCTGGCCAAGCTCGCGCCCGACGGCGTCACCATCCTCTCGGAGGCCAAGAAGGTCTTCGACACCGTGTCGTGGACGGTGCCGACGCTCGTCGGCAAGACGCTGTATGCACGCGATCGCGAGAAGATCGTCGCCCTCAACCTGGGAGCCCAGTGATGTTCGGAAGCAGACGGGAACCGGGAGCCGGGAACCGGCAGCCAAAGATCGTTCTCGCCACGATACTCGTGTGCAGCGTAGCGATCAGCGCGCAAGCCCCGGATCTGTCCGGCACCTGGCAGCTCGATGAAACCAGGAGCAAGGTGATCGCGTCGGCCGGCATCATCGGGCTGATACCCGCCGGCGCTCCGAAGACCCTTCACGTTACGCAGCCGGCCAACGGCACCGTGGTGATCGAAAGCCAGATCAACGAAGCGCACGTCCGGATCTACAAGCCGGGACGGGAAACGTCAACGCCCGCCGGGCAGGGCGGCGCCGTCACCATGACCAGCAAGTGGGACGGACGATCGCTCGTGAGCGAGGGCGCGATGAAGGCGCCGAACGGCGACACCACCACGGTCCGTGAAGTCGTCTCGCTGACCGCGGACGGCAAAGTGTTGACGATGGAAGTGACGACGACGCCGGTGGGACAAACCGAGAAGGTGTCGAGCAGCCTGGTCTATACGAAGCTCACGGACGTCGGCCCCTGTGCGAGCTGGCCGACGCCTTGTAAGAAATTTCCGTAGCCCTAGTCGTGCGGCTTTTCGACCGCGACGAGCTCGGGTTCACGCAGGATCGGCGGCATATCCACGCCCTGCCGGCGCGTTGGCGGATCCTCGGGCCCGAAGTGACTCAGCTCGACGACCTTGTCGTTCTGCGCTGACTGGTAGAGCGCGTTGACGATGCGGACGTCCCAGCAGCCCTCTTCGGCCGACGGCTCCGGGTCCTTGCCGTTCATCACGCAATCCGAAAAGTACGAAACCTCCGCGGCGAACTGATCGCGGCGGCGGCCCTTCTTCTTGCGGACGTTGTCGCCGACGGTGAGCGTGTAGCCGAGCGCTTCGGCGTACTCGTAAGCCGGCTCCGCGTGGACGTTGCCTTCGGTGCCGACGACACGGAAATCGGAGACGCCGTTGCCGTTGAAGCTGGTGGTGAACGTCGCCAATCGATCGCCGTCGAAACGCAGCATGCCCGACGTCATCTCGTCGATCTCAGGCATGTTGGCGCGCGCGCCGTCGATCGACGAGGCGAACACCGACGTCGGCTCCGCGTCGAACATCAGCCGCGCGGTGTTGATGCAGTAGACGCCGAGATCGTAGAGCGTGCCGCCGCCGAGCTCGCGCCTGGTGCGGATGCCGCCCGGCTTCGCGTGCATCGAGAACGACGAAGTGAAGTAGCGCGGCTCGCCGATCTTGCCCGAGCGCACGATGTCGAGCACCTCGAGGAACAGCGGCTCGAAGTGCAGGCGATACGCCGTCATGATCTTGATGTCGCCCAGCCTGGCGGCCTTGATCATCCGGTGGCATTGCTCCTGGGTGACCGCCAGCGGCTTCTCGCACAGCACGTGCTTGCCGGCCTTGGCGGCGCGAATGACGTAATCCTCGTGCTCCGAATTCGGCGTGCAGATGTAGACGGCATCCACTTCCTGCAGCACGCGCTCGTAGTCGTCGTACGTGGCGCGAACAGGAATGCGGTACTTGTCGCCAATCTCGTTGAGCTTCTCGACGCTGCCGCTGACGACAGCGTGGAGGGAGGAGTTACGCCTCGCGTGTGCAAACGACGGCAGCACCGCGGCCTGTGCGATGTACCCAAGGCCAACCACTGCGTAACGAACCTTCGACTGAGCCATTTCGAACCCCCGCCAGAGATGGTGCAATCGACGTACCAGAGATTGCGGCCTCCGCTCGAGCTTCCGAGGGAAGGTCGTCAGATTGGCGACATCCTGTCGCTGTGCTTCAGCTCGCGCGGCTGAGCCGCGGTAGATCCGGCCAATGCGATGCTCACCGTGGCGCCGAGAGCGATTGATGGTTGTTCGCATGCTGAAGAAGTTCTGTATCTGGTGGACTTCTTTCCACGCGATCGGCAGCGGACTGCGTGCTGGCGCGCGCGCGATTGGACGTGTCGACCTGCCAACGGTGCGACTTGTGGGAAGTGCGCGACCCAGACAGTGTTCGGCGGAGCACCACCAAGGCGCGCGGGCGAGGCAGATAGAATCAGGTTGCGTATTTTCCAGAGACGAGCTCGCCGCCGGCTTTCGCGCCCTCGGTGTCGCGCCCGGCGACACCGTCATGGTCCATGCGTCGGTGCGCGCCGTCGGGCCGATCGCGGGCGGGCCCGATCAGATTCATCTCGCCATCAAGGACGCGCTGACCGATCGCGGCACGATGATGATGTACGCGGGCTGCCCCGATGGGTATGACGATGTTGGTCGCGGCGTCCATCCCGGATCGCACGAGCTCGAGCTCCTCGACGAAATGCCGGCGTTCGATGCGCGCACCGCGCGCGCCGCGCGCGACCATGGCGCGCTGGTCGAGCTCTTCAGGAGTTATCCGGATTCGCTCGTCAACGACCACGTCGCCCGCTTCGTGGTGTGGGGCGCGAACGCGCCGCACTTGATTTCAGAACAGCCGTGGGACTACGCGTTTGGCCGCGGCTCCGCGCTCGAACGCTTCGTGGCGCTCGACGGCAAGATCCTCCTGATTGGGTGCGATCACGACCAGGTGACGTTCCTGCATCACGCCGAGCACGTCCTCAACGTGCCCGGGCTGCGGATCGCGGTCTTCGAGGTGCCGGTCCTCGAGAACGGCGTGCGCGTCTGGAAAGTGATGAAGGAGATCGATACCAGCGGCGCCGGCGCACACCCCCACTGGCCCGATCGCTTCTTCGCGACGATCGTCAACGCGTATCTGTCGCAGACGCACAATCGCGGCGGCCGCGTCGGCCACGCGCATTGCTTCCTGTTCGACGCGAAGGGCCTGCTCGCGCTCGCGCTCGATGAAGTGCAGAAAACCGCGTCGTCCGGCTAAAGCCGGACACTAGATCCGGCACAGGCGCTGAGGACGAAGTAGAGGCCGCGGACGAACGTCTGACGATGAGCTACTTTAGGAACGTATCTTGCTCCTAAGACCCCTGATCGGTCGATTGATGGTCGATCGCAACCAAAGGGGTTTTGTAATGAGAAGAAGTTTGCAGGCTATAACCTGTGTGACGTTGCTCGCGGCCAGCACGGCCTGCGCCCAGACGGCACGCGGCGTGGTGCGGGATACGAAGGAAAACACGTCGGCGGTTCGCGGCGCCGTCGAGACGGTTGACGTGAAGACGGCGATTATCGCCGACAAGACGATCGACTCCGAAGCGATCAACGTCGACACCTATCAGGACAAGAAGGTCGTCGTGCTGCGCGGCTCGGTGCCGACCGAGGCGCAGAAGCAGAAGGCCGGCATGATCGCGAAGGACAACGCGTCCAGCTACACCATCGACAACCAATTGGCGGTCGTCCCAAAGCAGTAATTCGCCGTTATCGAGCGGTTGCGGTGTCGTCCCTGTTGGACGTGCAGCCGCTCGATTTCTCACTTCGCCAGGCGGCCAGCACGAAGCAAATAGCGAACTCTATGGCCTCGCGGCGGCCCGCCTCGGAAACATCAGGGGCGGCCGCCACGTCGTCGATCCTTGCGTGGCCTGAGGAAGACTTCCTCGTTACGATCAGCGGACAATTCACCGGCGACGATCGGCAGGCGAATCGAGAAGCAACTGCCTCCGTCCTCGCCGTTGTTCGCCACGGCGACCGTGCCGCCATGCATTTCGGTCAGGCTCTTGACCAGCGCCAGACCGATTCCGATCCCGCCATTCGATCTCCGGCCGGGGTCGCTCAACTGCGAGAACGGCTCGAAAATCTGCCCCGCGCGATCGGGTGGGATGCCAACACCGGTGTCGCGGACCATCACGACCACCTGGCCGCTCTCTTTCAGCAGGCTGACCGCGATCTTGCCGTGCTCGGGCGTGTACTTCGAGGCGTTGTCGACGAGATTCGACACGATCTGCGACAGCCGCGTCGGATCTGCCTCGATCACAATGGGTTCGTCGCCGAGGTCGAGTGTCAGCGCGTGATGGCGCCGCTCCATTTGCAGGCGGTGCGCCGCCACCGAATCACTGACGATGGCCCGGGCGTCAACCGGTTGTCGATCGAGCTGCAGTTTGCCGCTCTCGATCCGCGCCATGTCGAGCAGATCGTCGGCGAGCCGCAGCAAGTGCCGCGACTGCCGCGAGATCATGTCCACCGCGCTTGTCGCCACCGCATCATCGCTGGTGCGCGTGCCGACCAGCGCCGTGGCCGTGAAGATGGCGCCGAGCGGACCGCGCAATTCGTGGCCCAGCATCGCCAGGAACTCGTCCTTGCGCCGGTTCACTTGCACCAGTTGCTCGCTCGACCGCAGCATCAGCCAGCTCGCCGATGCAAACTGGGACAGCTGCACGACGAATCGCTCGTCCTCGCGATCGAATTTCCGATCGTGGTTGTGACTGACCAGCCAGACGGTGCCGATTGGCACGCCCTGGTTATGAAACGGGATCAGCATGGTCTCGACGAAGCGGGGTTCGGCCGGCAATGCGGGAAAGCACCGATCCGGCAGGTGCATCAGTTGCGTCGAATTGCGGGCGAGGCAGACCCCACATGGGCTCTGCGCGCGCGGCATGGTGCCGCCGCGCGCTCCCGACAGGACGCCGGCGACCGCTTCCCAACGGAACAGGTCGCCGTCGAGCAGGCTGATGCCGGCGCTGTGTGCGTCGCAGACATCGACCGCCAGCTCCACCAGCTTCTGCAGCATGTTGCGCGGGTTGGCCGCCATCTCGGCCGCGAGCAGCGTGAAGGCGCGATGTTCGTCTGCGACGCGCGTGGTGCGGCGCGGACGCGACGACAACTCGTTCAGGATGTCGACGCGCGCAAACGACTCCGGTGAGACACCGGCAGAAAAATTTGGTCGTAAAGGTGCTGGACTCATCGGCCGCCTCCAAGTGCAATCCGGCGGAGGAACGTCAGGGAGAGAGATCGCCAGTGTAGGTTTCGTACAGACGGGTGTCAATTAATTCCATACAGACGGATGTGATTTATTACGTGGTTGAGCCGCCTTTTGCATGACGCCCGTGCTACGGTGGTACAGCAACACGAGAGTCCCTACCGCCTGCCTCGCCCGCGCACTGTGGGTAAGCTCGGCCCCCGGCAAGCCTCTTATAGACCCGTCCATCAGGACGGCAGAGGTAGCCGCGATGATCAGGCAGCGACGATCCGTCGTCCGTCCGTCCGAATTTACCCCCTCGTTGAACAGCCGTCC
>JAYWEJ010000020.1:0-30168 GCA_043779345.1 Acidimicrobiia bacterium | reverse complement strand
CGGCGCTCGTCCTGAACTCGATCGACGCGGACGGAACCGTGTCGCGCGAGAAAAATTCGATCACCCGGCCGCTGATCGGCACGGCCGATGTTGTTGGGCCCGTAATGTCGTGGTCGTCTCCACAGGCCGCGCAGCCGAGAACCATCAAGAGCACAGCAAGCGCCTTCATCGCTCTAGTGTCGAGTGAGCGCGCCCGCGTGTCCAGCGAGTGCTACAGCTGCTGAAGCTTCGGCTTACGAATGAGCTTCCTCAGTACTCCGCGAACATCCGCCGGATCTCCTTCAGGTCGCTCGTCTTGGTCAGCGCGAGCATCAGGAGGATCCGGGCTTTCTGCGGTGTCAGGGTGTCCGACGGCACGATGTTCATCGCGTCGAACTCGGCGGTGGGTGTGACACGGCCGTTGCCGACACGGCTCGAACGCACCAGCACGGGCCGAGCGGCCGCGGGCATGGCGGCAATCTCCTTGACGATGGCGCTCTCGAAAATCGACAGCGTGCCGTTGCCGGTGCCGGCGAACACGATGCCTTTGGCGCCGCCCTTGATGGCCGCGTGGATCAACGCCGCGTCCGGTTCGATGTAGGAATAGAGAATCGTCACCTTTGGCAGCGTGCTCAGGCTCGTGACGTCGAACTCGGAGCTCGCGGTGTGACGCTTGGTGGTGGCTCGGTAGTAGCTGACCTTGTCCTCGTCGATGTAACCGAGGATGCCCAGCTCCGGGGCGCGGAACGTCTCGACGCGAAGCGTATTGGTCTTGGTGGTGTCGCGAGCGGCGTTGATCTCGTCGTTCAACACGATCAAGCCGCCCTTGCCGCGCGATTCCGGGGCGATGGCGGTGCGGACCGCGTTGAGAAGGTTGAGCGGGCCGTCGGCGGAGATCGCCGTGGCCGGCCGCATGGCGCCGACCAGCACGACCGGCCGGTCCGAACGCACCGTCAGGTTCAGGAAATACGACGTCTCCTCGAGTGTGTTGGTGCCGGAGGTAATGACGAAGCCGGCGACGGCCGGCGTCTCCTTCAGGATCGCCTGAATGCGCCTGGCCAGGGTCAGCCAGTTGTCGATCGTCAGGTCGGAGCTGCGAACGTTGACGATCTGTTCGACGCGCACGTCGGCAATCTGGCTGATCTGCGGCACCGCTTTCACCAGCTGTTCGCCAAGGATCGATCCCGCCTTGTAGTTCGACAGGTCCGTGGACGATGAGCCGGCGCCGGCGATGGTGCCGCCGGTCGAGAGCACGTAGACGATGGGCTTCGCCGGCTGTTGCGCGGCCGTCACCGCCGCACCGACAACCAGCGCCAGCACGATCGTCCGCAAAAGCATCGCGCCTCTCCTCACTTGATTGCAATCACCATCGAGTCGGGCCCGACGAGCGGTTCGACGCGCGTGGTCGAAAAGCCGGCCTCCTTCATCCACGCCGAGCAATCTGCGCCGGTGTAGTCGAAGCCGCCCGGAGTTTCGATCAGCATGTTCAGGCTCATCATCAATCCGAACGCGTTCTTCGAGCGGTCGTCGTCGATGATCGCCTCGTAGACGATCAGCGCGCCGCCGGCAGGGACGGCGTCGAAGGCTTTCTTGATCAGCATCTTCTTGGTCGGCAGATCCCAATCGTGCAGGATATGGCCCATCAAAATTACGTCAGCCTTTGGCAGCGGATCGTTGAAAAAGTCCCCGGCCACGAATGTCACCCGATCCTTGACGCCGACCGCCGCGAGGTAGGCCACGCATATCGGCCCGACCTGCGCCAGGTCGAAGCCGGTCCCCGTCAGATGCGGATTAGCCAGTGCGATCTGTGCCCCGAGATCGCCTTGGGCCGTGCCGACGTCAACGAAGGTTTTGTAGCCGGCCCAGGGAAATTTGCGGGCGATGGTCATATTGGCGCCGTGGCTGATGCCGGTCATCGCCGCGAGGAAACTCTGCAGCCTCGCCGGGTCGGCATATAACGTCTCGAACAATCCTGGCCCGCCGCCCTTGACTTCGTTTTGCGGCTCCCCGGTTCTTAACGCTTCGGTCAGGTTGCCCCAAAACGGATACAGACGCTGGTTGGCCATCTCGAGAATGCCGCCCAGATACGACGGCTTCGCCCTGTCGAGGAACAGATTGGTCTCCGGCGCATTCGAATATCGATCGCCGCTGCGCGCGAGAAAGCCGAGCGCCACCAGCGTGTCGAGAAAATCGCGAGCCGCGCGCGGATGCAACCGCAGCCGCTGCATCAGCGTCGCGAGCGGCTGCGCGCCGCCCGCGAGCTCTGTGAAAACGCCGAGCTCGATTGCGCTCAAGAGCGTCTTCGACGGCCAGAAGGCGAGGCCGGTTTGAAGAATTCGTTCGGGGTTCAACTGTTCGTCCACTGGTGTCTGCTCCATCATTTGATCGTGATTGCACCCTGCTTCGCCATCCGCTCGAAGTAATCCACCACCACCGGCAGCGCGATCGGCCCGAACTCCGCCGACACCGCGTCGCGAATATCGCTGATCGAGCGCCGGCCGTCGATGAAGTTGCCGAGCTCGTAAATCACGATGTCAACGTTCGGGAATTTCAGCAACGCCGTCGGCGGTTCCGGCGTCGGCAGCGGGCCGGGTCCCGTTCGCGTGACGATCCGGCGATCCTCGCCGCCGCGGCCGCGGATGCGCTGGGCGGCAGGCACGAACGGCGAGCTGGTGATGCCCATGCTCGTCCACACGCTGGTAATGGCTTTCTCCATGTCGAGGATGCGGCTGTGCAGCATCGGATCGACGGGCGCCGGCATGAACCGCTCAAACGATCGCATGCGCCGCTGCTCGCGTTCGATCGCCTGGCCGAACATGATCAGCACATCGGCGCTGGCGCGCTGCTGATTCCCCATCTGCGCGACCGCCTTGCGTCCGTCCTCCGCCAGCCGCGCATGCGCGCCGACCATCAGGTGCGACAGTAGCGGTTCAGAGCCTGAGTTGGGGAGCGTGGCAAGAAAGTATGCCGACGCCGCGGCGACAAACGACGCGCGATCGAGGCCGCCGGCATCCGCCGGCGGGACGATCGTCGTGATCGGAATGCCGGACCGCTCCCACCGGGGCTGCCCGGTGGGCTCGAACGATCGCCCATCCACGACGCCAACGGCATGGCGCGCAAATACTTCAACGACTTCATCGGCGATCGATGCGGTCGACCAGAGCCCGCGGACGATCTGCATGTGTTGACCCGATGATGGTGCGATGAAGACGGCAGCCTTGGTATTCGGCCGCGCGGCCTCGACCGTGACGATGCGAATCGTCCGGGCCGGCCGGGGGATCTGCTTTCCTTCGACCGCGGGGCCGAGCTTCTTCAGCGCCCATTCCGCCGGCTCACAGTTTGCGCCACACACGACCGCAATCTCGCCGGCCGCGGCATCGCTGCCCTGAACGACGCGAACGGACGGTCCTTCGACGGATGCCCGCTCGATCGTCCGCAATGTCTCCGGCTCAATCAGCGTCTCCGCCGGCGTCAACGGCGTCCCTTCGACTCGCCGGGCATCGCGTTGCGCAATGCCCGGCTCGCTCAGGGCAGGCCGCGGCCCGAATTGAAACAACAAGAGAATCAAAACTGTTAACTTCAACTCGTAACTCTCAACTCAACTTTAAACTTTAAACCTTAAACTTCTGACTACCTGCGCAGCGAGCCGATCAATTTGTCGTACTTCTGCATGATCACGTCCCACCGGTAGTTCTTCCTCACGTACTCCTTGCCGTTGCGGCCCATCCGATCGCGGAGGCGTTCGTCGGCCAGCAGCATCTTCGTTGCTTCCACGAACTCGTCGCGATCCTGGTAGAACAACCCGGCGTTGCTGTTCTTGCAGTGCTCGACCAGCACGTCCGCCCTGGCGTTGCACAGCACCGGTGTTCCCACCGCCATCGCTTCGAGCGCCAGCAGCGACAGGCTTTCGAGCGGTGACGGTACCACCACGATCGTGGCGGCCTCGAGCGCCTGCAGACGCTCACGTTCCGAGAGCAAGCCTGCGAATCGCACCCACGGCACCTCCGGCAGCTGCATCAGCTTCACGCCCATCAGCGCCAGCTGCGCGTCGCCGCCCTGCTCCTTGTAGCTCGTGAAGTATTCGATCAGCTCTTCACAACCCTTACCGGCATCGATACGGCCGCCGTAGAGCAGGAACTGGCCCTGCAGGCGATGGCGCCTCCGGAACTGCGCACCCCGCGCGCGCAGGTGCGGCGCCAGGCGCTTGTGGATCTCGTCTTCGTCTTCCGGTTCCGGATCCTCCGGCTGCGCCTGGTCCGGCATCAGGTCGACGCCGCAGCCGACCGTCTCCTCGGCGACGGTGCGGAACTCGAACGTCGTCTTCAGGAAATTCTTCTCGACCTCGGTATTGAAGGCGACCGCGGCGGCCTTCTTGAACATCTCCTTGTAGATCGAGAGATGGATGGCCGGCTCGTTGTGCGCCGTCGGCACCAGGATGCTGCGTCCCGGATCGATCTCGAGCCCGAGCACCGTCGGCGCATAGAGATAGGTGAAGAAGATCAGCGCGTCGTACTGCCGATGTTTGCTGTTCAGGTATTCGATCAGCGCCGGGCACCACGGTCCCTGTTGCTCGAGCCACGACAGCTCGTCTTCGCGCGTGTGCGGGTTATGGAAGATCCAGTCGGAGTAGGTATTGAACGCCGCGATGTCGCGGGTGTGTGCGTTCTTGAACCGGCGCACCGTCACGCCGCGAATGCGATCGTTCCCCTCGGGATAGTGGTTCTCCCAGGTGATGTAGTCCTGCGCGCACGTCGTCAGCACCTCGACGTCGTGCTTGCCGGCGAGCCGCTCCGCGATCAGCCGGCAGTGGTACTCGGAGCCGCCGAGAATCTCGGCGCCGTAGCGTTGCACGATGAAGCCAATCTTCACGATGTCAGCCTTTCAAGTTCCTTGCGGATGCGATCATCGCCAAAGTCGGCGAGCCTGGCGCGCTGCCCGGCAATGACCTGCTGCCGCAAATCGTCGTTATAGGCGAGCTCGCCCAGGAGCTCAGCCGCGTGTTCGAGATCTTTCGGCGCGAACTGCACGCCCGCGCCGCCAAGTGTGTCCGGCACCGCCGTCGACGAGTAGGCGAGCACCGGCACGTCCGCGGCCATCGCTTCGAGCAGCGGCACGCAGAAGCCTTCGTGCTCCGAGAGAGAAATATAGACGCTGGCGGTCCGGTAATACGTCGCCAGGTCCTCATCAGGCACGGGGCCCGTGAAGATGAAGCGGCCTTCCGGCATGCGATAGCGCGCCAGCAGCGCGCGGATTGCGCTGTAGTAGCGGGGCGTCGCATCCGTCCTGCCGACGAATACGAACCGGTATTGCTCGTCAACGTAGCGCTTGTAATGCTCGGCCAGCTTGATGTGATCCTCGATCTTCTTGTTCGGGACGATGCGGCCGACGAACAGGAAGTTGAGCCAGCCTTCTTCGTTCAGGACTTCTTCGAGCGCGGGACGCCGCGGCGCGTCCGTGATCCGCCTGGTATCGATCGCAATCGGAAACACGCCGGTGTTGGTGAAGCCAAGTGACTCAAGCTCCTGGCGGTTGTATTCCGAATCGCCAAGCGCAATGTCGGTGTGCCCGACCAGGCTCTTGAGGTCCTCGCGGCCCAGCATCGCCAGCCGGTAGATGGCGGCGTCGTAACCGGCGAAGAAGTGCGCCGGCGTGACGTTGTGATACTGCAGCACGCGCCCGGACTTCAACCGCGCGAACGCGGCCGTCATCGGCGAAACCAGGGCGAAGTGAAAGATCGTCAGGTCGCCGCGGGTGGCGCCGGGATCCGTCCACGGGATGACATCGCCGCGCAGGTCGTCGTCGATCGTCATCGCGTAGAGGTCGGCTTGGTGCCCGAGCCCGCGCAGCAGCGCGCGCACGCGCCTGGCGGAGTCGCCAATCGCATCGCCCTTGTGCGCCGCCGGAACCCATTGGTTGACGATCAAGGCTGAACCTTGCCGGGAACCGGGAACCGGGAACCGGGATCCGGTAGTGCATTTCCGGTTCCCGGCTCCCGGTTCCCGGATCCCGGAGGAAGAGCGAGAAAGGCTGACGGTCGATAGGCTTTCAGCTCATCGAGCTCTTCAGCCTGTTCGACCTGATCCCAGAAATCGAACGCGACGGGCGGATGCTCACGCCGCGGCGCCGCGAGGACGTCCTCGATGTGCCGCAGCAGCGTCCCCGCGAAATCCTTCGCCGCCAGCCGATCGAGGGCGCCGTATTGTTGGGCGACGATCTGATCCGCGAGCGAATGGTCGTCGACGATCGCGTTGATCAACCCGGCGACGTGCATGGGATCTTTGTCCGTGTAGAGAATCCCGGCGCCGTCCATCGTCGATGGCACCGCCGTGGCCGCATACGCGATCACCGGCACGCCCATGTGGAACGACTCGACCAGCGGCACGCAGAAGCCTTCGTGCTCGCTGGCGCAGACGAACGCGTCTGCCAACTCGTAATAGGCGACGAGCTCTTCGTTCGAGACGTGGCCGACCAGGTGAACGTCCTTGGCGCCGAGCTTGGCGATGAAGTTGTGGAGCAGCGCCAGGTAACGCTCGAAGCCCGAATGCGCGCCGACCAGCAGCAGCCGCGAGCGCGGATTGAAGTATGTCTTGTAGGCGTGGAAGAAACGGATCACGTCCTCGATCCGCTTGTTCGGAATGACCCGGCCGACAAACAGCAGGTTGACCCACTCGTCGTCATAGGCGCCCGCGAACGTGTAGTCACCGGGGCCACCCAGGTGATCGAACCCGGGCACCACGTCCAGCACGCCGGTGGGGGAGAAGCCGAGCGCCTCGAGCTCCTGGCGGTTGTATTCCGAATCGCCGAGCGCGAGATCGCAGCGCGACTTGTAGAGCGCCAGCTCGCGGCGGCCCCTGAAGCAGAGGCGCACCAACTCCTTGTTGATGTCGACGAAATATTCCGGCGGCGTGATGTTGTGGTACACGAGCACCATTCGATCGGGCAGCGCGTAGGCCATGCGCGAGGCGCGCGAGCCGATCGAGAAATGGTGAATCAGGATGTTGCCGGGATAACTGGCATCGGCCAGGTCGCGATAATCCTGCGTCAGCTCTTCGAGCCGCGGATCGGCGGTCTGCACGAAGATCTCCGATTCATACCCGGCGGTACGTAGCACGCGCTGGATGCCCAGCACTTCGTGACCGATGGCGTCGCCGTAGCCAAGGGTCGCGAGCACCTGATGGACGGCGACCTTCTGTGTCATCTGCGCCATCTGCGGCCTAGCGCGCGCCGCCTCCGCCGCCGCCACCGGGCCTGCGCCCGCGCCGATGCGGCCGTCCGCGCCGCTGATCGCGTTGCCGATCGCCTTCCGGACGCGGCCGGGCCCCCTCGGTGCCTTGCTTGCCCTGAGCGGGGTCGAAGGGCGGCGGCGGCTGCTTGTCCTCAGCGGAGTCGGCGGGCGGCTGCTGTTTTTGCTGCTGCTGCTGTTGCTGCGGGCGCTGCTGCTGCTGCGGCCGTTGCTGCTGCTGCGGGCGCTGCTGTTGCTTGCCCTGAGCGAGCGACCCGGTTGCCGCGCGACCGGATCGCGAGTCGACGGGCTGCTGCTGTTCGGGCCTTCGTGTCTCCGGCCGCGGTCCGCGCTGGTCGCGCTGGAAATCACGCCGTGGCTCGGTACGAATCGGCCTTTCTTCGGCCTTCGGCCTTCGGGCCTCTGTCTTTTCCGGCTCTCGATACGCTCCGACCGGCAGCTTCTTGACGACGCTGTCGGCGGCCGGTTGGGAGCGCCGCCGCCGCGTCAACCAGCCTGCCGCGGGCTCCATCTTGCGGGGCGCCGATTCCTTCGACAGCTGGTTCAGCATGTCGACGTACTTCTTCTCGATCACCGGCCAGGCGTAATGGCGCTCGAAGAAGGCGAGGCCGTTGCGGCCGAGCGCCGCCTGCAGGCTCGGCGTCGTGTCGATCGCGCGCAGCGTCTCGGCGAACTCGGGATAGTTCTCGTAGAACAGGCCGGCGTTGCTGCGGATGCACTGGCCCTGCAGCACGTCGCACTTGGCGTTGGCGAGGACCGGCTTGCCCATCGCCCACGCTTCGAGCGCCACCATCGACAGGCTCTCGAGATACGACGGCATGATCAGCAGCTCCGCAGCCGCCATCGCGTCGTACTTGTCCTGGTCCTCGAGGAAGCCGAGGTGATGAATGCGCGGGTGCTTGGGAATCGGGATGTGCGCCGTGCCGATCAGGACGAGGTGCATGCCGTCGACGAGCGAGGCGCTGTAGTGTTCGAAGAAGTCGAACAGCTCGGCGCAGCCCTTGTTCTCGTCGATGCGCCCGACGTAGATCGCGAAGCGATCGCGCATCTCGAACTTCTGGCGGAACCGCCCGCCGTTCGATCGCTCTGGAATTTCCGAGCCGACGCCGACCACGACGCCGGGCACCGATTGGTTCTTCGACACCCCCTGGATCAGCGCGCGCTCTTCGAGGGAGTTGTACATGAACGCGCGGACGCCGCGGAAGAGCGGCGGGTAGATGCCGAGCCCCAGCGCGCTGTCGCGCTCCGCCGTCGGCACCAGGATCGCTTTCGACGGCACCGCGCGGCAGCCGTGATACGAGTGGTGATAGCGGAAGCTGAAGAAGATGAAGAAGTCGTAGTCGGCTTCGTGCGCCTTGATGTGCTCGATCAGCGCCGGGCTGGTCGGCCCTTCCGATTCGAGCCAGGCCAGCTCATCGCGCAACGAGTGCGGCTGCGTGAAGACCTTCTCCGACCACTTCCCGAATTCCACCACGTTGCGCTCGACCGCGACCGGGAAACGATGCACCGGCACGCCGTGAATCACCTCGCGGCCCGGCGGGAATTCGTTCTTCCAGGAAATGTAATCGCGATGCGCGCACGTCGTCAGCACCTCGACCTGCACGTGCTTGGCGAGGTGCTCGGCAACATAGCGGGCATGCTGCTCGGCGCCGCCGTTGATGTCGGCGCCGTAGCGCTGAACGACGATCGCGACCTTCACTGCGGTTCGTCTTCGCCCGAACCGGAACCAGGCGCCTTCTCGGGTGCCTCAGGTGCCGGTGGTGTCTCGGGTGCCGCCGCAGGTTCTTCCATCGGTTCGGGCACCTCGAATCCACCCGATGCGCTCATCTCGTCGCCGTTCTCGAAATCGTCGCCGTCGTCGGGACCGTCCGACTCGCCGGCTTCGTCCGCCTCGGTGTCCTGCGGCCCGGCACCTTGTGCACCTTCAGCACCTTGTGAACCCTGTGCACCCGGAGCACCCGAGCCGCCATAGGCACCCGAGGCACCTTGAGTGCCGCCCCTGCGTCCGCGACGCCGGCGTCTCTTTCGACGCGCCGAGCCATCGCCTTGACCCTGCCCGGGCTGGTTGCCGGCGCCGGCGGGGACGAACCCTTCGACCGATCCGGATCCAGCCGACGCCTGCGGTAACGGCGCCTGATCCTCGTCGCGATCGTCACTGCGATCCGCGCTGTGAACGACCTCGGGACGGTACTGCACCACGCCTTCGAGCGCGCGCACCCGGCGCTCGCTGAAATCGAGGCGGCTCGACTGCGACTCCAGCTTCATGCGGAGGTTCTGCACCTCGATGCCCATCCGCGTCGTTTCGAGCACGAGGTTGTGCAGCACTTCGTAATACAGCGAATTCCACTCGGCGCGCGAGCGATCGAACTCGATCTTCCGCCGCGCTTCGCGCTTGAGGAGGTCGACGTTGAACTGCGCCTGCGTATGCAGCACCTGGTGCAGCGTGTTGGCGTTGAACATCAGCTTCAGCAGCGGGGCGAACAGCTTGCGCAGGAACCGCACCGGACCGCGGTGGGTGGCAAAGATGTCCGTCTGCTGCGTCGTGTACGGCGGCGTGATGGTCGGCGGCTCGGTGACCGCCGCCGGCCGGCTCTTGCGGAACTGCTCGAGCAGGTCCGAGCGCAGGTTGTTCGGATCGAGGAACTTCTCGAGCCGCACCGATGCCAGCTCGCGGATTTGATCCTCGGTGTAGTCGGCGCCGCGCTTCTCGAGCACGCGCTGGCGGATCTGTTTCATGATTTGCTCGACGTCGACCGATTCGGATCGGATGGTGAACTCGCTCATCGCGTTACCTCGGGCCGTGCTCGGCTTTGACGTGCCGACGGCGGCTGGCAAATTCCGGCGCTTCCCTGATGCAGGTGCCGAGAATGCTCAATGACTGTTTGAACGCATGCATGCCGGCGCGCGTAATCTCGCCCGGCGCTTCACCGACGCTCGGAAAGCCGTGCTCGTCAGGTGTGAGGTGCTCCCAGTTTTCGAACAGCCGTCCCCACGGGCTGTCGAGCACCTGCTTGATCTGCTTCTCCGCCTTGAGCGGATACCAGATGCTGTCGTGATAGATGACGCTGGCGATGTATGCCCACGGCGCCAGCACCGTCTTGAGCGACCACTCGACCGGCTTCTTGAGCGGTCCCCAATAGATGTAGTGCTGCATCTGCGCCGCGAAGGTCATCTTCTTGAACGGACCCGTGAACTGCCAGTTCTCTTTCGCCGCGGCCTGGTCGCCGACGATCTCGATGTCCCGCGGATCGCCGCAACCCAGGCCAAGGTCGTGCGCCATGCGGATGTACTTGATCGACATCGGATCCATGCCCATCAGCTTGGCGGCGACGGCGTCGATCGCGACCTGGTCGGCGCTGGCGAGCATGACGTTCTTGACGTGCGGCACCATGCAGCGCGGCCCGGGACCGTCGCCGGCGAAGGTGCCGTCCATCACCGCGAAGACGCCGCGGTGAATCTTCTTCTGGATCATCAGGAGATCGACGAGCGTCTCGTGAATCACCGGGTGCGTCCAGTGCCGCTTCTCGTTGAGCAGGCCGCCGAACGCGTTCTTCATCGCCCCCGTGGTCGTCGTGAAGACATGGGTCTTCACCGTCGGCAGGTGCAGGATGTTCTCGCCGATGAACCGCTTCGGGATCATGAACCCGTCGGGGTAGACGTCGTTCAGGCAGAGGAACTTGTCGGCGAGATCGCCGACCGCGTCGCGGACGTTGATCCACGGCTCGTTGCCTTCATAGAGATGGATGTTGCGCAGGCCGTGCGCCTTGACGACGGGGAGGTGCTTGTTCTCGATCTCGCCGAGGTGCGCGTCGATGACGACGGTGCGGTTGTGGCAGGCGTGGATCAGCTCGGGTTGATAGCCGTCCGTCTTCATCGCCTGGATGACGCCGTCGAGCTGCCACGGCGTCGTCGATGAACCCGGGAAGAAGAAATGCCACGAGATGTTGACCTTGAGCGCGGTATCGGCGTCCTTGGCCAGGACGTCCTGATAGCCGGCCAGGTTCATCACGGCGTGCGTGTCCGCGCGGACCGTCGCCGGCGAGGTTTTTACAAGTGCGACCTTAGCTCGTGCCAATAACCTCTTACGATCCGTACGGGCGATAAATGATCATCACAGACGCAATGCCCCACAGCAGCACGCACGCGAGCAACGGCCGATCTCGCAGCAACATGTCCGATGGACTTCCCCCGCCAGCCTTGCGGTGCACGAGGTAGAGATATCGGAACAGGCCATAGATCGGAAACGGCGTTGTCAGCACCATCCATTCGGTGCCGAAAGAAGCGTGCGTTTCAGGGCTCGCGCAGTAAATGATGTAGGCGACCATCGTGGCCGCGGCCACTACACCGATCATCTGATCGAGCAAGTACGGGTCGTACTCCTCCAAAATACGGCGATGTCCACTGGCGCCTGCCGCGAGCAGCGTAATTTCGTGACGCCGCTTCGCCAGGCTCAGGAACAACGCCCCGAGCATCGTGCAGACCAGCAACCAGTTGCTGATGTGCACGCTAATCACCAGACCCCCCGCCACCGCCCGCAAGACGAAGCCGATTGCGATCGTCATCACATCCAGGACGACGATGTGCTTCAACGAGCGGGTATAGACGACGAACAACGCGAGGTAAGCGGCGGCCGCCACCCCGAACGCCGGCCTCAGCGCGAACGACGCGGCCAGCGCGATCGCGCTCAGCACCACCGCTGCGGTCAGCGCGGCGCCCGGCGATAACTCTCCAGTCGCGATCGGACGCATCCTCTTGATCGGATGCAGCCGATCCTGCTCGCGGTCCGCGACGTCGTTGATCAGATACACGGCGCCGGACAGCGCGCAGAAAATCAAAAAGGCCGCCGAGGCTTTCGCCGTGGCGGCCGGATCGAGCAATTTGACGGCAAAAATCAGTGCGGCAAAAACGATCAGGTTCTTGGTCCACTGATCCGGTCGCAGCGAAACAAACAGGCTCGCCGCCGTTGACCGAGTCGTCACTGACAAAAAAGCCTTACTTGTAGCTCTGGACCGCTTCCGCCTCGGAATCGAACGTGTCGAACACCGTCAACAGCTTGGTGATCGACAGCAGGTCCTCGATGCGCTTCGTCAGGTTGAGCAGCTTGAGGCTGCCGCCCTGCCGGCTGACCGTGGTGTAGGTCCGCACCACTTCGCCGAGACCCGCGCTGTCGATATAGGGAACAGCTTCGAGGTTCAGCAACAGCTTCTTCTTGCCGGACGCCAGCAGGCTGTTGATTTTGTCCTTCAGCAACTCGTCGCCCTCGCCCAGGGTCATCTTGCCCTTGAGATCGAGCACGGTCACATCACTCACAGTGCGTTCGACGATTTCCATTCGGCTAGGTCCCCTGCGTCGCAAAAAACAAAAAGTTAGGCGCCCGTAATTTACCACAGGCGCCCCACCACTTACTCCGTTTCCCGGCGCATCTTCTTGCGGTTGCGCTTCCGGGCGAGCGCCTGTTTTGCTCGACGCTTGTCCCCCGGCTTCAGGTAAAAGGAGTGCTTCTTGATGTCCTTGATGATGTCTTCCTGCTGCACTTTGCGCTTGAAACGTCGCAACGCGCTTTCGATCGACTCACCTTCTTGCAATTTCACCTCGGCCATCTTGTAGTCACCCCCTTCCTGGTCAGATTTTTGGCCGCCATGTCACCAAAGCACGCGATCACCCGATGGTGACCCCGATTGGTGACGGGCCAAGTATGCTAGGCTATCACATCCCCAGAAACGGTATTCGCGCAAATAAACCCTTTAAATTCAAGTATATAGGGCCACTACGTGCATGAGGCTTAATAGGTCGTGCGCATCCTGGTTTTAGGCTCCGGCGCGCGTGAGCACGCCCTGGCCTGGAAACTCTCCCGCGAACCGAACGTCACCCACGTGATCTGCGCGCCCGGCAACCCCGGGATGGCGCGCACGCTGGCCACCACGCCGGTCGATGTATTGGACACCGCCGCCGTCATTCAGCTCGTCGATCGCGAGCAGATCGATCTGACCGTCGTCGGTCCAGAGGCCCCGCTTGGCAACGGACTCGCCGATCGGTTCGAGGCGGAAGGCCGGCGCGTGTTCGGGCCGACCAGGGGCGCCGCGCAGCTCGAGACCAGCAAGGCGTTCGCGAAGGACTTCATGCACCGGCACGGCGTGCCGACCGCGGCGTATCGCGTGTGCACATCGGCTGCCGACGCGCGGTCCGCGATTCGATCCGGCGAGTTCGGCGATGCGCTGGTGGTGAAAGCCGATGGCCTCGCCGGCGGCAAGGGCGTCGTGGTCGCGCCCGATCGGGCGACGGCCGAGGCCGCGGTTGCAGCGGCGATGATCGACAGGAGTTTTGGCGATGCCGGCTCGCGCGTCGTCCTCGAAGAATTGCTGACGGGACCGGAAGTGTCGTTCTTCGTCGTCGCCAACGGCGAGCAATACGTGCCGCTGCTGTCGGCGCAGGATCACAAGCGTATCTTCGACGATGACAAGGGGCCGAACACCGGCGGCATGGGCGCGTTCTCGCCGAGCCCGTTGATGAACGCCGAGCTGCAATTGCAGATCGAGAGGACGATCGTCGAGCCGGTGTTGAAGGGAATGGCGGCGGAAGGAAATCCGTTCCGCGGGTTTCTCTATTACGGCTTGATGCTGACGCCGGATGGCCCGAAGGTGATCGAATTCAACGTGCGGTTTGGCGATCCCGAGGCGCAAGTGGTGTTGCCGCTACTTGATTCGCTCTCAGATCTATTGCGTTTTTCAAGACCTCAAGACCTCAAGACCTCAAGACCTCTTGTTTCCGTCGGCGTCGTCCTCGCCGCTCACGGCTATCCCGGCGACGTACGATCCGGCGATGTGATTCGTGGCCTCGACGATGTGGCGCGCGATTGTCCTGATGTGCAGGTGTTCTTCGCGGGAGTGAAGCAGAAGGGCAGCGATCTCGTCACGTCCGGTGGCCGCGTGCTGACGGTGATGGCGACCGCGCCGTCGTATCAGATCGCGATCGCGCGCGCCTACGAAGCGGCCAGCAAGATCACGTTCGACGGCATGCAATACCGTCGAGACATCGGCCGCAAAGCCCTACCCTAAGACCTTACGACCCTAAGACGATGGCAATAGCGCGCGAAGCGCGTCGTCGAGGTGCGCTCGGAAGGTGTTGGTGTTGTGACCTTCCGAGACTTCGAGATAGCTGACCGGCGCTTCGTAGTCGTCGAGGGTGGTGCGGAGCAGGCGGGCGCCGTCGATCATCGAGTCGTAAACGCCGCCCATCACGAAGAACTTGATCGACACCACGGCGGCGCGCGCGTTCGCCTGGTTCGAGACGACGGTCGCGGCTTGCGCGGGCGGGGCGATCGCGGCGCACAGCCCGAACACCGACGGCTCGGCGACCGCGAGATCGATCGCGCCGTAGGCCGCCAGCGAGCTGCCGAGCACGGCGCGATGGTCGGGCGTCGGGAAGGTCCGGAAGCGCTTGTCGACCGCCGGCACCAGCTCCCTGGCGATGAACCCGCGCCATTTCGGATTGCGCGAGTATTCCTCCTGCCGATCGCCCGGCTCCGAGAACACCGCGATCACCGGCGGAATCGACTTGTTGGCAATCAGGTGATCGAGCACCTTCGGCACGTCCATCTTCTCGACGTAGTTGCCGCCGTCGAGGACGTAGACCACCGGATAGAGCGTGTCCTTCGCCGCCGCATATCCGGGCGGCAGGTAGAACCACACGCGCCGGCTGCCGCCGAGCGATCGCGACTGGAACGTCTCGGCGATCAGCTCGCCCCTCGGCGCCGACCCCAGCTCGTCGACTTCGGGCTGCGCGACGAAGAACGGCATCCGCACTTCGGATCGCGGCCCCGCAAACGCCTGCACGATCCGCGGGTTCATCGGGTCGGCCGCGTACTCCTTGTCGAACAGGAATCCGTACTCGAGGCGCGCGTTGGTATACGACGTGCTCTCAAGGAACGACCACGACGAGCCTTCAATGCGCGAGGTCCTGCCGATCGCCAGGTCGTATCCCTGCGGCGTCACCGCCCAGCCGTTGAAGTCGCCGACGATGCGCGGGGCCTGGCCGTCCTTGTCCTTGGCGAGAAAGATCAGGCGCGACTGGTTCTCGACGATCGGCGTGCCGCCCTTCGCCGCTACGAACTTCTCGATCGCGGCATCCTGCGCGGCGGCGTCCAGGCCCGCCACGCTCGACTGAAGCTCTTTCCAAGTTCTCGGCTCGGCATTGCACCCGAGAACCAGTAGAACCGGAAGGAGCCAGACCAATGGAACCCTTGGAACCTTCGCGCTCGACTGGCCTTCGACGATCAGCTGCCCGCAGGCGGCGCGAATGTCGCGGCCGCGGCTCTTGCGCACCGAGACCATCAGGCCCTTGCCGGCGAGGATCTTCGCGAACGCGTTGATGCGCTCGTCCGATGGCCGCTCGAAGGGAATGCCGGGAGCGGCGTTGAGCGGCAGCAGGTTCACCTTGGCTTTGACGCCCGCCAGGACCTTCACCAGTTGGCGCGCGTCCTCGTCCGAATCGTTGACGCCGGCCAGCATCACGTACTCGAACATGATGCGGCGCCGCTTCGAGAGCGGGAACCGCTTGCAGGCGTCGATGACGTCCTGCATCGTGTACTTCTTGCTCGGCGGCACGATCGACGCCCGCGTCTCCTCGCTGGCCGCGTGCAGCGACACCGCCAGGTTCGGCATCAGATCTTCCTGCGCGAGCCGGTCCATCTGCGGCACCAGGCCGACGGTCGACAGCGTGACGCGCTTCGGATGCATGTCGAGGCCCGCCTTCTCGTTCAGCATCCGCATCGCCTTCATGGTGTTGTCGTAGTTCTGCAGCGGCTCGCCCATGCCCATCAGCACGATGTTGAAGGACTTGTCGAGCAGGTGCAGCGAGCGCGCGAGCAGCCGGACCTGTCCGGCGATCTCCGCGGCGCTGAGGTGGCGGATCAACCCCATCTTGCCGGTGAGGCAGAAGGCGCACCCCATCGCGCAGCCGACCTGCGTCGACACGCAGAACGTCTGCTTCGGCGTATCGGGAATGAAGACCGATTCGATCTGCTTGCCGTCGGCGAGCCGCAGCACGAATTTCTGCGTGCCGTCTTCGGAGACTTGATGCTGCGTGACTTCGGGAAGGGAGACGCTCGCCTTGTCCGAGAGCGCGGCGCGCAGCTCGCGGCTGAGATTGGTCATCTCGGCGAAGTCGGTGACGCCGCGCTTCCAGATCCAGTGGTAGATCTGCCTGGCGTGAAATTTCTTGTGGCCGAGCGTCTGGACGAAGTCTTCGAGCTCGTTGAGCTCCAGCCCCGCCAGGTCGGTCGTCATCCAGAACCTAACCTACCACGGCGCCCGGAGCCGCGGCCGGGGCCTGTCAATCCCTGTGATACCGTCGTTAACCTTTGCGATCACTCGGCTCCGACTTCGGCTTCTCGCGAGCGCTCCGGCGCCACGTGTCCCGCTTGCGGACCGAAGGCGCCGGCTCCGCTCGCGAGGCGGCCGCGGTCGGGGTCGGCGCTTTCATCGGCTGCCAGCCGTTCTACGGGTTTCATCTCGCACTCTGCTGGGGCATCGGCCGGCTGCTGCGGCTGAACCGCCTGAAGGTGTATCTCGCCGCCAACATTTCCAATCCGTTCCTCGCGCCCTTCCTGATCCTCACCGAGGTGCAGCTCGGCGCGTGGTTGAATCGCGGGACGACGCATCCGCTCACGCTGTCAGCCATGAAGGCGATGGATCCCTGGGTCTTCGGCGGCGATCTGTTGATCGGTTCGCTCGCAGTGGGCACGGTGCTCGGCATCATCGGCGCCGCCGTCACGTACTCAGCGACGCGATCGCAGGATCCGTTCTTCGTGGCGCTCGTCGAGCGCGCCTCGGATCGCTACCTCGGTCGGAGCCTGCTGGCGTGGGAGTACGGCCGCGGCAAGCTGTTCCGCGACCCGATTTACAAGACCCTGGTGTGCGACGGTGTGATGCCGTCCGGGGGAACGCTGGTCGATGTCGGCTGCGGCCAGGGGTTGATGCTCGCGTTGCTGATCGCGGCCGCCGACACGGCGGATGACGAGTGGCCATCGAATGGTCCCAGGCCGCCTCGCTTCGATCGGTTGATCGGCATTGAGCTCAGACCCAACGTGGCGCGCCTTGCCCATGAGCTGTTGGGTGACCGCGCGGAGATCAGCACCGCCGATGCGAGCGCGGCCACGCTCGCACGGTTCGACGTCGCCGTCATGGTGGATGTGCTGCACATGATGCCGGCGGCGAAACAGGTCGAACTCATCGAGCGGCTGAAAACGTGTCTCGCCCCGAACGGGGTGATGTTGATCCGGGAAGCCGACGCGGCGGCCGGTTGGCGATATGCAGTTGTGCGCAGCGTCAATTGGATTCAGGCGGCCCGCCAGGGCAACGGGCGCGCGCCGTTCCATTTCCGGAGTCGTGAGGACTGGTTGACGCTGCTGTCTCAATGCGGGTTGGCGGCCGAGGTCGTCGAGCACGAGGGCGTCGGCCGCCTCGGAAACCTGCTGTTTCGCGCCCGTTTACCCTAACGAAACGCATCCCTCATGGTAGACTCCGGCTGAGTTTGGACCTCCAAATCAGCCAAGCGATCGGACCCGAGGGCAATCAGGTCACTAGCCCCGCTGTGGTTGCCCAGCTTCCGAAGTGGGTCGAGGACCTCGCCGGCCTTCCGATTCGGTCCGTCACTGCGCGTGTCGACGGCGTGCGCGCGATGGATATCCTTACGTTCCAGCAACGCGTGTTCGAGGCGTATCAGAACGTCTTCCAGGAGCTCGAAACGCAGTTACCGTCGCACCCGGTTCGCTTCTGGGCGTTCATCCCCGGCATTCACGACGACCTTGGCGCCGGCCTCGATCGCTACATGGCGTTCAACGCCGGCCGCTACAGCGCATTCGCGGCCCACTTCGGCAAGCCCGCCGAGTTCGATCGTTCGGTGCCGACCGCATCAGCTGTCGGCATTCGCGGCGATCAGTTCGTGTTGTATGCCCTCGCCGCCGGCGCACCTGGGCGGCCCATCGAGAACCCGCGCCAGGTCTCGGCGTACCACTACTCGCGCCGCTTTGGTCCGATGCCGCCGTGTTTTGCCCGGGCCACGATCATCGAGCCGCCTGGCGGCGAGGCAGTGTTGATCGTCGGCGGCACCGCCAGCATCATCGGCGAGGAATCCCGCCACATTGCCGATCTGCCGCAGCAGTCCGACGAAACCTTCCGCAACCTCGCCAATGTCGTGGCGTCGGCGGGCGGCAGACACCTGTCCGAGCACGCGCCGGTCGACGAGGTGCGATCGCTGCTCGCGGATTTCACCGACATCCGCGTCTATCACCCGCGTCAATCCGACCATGCCGCGATCGAGGCGCTGGTGACGGAGGCGTTCGCCGCGTCCTGCCGCATCGAGCTGATGCCGGCGTTCTTGTGCCGATCGGAACTGCTGATCGAGATCGAAGGGCTGGCGATGCCACGCCGTCGAGCAGCCGTTGCCGATTTCAGATCCCCTGCAGAGTCTTAATGCCGCGCGCGTCTCGCGGAAGGACTTGCGCGTGCAGTGCCGTCGTCTGCCTGATCGCGGCGCTGGTCGCGCCGCTCGCCGCCCAACGGGCCGCGCCGGCGTTTCGCGGGATCGGTTTCGACGAACGGCTCGCCGACCCGCCGATTCTTGCCGAGGCCCTTCGCTCCGCGACTGCCCTTGCCGGCATGCCCCTCAGTGTTCGCATCGTTGTCGATCGGGCCGATCTCGAACGCTCGCCCGGCGTCAACGATTTCGCCGCGCTTGATGCCCGCGTCGCGCAGTACCGCGCCATCGCGGGGATCTCGATCTACCTCGATCTCCGGGACGTCGCGCGACCGGTTGACGGGTTGACGGAGTGGGGCAGTTTCGTTCGCGCCGTCGCGACCAGGCACCGCGGGTCGGTCCGCGGCTACATCTTCGGTGTTCCTGCCGCGGGCGCGATACGGCCGTCCGCGCGCGAACATGGTTTCTTCATCAAGACCACGGCGGTGAACGTTCGTGCCGGCGATCCGCAGGCCGCAACCGTCGTTGGCGGCATCGGCGACGCCGACGCGGACTGGCTGCAGGCACTCTATGCCGAGGATATTGCGCCGTATGTCGACGCGATCGGACTCGACGCCGGTACCACGAGCGCCGCCATCCTCGCAGCCGTCGAGAAGAACGATGCGTCGTCCGCGCTGGTGCTGCTTGGTGAACCGCTTGGTAGCGTTCCAGACGCCGGCGCGCAACGATTCGTGACGCGCCAGCTGGCGATCACCGGCACCAGAATCTCCGGCGCCACCTACGCCGCACCGCGGGGGGTGGTGGCCGCTGCGCTGTCGCCGATCGGCACCTTGCGCGGGATGTTCGAGCAGGAGATCGTCGGGCTCGATCCGGCCGCGGCCGCGGCCAAGCTGACCCGCGGCGGCGCCGACGTCAGTGCCGAAGTCAAATACCGGATGGTGTTCGGCGTCAGCACCCTCACTAATTACTTCATCTACGAGGGCGGCACGGCGCCGTTCGAGATCACCTTCGTCGAGCCGACTGGAACGCGGCCGGCGGTGATCGATGCGATTCGCGGCACCCGTACGGCGCCGCGAGCGTTTCGCTACGATGGGCCCACGCAGACCGCCGTGGTCGAGCTCGCACCCGCGACGCGGCCTCAGGTCGTCGATTGGGACACCGGTCAGATCAGCGGCTTCGTGCAGCGCGACGAGGTCCAGTCGAAGGCGCTGCCTACCGTTTCCGAAGTCATCTCGCGCCACCAGCAGGCCCAGACCGCCCAGGACGCGTTGCTGCGCACCTATGTGACCAGCGCGAGCATGGATCAGCACTTCCGTTCGAGCGCGATCGACTCCGGTTTCGACGTCATCACCGAAAACAAGATGTTCGTCGAAGGCACGCAGACGGAATGGGAGGAGTTGAGCTTCAGCCTCAACGGCACCAAGTGGGGGCCCAACCGCCCCGCCTTTCCGCTGCTGCAAGCGGAAAAGGTGCTGTCGCTGCCGCTCGACCTTCGTCTCGATGCCGACTATCGATACCAGATGGCGGGCGTCGAAGACGTCGAAGGCCGCCCCTCGTTCGCCCTTCGTTTCGATCCCGTGGACGACGAGAAGTCGCTGTTTCGCGGGACGGTGTGGATCGATCGCGAGACCTATCGCAAGGTGAAGGTCCAGACGGTGCAGACGAAATTGGTGTCGCCGATCCTGTCGAGCGAGGAGATCCAGTTTTTCGGTGAGGTCGGCACCCTGGAGGGGCAGTCGATTCACCTGATGACACGCCTGGTTGGCCGTCAGATCATGCTGATCGCCGGCCGCAACCTGATGGTCGAGCGCGGCATCGCGTTCGACGCGTTCCAGTTGAACCCCGCCGACTTCGAGACGCAACGCGCCGGCGCTCGGTCCGGCAACAACGTCATGTATCGCGATACCGCGGACGGCCTGCGCTACCTCACCAAGAAAGATGGCGAGCGCGTCGTCCAGGAGGCCACCACCACTGCCACGGCGGCGCTGGTCGGCGTGAACTACGACCCCTCGTACGACTACCCGCTGCCGCTGATCGGCGTGAACTATCTCGACTTCAATTTCCTCGGCAACGACAACCAGCTGGCGGTCGTCTTTGGCGGCGTGCTCGCGCTCGTGAACGTGCAGCGCGCCAAGCTGATTGGCGAGCGCGTCGACGGCAGCCTCGATCTGTTTGCGATCGCGGTGAAGGGCAACGATCGCGCCTACAACGAGACCGGGGAGATCGAAGCGCAGCGCTTGAACACACGGCCGTTCTCGACCGGCATCAACCTCGGATGGCAGATCGGCCAGTTCCAGAAGATCGTCGGCAACTATCAGTTTCGCTACGACGCGATTTCCTCGAATGAGGTGACCGCGCCGGCTTTCACGGTGCCGGTGTCGACGATCACCAATGGATTTGGCGGGGGCTTCGAATGGAAGCAGGGCGGCTATTCGTTCCTCGCGGCTGGCATGGCCAACTACCGCGCGGAGTGGGAAGAGTGGGGCGAGCCTGGTGATTACCGGCCCGAGGACAAGTCCTATCTCAAGTACTCGGCCAGCCTGACCAAGGACTTCGTGTTTGGCTTTCACAAAATTCACTTGAACGCCGCTTACTACGGCGGCCGGCGGCTCGATCGGTTCAGCGCCTACCAGTTTGGGTTCTTCGACGAGAACCGTGTCCACGGCGTCCCTTCGTCAGGCGTGCGCTTCGGCGAGCTGGCGATGTTCCGGGGCTCCTATGCGTTCAACATCTTCGAGCAGCATCGCCTCGAGCTGTTCGCGGACAGCGCCTACGGGCGCGACTACCGCCTGGCGGCCGGGTGGCGGCCAATTACCGGTATCGGAATCGGCGGCAACACCCGCGGACCGTTCAACACCCTGCTCCGTGGGGATTTCGGCAAGAGTTTCCTGCCGGCTCGCTATCGAGGCGCCGGCTCGATCGTCCTGCAGATACAGGTGCTGAAGCCATTGTGACCAAGACGCCGCTGCCTCCCCATCCGATGCTGCCGCAGTATTACCAGAAGGACGCGGACCGGGCCGCCATGGTCCGCGATCTCTTCGATCAAGGCGCCGCCGACTACGAGTGGATCTGCCGCGTGATGTCGCTCGGCACCGGCGGGCACTATCGCAAGCAGGCGCTGCTTGGCGCCGGCTTCACGCCAGGCATGCGATTGCTGGACGTTGCCACCGGCACCGGCCCGGTGCTGCGGGCGGCCGTTGCGGCGAGCCGCGGCCAGGGCCTCATTGTCGGACTCGATCCGAGCCGCGGCATGTTGACCGAGTGCCGCAAGACCTGTTCGGCGCCGCTGCACCAGGGCCGCGGCGAAAAGCTGCCGTTCATCGATGGCAGTTTCGAGATGGTGAGCATGGGGTACGCCCTGCGACACGTGCCCGATCTGCGCGAGTTGTTTTCGGAGTATCGCCGCGTGCTGCAGCCCGGCGGACGGGTCGTCATCCTCGAGATTACCCAGCCGCGCTCGTCAGCCGGCCGCTGGTTGAATCGCCTCTATCTGCGCACCCTCGTCCCCGGCCTCGCGCGCTTCGGCACGCAGGGACCGGCCGCACGCCGCATGATGGAATATTTCTGGGACACCATTGAGGCGTGCGTGCCTCCAGAATCGATTCTCGAAGGACTGACCGACGCCGGATTCGTGAAGACCAACCGCGCGGTGACCGGCGGCATCTTCAGTGCCTACTCCGGAATGAAGCCGGCCTAGGCCGACGGGTCTCGCGAGGCTGCCGGCAGCAGCCGATGCAACGCTTCCGATCGCAGCTGCAGTTTTTGCATCGCATCGAGCACGCGTGCGAGGGCGTCGATCACGACACCCGGGTCGCGCCGCCGCGTCGACGCGTAACCGTCGTGCAGTAACAGGATGTCCCCGGCGGCGAGGCCGCGCGTCAGTCGCGAGGCCACGGTGGCGCTGCTGGAGCTCGTCGTATCAAACCCCCGTCGCGTCCACGACACCAGCGACAGTCCCGCCGCGGCTAGGATCGGAAAGAGCCACGGGTTCAGCATGCCGGCAGGCGCGCGGAAGAACTGCGGCCGACGGCCGGCGGTCTGCTCGATGCTGTCCTGCGCCTGCACGACTTCTCGCCGCATTGCTGCCGCTCCACTTAAGGCAAAGGTGTTGGGATGGCGGTGCGTGTGATTCTCGACACCGTGACCGCGATCGCGAATGTCGGCAATCAATCCCGCATGGTGCGCGGCCCTTTCGCCGAGGCAGAAAAACGTGGCCCGCGCGCCCGCCTGCTCGAGGAGATCGAGGACCTGCGGCGTGACCGCGGGATCCGGACCATCGTCAAACGTCAGCGCGATCTGGTTGCGGGCTCGAGCGACTGGAATGCGCGTCAGATTGGGTCCAAGCCACCCGCCACGCGGGTTCATGCAGGCGGCGCCGATGACGAGGTGATTCGCCGCCACCGCCGCGAGCGGAACTGCCCAGGCCCGCGAGATCACCAGGGACGACAGCGCGGCCGCATGGACGCCGGCGCTGGCGAGGAGAAACGGTGTCGGCCGCCAGCCGCGGCGCTCAGCCACGGGCGGTGCTGACATCCGGCGCCGAGCCTATCTTCACGAGCGCCATCCGATCGATCTTGCCGCGAGCGGTGCGCGGCATTTCATCCACCACGATGATGCTGCGCGGAACCTTGTGCGGCGCCAGGCGGTCCCGGCACCATGCCGCGACGCGCGCGTAGTTTAAATCACCTGACGTCGAGGCCACCACCGCGCGCACGATCTCTGCGCCATCGGGTGCGGCCACCGCAAAGACGACGGCTTCATCGACGCCGGGTAGCGCGGCGATGACCCGCTCGACCTCGGATGGGTCAACCTTTTTGCCGCGCAGGTTGATCACGGAATCGGCGCGGCCTTTCAGGCGCAGCTCGCCGGCCTGCCAGCCGGCCAGATCCATCGTTTCGAAATGTCCGTCGCGAAGGCGTCGATCG
Organism: Acidimicrobiia bacterium; assembly: GCA_043779345.1. Lineage (GTDB taxonomy): Bacteria > Acidobacteriota > Vicinamibacteria > Vicinamibacterales > UBA2999 > 12-FULL-67-14b. The sequence continues at coordinate 6,546 of JAYWEJ010000020.1, read as the reverse complement.
GGGAGCGGCAAGTACGAAACGCCGACGGCCGCGGAGCGCACGATCAAAAGGCCATCCGCTTCATCGCCGGAGGCCGATGGCGACAGCGAGATCTCGACGCCGTCCACCGGCGTGCCGACGGTGCCGCGTGCGGCGGCGCCGCCGTCCCGGTCGTAGCAAATGCCGCCGCACTCACTCGATCCGTAGAACACGTGCACCGGCTGGCCGAAGGTCCGGCGAAATTCCGCCGCCGTCTTCGGCGAGAGCACCGCGCCGGCCGAAATCACCAGTCGAATCGATGCGGGCCACGCCGGAGGCTGCGACATCCGCAGCAGCGCCTGTAAGTACATTGGCGCCGTGGGAAAGACCGTGGCGCTCAGTTGTTGTGCGGCGGCCAACGGCGCGAACGGCCCATCGTCGGCGGGCAGCACCAAACACAGACCGCGCACCAGTGCCGCGAGCGCGCATGTAGTAAATCCATACGAGTGCGACAGCGGAAGCGTACACAGCAGCCGGTCATCGGCGAGGATTCCCATCGTTCGCGCGAGCGCGTTTTCGTCGCTGAGTAACTGCGACTCGGTCATCGCGACACCGCGAGGTGTGCCGGTCGAACCCGACGTGAGCTTCACGGCCGCGACCTCGTCCGGCAGCGACACCTCTGCAGCAGGCTGGAGTGACGTGATGTCAAACTCGGCGGCGGAATCCGGCCATCCCGTCGCGCACGACACCATCGCCGCGGCGCCAATCGCCGCGGCCGCGCGTTCACGATCGGCGATGGGTGCGAACGGATCGAGCAGCAAGGGCACATGGCCTGTTCGTCGAAGCGCGAGCACGCCGGCGAGGAAAGCCGGGCCGTTGTGTGCGCTGAGCGCGATGGGAAAACCGCGTTTGAGTGCCGCCGCTCTGATGCGATCGGCGATCGCGACCGAGAAGCGTTCGACGTCGTCAAAGCTGGCCTGCCGGACAGGCGAAACGAGCAGCGCGTCGTGGCGTCGCGTGGCCGCAATCCGTGAGAACGCGGCAACAATCGCGCTTGAATACTCGCTCGTCATGCTTGAGCTTTGGGGGACAAGACTATAGTATCCGCGGTAACGGTTTCACTCGAAAATGACCCAGAACTTCGATGTTTTCGTGGTTGGCGGTGGGCCCGGCGGCTCGTCGGCGGCCACCATGCTGGCGCGCCAGGGTCTGCGAGTGCTGCTGCTCGAGCGCGAGCGGTTTCCACGTTTCCATATCGGCGAATCGCAGCTGCCGTGGATCAACGGCATTCTTGAAACGCTCGGCGCCGATCACCTGATCAAGCGCGCCGGCTTCGTCGAGAAGTGGGGCGCGAGCTTCACGACGATTGACGGCGCCCGAAGTCAGTACGCGGATTTCGCGCGCGCGGTTGAAGTGCCGCGTCCGCAGACCTACCAGGTGCCGCGCGCGGAGTTCGATCGCGCGCTGCTCGATCACACCGCGTCGTGCGGCGCGACGGTGCTGCAGGGATGCGCGGCCACGCACGCCGCCTTCGATCCTGACGGCGTGACGCTAACCTACACCGACCAAACCGGTGACGCGATCACCGCTCGTGCCGGTGCGCTGATCGATGCGTCGGGCCGAGCCGGATTCATGGCGAAGCAATTCGGCGAGCGCCGCAAGGACCCGGTCCTGCAGAACATCTCGGTGCATCGCCAGTACGTCGGCATTCCGCGCGCCGAAGGGCGCCGGGCCGGCGACATTCGCATGGTGACGCGCCCTGACAAGGGCTGGTTCTGGTTCATCCCGATCGACGCGGAGACCATCAGCGTCGGCGTCGTGATCCCGCAGGCCATCTACCGCGCCGCGGCGCGCCCCACGCCGGCAGCGACGCTGGATGCATTCATCGCCGAGAGTCCTGCGGCCGCGCAACTGGTTGCGAAGGCGACGCCAGTGACCGAAGCGCGCTTCGACGCCGACTATTCCTATCTGCATAGCGCGCATGCCGGTGACCGCTTCGTGCTGGTCGGCGATGCCGGCGCGTTCCTCGATCCGATCTTTTCGACCGGCGTCCTGATGGCGATGCAGTCGGGCATCGAGGCCGCCGAAGTGATCGGCCGCGGATTGCGGGACCACAACCTCGGCGCGGCGCGCTTTGCAGACTACGAACGCACCCTCGTCGCCCGCTACCATCACTTCCGCCGGTTTGCGTCCGGCTTCTACGATCCGGCATTCCGGGATTTGTTCTTCAGCCACTCCGCCAGGTTCGGCATTTACGAAGCGGTGCTGTCGGTCCTGGGCGGGAACTGGCGTCCATCCTGGAAGACGAGTCTCCGGCTGAACGCCTTTTTCTTCCTGGTCGCGCTGCAACGCTTCTTGCCGATCGCCGACCGTCATCCGGTCGCGGAAACCCTGGCCCGCTCGCGCGGGCAGATGGCCGACCTTCCTGGCTGACATCGAACCCAATGACGAACCATTCCTCCAATCTCGATCACGCCTCGCTGTGCGCCGACATCAAACAGTTGATCGTGTCCAAGCTGCATCTCGAGGGCATGACGCCCGCCGACATTGCCGACGACGCGCCGCTGTTTGGCGAAGGGCTGGGACTCGACTCCGTTGACGCCCTCGAGCTGGTGGTCGCGCTCGAGAAGCATTTCGGAGTGAAGATCCAGAGCCACGAAGTCGACCGGAGCGTGTTCGCATCGGTCGCCGCGCTGGCCGACTTCGTCTCGCGCACGATGTCGCCGACCGTCCGCGACAAATGACCGCTCGTGCGGCCAGGGACGTGCGTGTCGTGGTGACCGGGTTGGGCGCCGTGGCGGCCACCGGCTGGGGAGTGCCGGCGCTGCACGCCGCGCTCCGCGCCGGGTCGACCGCGATCGGCGCGTTCGATCGCTTCGACCATGCCGCGCAACGGACCCATGTCGCCGGCCAGGTGCCGCCGTGCCCCGATCACATCCGGCGCCGCTATCGGCAATGGGCGAGGCTCGCCAATTCCGATCGCTTTGCGCTGGTCGCTGCCGACGAAGCGCTCGCGCAAGCCGGGCTCAACATCGACGCCGATCGCACGGGAGTGTTTTTTGGCAGTAGCACCGCAGGACTGATCGAAACCGAGCGGTACTTTGGCGAACTGGTCCGCGACGCGGCCAGCCGCCCCCGACGGAGCCTGCTCGCATCACATCTCGTTGGCGCGCCTGCTGAAGCGGTGGCGCGGCATCTCGAGATCACCGGCCCGGTCGAAACCGTGTCGTCGGCGTGCGCGTCCGGCAGCCTGGCCATCGAACAGGCGCTGCGCGCGCTTCGCGACGGCGAGGTCACGGTCGCGATCGCCGGCGGCGCCGACTGTCTCTGCCTGACCACCTATTCCGGCTTCAACGCGCTGCGCGCGATTGACGCGAACCCTTGCCGCCCCTTTCGCGCCGACCGTGCGGGCCTCTCACTCGGCGAGGGTGCTGCGGTACTGGTGCTCGAAACGCTCGATCATGCGACCGCGCGAGGCGCGCAGCCCCTCGCCGAATTGCTGGGCGCCGGTTCGACCTGTGACGCGCACCACATGACCGCCCCGCAGGCGCTGGGCGAGTGGTCCGGCGCCGCCTTGCAGCGCGCCATCGCCGACGCCGGTCTCGAGGCGGACGATATTCATTTCGTAAACGTCCACGGTACCGGCACCCCCCTCAACGATGCCGCCGAAAGCGCCGCGCTGAAACGCACGTTTCCTGAGCGGACCATTCCGATCACCGCCACCAAGGGCGTGGTCGGCCATCTGCTCGGGGCGGCCGGCTCGGTCGCCGCGGTCGCCACCGTGCTCGGGTTGATCGATCGAGAAGTGTTCCCGACGCCTGGCGGCGGTGATCCCGATCCGGCGCTGCCTGTCGAGCTCGTGTTGAGTAAGTCGAAGGCCCTTCCCGGCATGCGCGCCGCCGTGTCGGCCAGCTTCGGGTTTGGCGGCGCCAACGCCGCGGTCGTCCTCGGCCGATGGGACGCGGAATGACCAGTGCCATGGAGTGCCCGGTGGTCATCACCGGACTTGGCTTGATCGCGGGCACGCTCTGCGGTGCGGAGCCGCTCCGACAGTCGCTCCTCACCGGCAAGATGCCGCTCACCGCGATCAACCGTGACGCCGGTTATCACTTTCCGGAATCGTCCCGCTTTGCGGTCCTCACCAGCGGCGTCGACTTTTCGCAGTGGATCGCCCCGATCGCGGGGCGGCGGATGAGCGCGCCCTCGAAGTACGCCGTCGCCGCGGCGAAAATGGCACTGGCCGATGCGTCGTTGACCGACGGTGCCGGGCCGGGCACGGCGATCGTCGTGTCGAATGCGCTGGGCGCCGTCGACCACACGGAGAAGTTGCTGCGCACGGCAATGATCGAGGGGCCCGAGGCGGTGTCGCCATTTTCGTTTGCCGAAAGCGTCTCGAATGCGCCGGCGGCGCAGGTCGCGATCGCGTGCCAGGCGCGTGGCCCCAACATCACCGTGGTGCAGCGCGAAGCCGGCATTCTGACGGCGGTCGGGCGCGGCGCGGCGGAAATTGCGGCCGGCCGGGCGGAGACGGCACTCGTCGGCGGCGTCGAAGAGATGCCGCCGGTCATGCATGCCTTGTTCGATCGATTGGATGCACTGGCGCGTCCCGGCCACCACGGCGGCGAGGTGGCGCGCCCGTTCGATCGTCGACGATCGGGTTTCGTCGCCGCAGAAGGCGCGGTCATCCTCGTGCTCGAGAGCGAAGAGCGGGCGCGATCGCGAAACGCGCCGTTGCGTGCGCGCGTTCGTGGTTTTGGCAGCGCCTTCGATCCGTCCGCCCCCCGCATTGGCTGGGGCACCGGTCACGCCTCGCTCGCGCAGGCCCTGCGGCGGACGCTCGAGCGCGCGCGGTTGCGTCCCGCCGACATCGGCCGGATCGTGTCCGGCGCGTCCGGATCAATCGCCGGCGATCGCCTCGAAGCGCGGACGTTGTCGACGGCCTGGCAGGACGCGGCGTTGCCGCCGGTGATGGCGCCGAAGGGCGTCACCGGTCAGTACGGGGGCGGGTTCCTCGGCGCGGCGGTCCTCGCCGTCGGTGACACCAACTTCGGCCCAACCGCCGGCTTCGCCCAGCCGGATCCCGCGCTGGGCGTGACTCCGCATGGTGGCGGGCCGCTTCCCGATGCCAAATACACCCTGGTCACCAGCCTCGCTTCAGGCGGATCGGCATCGTGGCTCATCTTCGAGAAGCCTTGATGCGTATTGCCATTGCTATTCCCGCGTTAGACGCCGCCTACTCCGTCGGCGACGTGGCCCGGCGATCGCTCGCGGTCTACCCCGACGTCCTGGTCATTGACGACGGGTCGCGGGACGCGACGGCTGCGCGCGCGCGCGACGCCGGCGCTGAAGTGCATTCGTTCCCGCGCAACCGGGGCAAGGGCGCCGCACTTGGGGCCGCCTTCACGATCCTGTTTTCGCGCGGCTTCGACGCGGTGATCACCGTCGACGCCGACGGTCAGCATCTGCCGGAGGAGATTCCGCAGTTGCTGGCGCACGCGTCCCAGGCCGACCTCGTTCTTGGGACGCGCGACCACCTGTTTGCCCAGATGAGCAATCTGCGCAGGATGAGCAATCGCCTGTCGTCGCGCGCGATCTCATGGGCGGCCGGTCAGTTGTTCTCGGACGTCCAGACCGGCTTCCGTCTCTATACGCGCCAGGTGATTGAGAGAGCCGGCTTCTTCGAAACCGGGTTCGAAGCGGAGAGCGCCGTCGTGGTTCGCGCCGCTCGACTCGGGCTGCGCGTCGTCACGACACCGGTCAAGCTCGGCAAGGCTGACGGCCGCGGCACCAGCCATTATCGGCCGGTCACCGACAGCGTGCGCATTGCCGCCGGCGTCTTTCGCGCTCGATACGGAGCGTCGTCATGAGCGTCGGTCTCGTGACGGGCGGCAGCCGCGGCATCGGGCGGGCGATTGTCGAAGCGATGGTGGAGGGGGGGTGGACCGTTGCGTTCACTTATCACTCCGACGAAGCCTCGGCCCGCGCGGTCGCCGAAGGATCGGGCGGCAGGGCACGGGCCTTCGCGCTCGATCTGAGCGATCGCAACGCGCCCGGTACGCTTCTTCCCGAGATTGAGTCGTCGGTCGGCCCGATCGAGGCGTTGGTCAACAACGCCGGCCGCCGCGCGCAGGCGTTGCTGGCGATGACCAACGACACCGACTGGGACGCCACGCTCGACGTCAATTTGAGCGGCGCATTTCGGTGCTGCCGCGCGGTGTTGCCTCACATGATGAGTCGTCGCCGCGGCGCGATCGTCAACGTGTCGTCGCTGGCGGCGGTCGCTGGTGTCTCGGGCCAGACCGCGTACGCGGCGTCGAAGGCCGCGCTGCTTGGGATGACGCGGTCGCTGGCGCGCGAAGTCGGCCGCCGAAACGTGCGCGTTAACGCGGTGTTGCCGGGTTTTGTAGCCACCGACATGACCGCAACGTTGCCCGAAGAGATCGTCAAGAGTCTGCGGTCGCACGAGTGCCTCGCGCGCGGCACCACCGCCGCCGACGTCGCGAACCTGGTCGCCTTCCTGGTGTCCGATCGCGCGGCCGCCATCACCGGCCAGGCCATCGTCATCGACGCCGGCACCACCGCCTGACC
>JAYWEJ010000019.1:0-6100 GCA_043779345.1 Acidimicrobiia bacterium | reverse complement strand
TGAACGTCGAGGCCGTTCAGCGTCAGCGATCGAATATCGAGCTGGCGCGCGCGCTCAGGCGTCGGCCCGCCCGACGACGGCGGCAGGTTGACGACGTTGTTCTTGTCGCGAACGATGTCGACGATGCCGTTATCGATGACGAGGTGTTCGATCGCGAAGCGGCGGCGGAAGACGCTCCACGGCAGCTTGACCTCGATGCGGCTGGCGACCAGGAACGGACGATCTTGGTGGCCTGTCGCCGCGAGGCGCACGTCGGTCAGCGTAATGCGCCGGGTAATCGCGTTGTAGCTGAGACTTGCCGTCTCGAGCTCGAGGTGGTAACGGGTGACGAAGTTCGAGGCCCAGGCGAGCGCGCGGCCGCGGGCCATCGGCGTGTGCACGGCGACGATCACGACGAGCATCAGGCCGGCGGCAATTGCCGCCAGGATGACCAGCCCCCGCCGAACCCTGACCCTCACCATTCGATTTTAGGCCGCGAATCGCGCCGGTAAGGCCGAGCTAATGACACTTCTTCCACGGTGCAATTGGGATACCATTTCGCGGTGGAGGATCAGCTAATGCGCATGAAGTCGTGGCTCAAAGTCGCTCTCGGAGCGGCGTTGAGTCTGGTGACGACGAGCGCGATGGCCCAGGCACCCGCTGTGGAATTAAAAGTTGGTGACATGGCCCCCGCGTTCTCGGCGCCGGGTTCGGATGGCAAGACTCACACGCTGGCGGAGTCGCGCGGCAAGCAGGCAGTGGTGCTCGCGTGGTTCCCGAAAGCGTTTACCGGTGGTTGAACGGCCGAATGCAAGTCGCTCCGTGAGAGCGGCGATCTGATTCGGCAATACAACGTCGCGTACTACATGATTAGCGTCGACAACATCGAGGACAACACCAAGTTCGCGAAGATGCACGAGGCGGACTATCCAATCCTCAGCGATGTGTCGAAGGAAATCGCCAACAAGTATGGCGTGCTCGCGGCCGCGGGGTTCGCGCGGCGATGGACGTTCTACATTGCGCCCGACGGCAAGATCCTCCACATCGACAAGGAAGTTAAACCGGCGACGTCGGGTCCGGACATGGTCGCGAAGCTTGGTGAGTTGAATATCGCGAAGCGAAAGTAAGCGGCGCGACTCTCAGTCAGGAAGGGCGCACTAGTCAGTGCGCCCTTTTTTTGTCTACGCGATCACCGTTGCTTCGCGAGCGCTCGCAGCCGCTTCACCGACGCGTCGATCAGCTTCTGCAGCGTCGGCTGGTGCACGTCTTCGAGCCGCTTGATGTACAGGCAGCCGACGCCGGTCGTTTGCGGACCGAGCTTGGCGAGCAGCTGTTCGTCCTTGCCACCCATCAGGTACAGCGTGAGCGCGGCCTTGCGCGGCGAGAAGCCGACCTCGAACCACCGGGTCGGCTTGCCGCTGGCCCCGACGTAGTCGTGAACGCCGAAACCGACAATCGCCGGGCCCCACATCACCGGCTTCACTTTGGTGGCTTTCGTCATCATCGCGAGGAGCGTCTTGCAGTCCTTGCGCCTCTGATCGTCTTCGATGGCGTTGACGAATTGCGGAACGCTCGCCTTGGTCGCTTTTGTCTTTAGCTCAGCCACGACTGGAACTTTAGCAGTGATCATGGAGCAGGGGACCGGTCCTCACTGGATCATTTCAGCGCACGGCGCAGGAGTCCCGGGAGCTCCGTGACGTCGTCATAGACGTAGACGGTGACGTCCCTGCAACCTGCGATCATCCCTGACAGTTTGCGGTCCGGGGATGACCGATGCAAGCAGACGACCGGCTTGCCCCACTCAACGGCGCGACCGATCTCATAGCCGACGCCGAGGCTCGGCGTCGTCACTTCGGCGACGAGCACATCGGCTCTGCGAAGCCACTCCAGGTCCCGATCGTGGATGTCGCTGTCCGCGAGGTCTTCGCCGGCACTGCCCAACGCCTCGCTGCCGAGATGCTCCGTGAGCACCGTGCCGTGCTGAGTGAGCAGCTCGATGATCTGGAGGTAGATGGCCTGGTCGCCGCGGCCGCCGCGAATCGATCCGGCGAAGTAAATGGTCATCGCGTTGGTCCTGCGATCATTGCCTTCCCAATCGATCCACCAGGCACGGTTACGATCGACCTACGGAAGCAATAACACCGATTTCACGCTCTTCAGCACCGTTGGCCACATGCTTGACGCCGGATCGATGAACACGAAATGACCGGCGTCGCTCACCGACACCTGAATCGAATCCCCGGCCTTGGTCGCGGCCGCTTCGTATCCGGGCGCCTGCGGACCGAACATGCGGCCGGCGAGAAACACCTGGCGGACACCGAGCGGCAGTAGTTCGATCGGTGACGCCGCCCGAAAGCGATCCGGTTGCTGCTCGGGAGATCCGCCGATTAGATCGGTGATCACGGGACCTCCGCAGACCGGTTGCTGGATCGCCAGCGACGCCTTCAAATCGCCGGGACCATCGAGATCGACCACGCCCGTCATTTTCAATGGCGCCGCCGAGTACAGGTCGCTGCTTGCCGGAATGCGGTGGCGCGCCGCCAGCCAGAGCGCGAAGTGACCGCCGGCTGAATGCCCGATCGACACGACGCGATTCAGATCCAATTGACGGTTCGCGGCGATCGTCTTCAGGAAATCCGCCGCTGCTGCGACATCGCGAAACGATCCCGGCCAGCCGCCGCCGGGATTGCCGATCCTCCGGTACTCGATATTCCAGGTGGCGATGCCCGCTTCGGTGAGGGCGTGGGCGAGGGGCCGCATGTTGTCGATCGCGACGGCGCGCGGATCCATCGTGCCGAGCTTCGCCATCCAGCAGCCGCCGTGAATGACGATGGCGACCGGATGCGGTCCCTTGGTGGCGGGCACACGCAGCTCGCCGAATTGCAGCGGATCGGTGCCGTACGACAAACGCAGCGCGCCAGGTGGAACCGGCGCGAGCGCGAGATCGAAGGGACCTCGATCCTGCGCCAGCAGGGACACAGCGGCGAGCGACGCAAACAGCAGGATGTGCGGCTTCATGGTGGCCTAAAGAATACCTGTCGGCGTATTGCGGGGCGAGAGTAGAATCCCACCGGCTTTGAGTTCCCGAGGAGGTTCGTATGCGTAAGGCCGCACTGCTGATCGCCGTTTTCGTCACGGTTTTCTCGATGCACCGGATCGCGATTGCTCAGGTCCAGGAGCTGCCGATGGTGCCGATGGCCACGGGCGGCTGGCAGGACAAATTCTGGACGCACGCCGACGGGACGAAATTCCACTATTTCGAAATGGGGACCGGCACGCCGGTGATCCTGATCCACGGTTCGGGCGGGACGGCGCTGAACTGGATGCAGAACGGGTTCGGGCCAAGCATCGCCAAGACCAACCGCGTGCTCGCGATCGACATGCGCAGCCACGGCCAGACCGTTGGACCTGACGGCAAGCGCCAGCAGCGCACGCCGAACATGGATCTCGACGTCATCGCCTTCATGGATGCGCTCGGCATCAAGCGCGCGCACATCGGCGGCTTCTCGATGGGTGGATCGATCACGAGCCAGCTGATGGCTCGCGCGCCCGAGCGTTTCATCACCGCGCACTTCGGAGGGTCAGGCGTGCGCGAAGACGAAGGCAGTGAGTTCGCGAAGATGATCCCGCCAGACCCGAAAGGCACGGCGCCGCTCGACGCGGAAGCGCGCAAGCGTTACCTCGCGCGGCAAGCAGCGGAAGCGGCGAAGGCCGGCGTCGCCGCCGGCGAGGCAGATGCGTCGCGGCTGTCATCGCAGCCGGTCCCCGCCGCGGTCGCGCGGCCGGTGCTGGACCTGACGAAGATCGAGTTCCCCGTCCTCGCGGTCGTCGGCGAGTTCGATCAGCCGTACACGCGCACCCATCGTCTGTGGCGCGAAGCGAAGCTTTTTCAGCGAGTGATCCTGCGGAACCGCGGCCACTTGTCGTCATACATGGCCGGATTGGCGCCAGAGCTCTATCGCGATTCGCTGACGGACTTCATCGTGAGGAACAACCCGAAGAAGTAGTTCGTCGGAACCGCCTTCCGACGATTCCGCAAAACGCGTGTTACGGGTCGAATCTTTCCGCTCGCCGCCACACGATCAATCGGGTTCGTGCTTCGCCGGTATCGGTAATCACCGGAACTCGCAGGACCAGCCGATCGCCCTTGAGCTCGAACGGCCGCACGTTGTCCGCGCCGACTTCGTGAGAGCGAAGACTCGCCTTGATATGGTGCGTTACGACCTGTGCGCGCTCGTCCACATCGTAGGTCCCGAAATAGGCGTAGTAGCCGGTATACGCATCCCGGATCTCGGCCGCCGACGCCGCCGGCAGCAGCTCGCGGTTGTCGCGACCCCACACCCGACCGGCAACGAACGTCGCGCGCGGATCGCGCATGAACTGGACGGTCATTCGACCGCCTGGTGAATACGTCAGGACACCTGATGGATGCTGTCCCCACCCGTACGAGATCTTGCCGTTCTTGTCATGGTCTTCGTAAGAGACCAGATCCCACACGCCGAGTAGTTCTCGGGCAGTCACACGCGGTGGCGCCTGCCGCGCGCCGAACGATGCGGTACCGAGGCAGCCGAAAACAATAACGGTCAATGCCAGACGACGCCGTGGACGCATAGCAGCTCCCCTCAGCAAGTGATGCCGATCTTGCCAGCCTGTAGTCGCGCGCCTTACGTGTCCGCGGAGAAGCGTGGCAGCCGTTTCTTCGTTGCCGCGACGTGATGCTCGGCGTGGTAAACCGCGAAGTAGAGCATTTCGCGGGCGGTAATCGTTCCGAGCAACGGGTGCGGCAGCCGGATCGTATCAAGCTGCTTTTCACTCCATGAACCCACGGCGTCCCGCAGGCGGAGGTTACGCCGCCGCCAGCGTTCTGCCAGATCGTCACGGCGCGATTCGATCGAAACACCATTCAAATCGACCGCGGTCGGAACGAATCTGCCGGGGGCGCGACCCCCGGCCGCCAGGCGGGCCCTGTAAGCGTCACGTAAATCAACATAGGAGCGACCGGGCTGCTTCGATCGACCAAACCGTAGCCGCAGCAAGAGCTTTGGCGCGGCGAAGCCCTTCGTGACGGCGCTGACAGCCGTGTTCAAGTGATCAAATTGCTCTAACGCCGTCCACGCTGTGCCGGTTCGCAGGGCAAGCTCCTCGGACGTTAGTGATGTGAAGAAGTCGGCCACTTCCGTCTCCGCTGTCATGAGCGCGCCGAGAATGTCCTCGCGAGCACGGAGATCGCTTTGCAACTTGAGACCTCTGCCTATCAGTCAGGAAGTTAGCTACTGCCGCCCTCGATCATCGGCGCCGGCACCTCGTTGGGCACCACGCGCGTGAAGCCGCCGCGTTGCATCAGCTCCTTGCCCTTGCCGCCGCGGCCGGTGACTTCGTACTTGGTCGTGCTGATCGTCTGCTCGCTGCCGCGCGTCGTTTCCACGGTCAGCAAATCGCGATCGCCCGACGACACGATCGCGCCGATCACCTTGTCGTCCGGAAAATCAAGCTTGATCAGGATCACGCCGCGGCCCGGTCCCGAGAGAAAATTGACCTCCTCGGCCTTCGACAGCATCGCGCGGGCGTTCGCGGTGGCGGCGATCACCGTCTCTTCGCCGGTGGTGATGGCGACGGTGACGACCTCCGCGCCGTCGGCGGTGCGCGCATAGCGGCGGCCCGACCGCGTGCTCGCTTCGACGAACGACTGCAGCGAGAAGCGCATCGCGTAGCCGTCGCTGGTGACGGCGATCGCGTGCACCGGCGGCACGTCGCCTTCCTTCTTCGCCTCGATCTTCTTCGCGACGCGCGGGTCGAGGCTGAGCGCGGCGACGATCTTCTCGCCGTCCTTCAGCTTGAACAGCTTCTGCACCGGATCGCCGTAACCGGTCGATGCCGGCACGTCGACGATGCGGCTGCTATAGGCGACGCCGAAGTTGCTGAAGAACACCATCGTCGCCCTGGTGCTGCCGGCAACGGCCGCCAGCACGCGATCGCCTTCGCGCAACCGCGTTGTCGACAGGTCCTTCACTTCCTTCTGCCGCTTCACCCAGCCATCGCGAGAGACGATGACGACGTTGTCTTCTTCGACGATGAAGGATTCGGCGGTGTATTCGATTTCCTCGGCTTCCTCGATGCGCGA
>JAYWEJ010000018.1:0-14456 GCA_043779345.1 Acidimicrobiia bacterium | reverse complement strand
CCGCCGAAGCGCTGCGCGTCGTCATCGACGAGTTCACGCGCCTGCAGCGCGAGCGGGTCAGCGACGGCGAGCTCGAAGGCGCGCAGGACTACATGGTCGGCCACTTCCCGCTGACCATCGAAGTGCCGGACGCGATCGCCACACAGGTCCTCAATCAGCTGTTCTACGAGCTGCCGGTGGACGATCTGCCGCGCTACCGCGAGCGGATCCTGAAGGTGACGCCTGACGAGATTCAGCGCGTCTCGCGCTGGTTCATCCGGCCCGCGCAGCTGTCGGTCGTGCTGGTGGGCGATGCCGACAAGTTCGTGAACGCTCTGAAGGGCGTCGGCCTCGGCAACTACGAGCGGATTCCGATCGAACGCATCGACTTGCTGTCGCCAGACCTGACGAAGCGCGGGTCGCGAGCGGCCGCCTTCGCGACGCCGATAGTGCCCGTCGCTACGGCGAGCCCCGCCGTAGCCCGCTGAATGGCGGGGGGCGCAGGCGGGCCCGAGTGACGCGTCTCCTGCTGTCGTGCGGCGAGGCCTCGGGTGATCTGTACGCGGGCGCGCTGGTCGAAGCGCTGCGGCGCCGCGAGCCCGATATCGACGTGTTCGGCCTTGGCGGCGAGCGATTTGCCGCCGCCGGCGGCCGCCTGATTGCCGACTTCCATGGACTGAGCGTCACCGGCCTCACCGAAGCGCTCAGCGTGATCCCCCGATCGATCGCCACGCTGCGCAAGCTGACGCAGGCGTCACGAGAGCAGAGACCACACGCGCTCGTCGTCATCGACTATCCCGATTTCAATTTCCGGCTGATGCGGTTCATCAAGCAGCAAGGCGTCCCGGTTATCTATTACGTCAGCCCGCAGCTCTGGGCGTGGCGGCCGGCGCGCATCAAGCTGATGAAACGCAGCGTCGATCGCGTGCTGCCGATCTTCCCGTTCGAGGCGGATCTCTACAAGAAGGCCGGCATCGACGTGCGATTTGTCGGCCATCCGCTGATCGATCTCGCGAAGGCGCGCATGACCCGCGAGGCATTCCTGAAGAAGCTGAACCTCGATCCGTCGAAGCGGGTGCTGGCGCTCCTGCCCGGCAGCCGCAAGAACGAGCTCGAGCGGCTGGCGCCGGTGATCGCGGCGGCGGTGCCGGCGATCGCGGCGCAGGTCCCGAACCTGCAGTTCGTGGTCGCGCGCGCGCCCAATCTGGGCGATGGCCTGTTCGAGCCGTTCGGCCTGAGCGGTGTCACGCTTCGCATTGCCGACGTGCAAACCGACGACGTGCTGAACGCGTGCGATGCGGTCGTCACGGCATCGGGCACCGCGACCGTGCAGACCGCGCTGCACGGCAAGCCGATGGTCGTGCTCTATAAGCTCTCGCCGACAACCTACCGCCTCGGCAAGGGCCTCGCCAAAGTCGACATGTACGCGATGGTGAACCTGATCGCCGGCCGCCGCATCGTCGTCGAATTGATCCAGGACGAGTGCACACCGCAAGCGGTGGCGAGCGAGGCGGTGCGGATCCTGAACGATCAGCCGCATCGGGATGCGATGATCGCCGCGCTCGACGACGTGCGGCGCCAGCTCGGCGGACCGGGCGCGAGCGATCGAGCGGCGGAGGCCGTTCTCGATGTCGTACACTCGTCCGATGCGCCGTAGCCTTCTCGCCGCCTTCTTCATTACCCTGTTCACCTTCACCGCGGCCGCGACCACCGTCGTCCCGCTCAGTTTCGAGCAGCTTGTCAACGAATCGCAGTCGGTGGTGTATGGCCGCGTCGCCGGCGTGCGCGCGCAGTGGACCGCCGATCGCCGGTTCATCGAGAGCGTCGTGACCGTCGAGATCCTGCGCGGCATGAAGGGCGATGCCGGCGAGTCGGTCTCTTTCACGGTTCCGGGGGGGCAGGTCGGGCGCTATTTGAATGTCATTCCCGGCGCGCCGAGTTTTGCGCCCGGTGATCTCGCGGTCTTCTTCCTGACGGCGCAGGGCCCGCGGCTGCCGGTCACGACCGGACTCACGCAGGGCATTTATCGCGTCCAGCCTGACGTGTCTTCTGGAGAAATGCTGGTCGTGCCGCCGGTGATTGAGGCGGCCGGCCGCATCGTTCGCGGTGATGTGCGCCGCAAGCCCGTGCCGCTGGCCGCTTTTGAAGGTGCGGTGCGCGCGCTGGCAACAGGAGCGCGATGATGCGGTGCGTGGCGGTCATTCTTGCAATCCTGTTGACGCTCGGATCGTCATCGCCGCTGGCGTACCTGAAGCTCGGCGCGATGGTGAACGGCCGCGTCATTGATGCGACCTGGAAACAGCAGCCGATCGGGTATTTCGTGTCCGATCGGCCCGGCAACGGCGTCACGGCCGTCGATCTGCTCGGGGCCGTGGATCGGGCGGCGGCGACCTGGTCGCGCGTCGGATCCGCCAACGTCCGGTTCGCCTTTCAGGGCATGACCTCGGCGGCGGCGGAAGGCGTCGACGGCAGGACGACGCTCGGGTTCATCGATCGCCCCGATCTCGACCGCGTGCTTGGCTCGACCAGCTTCATGATCGACACGACTTCGGGTGCGATCGCGGAAGCCGATATTTTCTTCAACACCCGGTTCGCGTTCTCGGTCGCGGCCGACGGCCGGCCCGATCGCGTCGATCTCGAGTCCGTGGTGTTGCACGAGCTCGGGCACCTCCTGGGACTCGGGCATTCCGCGATCGGGGAGACCGAGCGCAACAGCAGCGGGAGCCGCCGCGTGGTCGGCAGCGGCGCGGTGATGTTTCCGATCGCAATGAGCCCGGGCACAATCGCGGAGCGCGTGCTGCACGCGGACGACGTTGCCGGCATTTCCGATCTCTATCCGGGGCCGGCCACCCTCGGCACCGGAGGAATTGTCGGCCGCGTCACGAAGAGCGGCCGCGGCGTGATCGGCGCGCACGTGGTCGCGTTCAATCCCGAGACCGGGATCCTCGTCGGCAATTTCACGCTCAATGGCGCTGGCGACTTCGTGATTGCGAGGCTCCCGCCGGGTCCCTACATCTTGCGGGCCGAGCCGCTTGACGATGCGGAGCCGGACAGCTTCTTTCCGGGAGCGATCGATACCGATTTCCGCGTCACGTATGCGTCGCGGATGGTGGTGGCACCGCAGGGCGGGTCATCGCCGACGATCGAGATCCGGGTGCTGTCGAAGTGAAGTCATCGTGGCTCGCGTTCGCGTTCATTGCGGCGGCGCCGATGGCCGCGTCCGCGCAAGAGGCGCCGGCACTGCGCGCCCGCCACTTCACGGTTGGCGCCGGCGCCGTGTGGTCGGGCGCCTACGACATCGGCGCCGCCACGGCGCAACTGCGGGCCAATGCGACCGGCGCGACGCCGCCCCCGTTGACGTTGTTCATCGCCAGGTCGAGGGTGACGTCGGCGACGGCGCCGGAGCTGCGGATTGGCTTCGCCGTCACGCGGCGGACGGCCATTGAATTTGACGTGGCGCTGACCCGGCCGCACGTCGGCGTCGCAATTTCCGGCGACGCGGAAGCGCCGTCGCAGCAGCTGCAGGGCGAACGGCTCCAGCAATACCTGATCGCCGGCGGCGTGACGTGGCAGTTGCCGATTCGAATGGGCGCGCGGATGCGCGCGCGGATGGCGCCCTTCGTGTCGGGCGGCGCCACCTTCCTCCGCCAGCTCCACGAAGATCGCACGCTCGCCGAGACCGGTCAGGTCTACTATGCGGGTGGCGGGGCGCGCTACTGGCTCCGCGGCGCGGACGGATCGAGCCGCGCCCTCGGGCTGCGCGGCGATGCGCGCGTCAACTTCCGCAGCAACGGCATCGACTTCGAGGACAAGATGCGGATCTACCCGACGTTCTCCCTTTCCGTGTTCGTTGGCTTCTGACTTGTCCGCCGAAGCCTTGGCGAAGGTGGACATCGCCGTTCAGCTCGACGGGGTCTCGGCCAGCCGCGGCAGCCGCCGCGTGCTGGACAACGTGTCGATCGCGATCGGCGCCGGCGAGGTCGTGGCGCTGGTCGGGCGAAGCGGATCGGGAAAGACCACCCTCCTGCGGCTGATCAACCGCCTGATCGAACCCGACGCCGGCCGGGTGTTCGTCGATGGGCGGCCCACGCTCGAGTGGGATCCGATCCTGCTGCGCCGCCAGACCGGCTACGTCATCCAGGATGCCGGCCTCTTTCCGCACATGACGGTCGCCTCCAACATCGCGATCGTGCCGCGGTTGCTGGAGTGGGCCAATCCCAGGGTGATCGCGCGCGTCGACGAGTTGTTGACGATGGTCGGCCTCGTGCCGGAAACGTTCCGCGGCCGATGGCCCGATCAATTGTCCGGCGGCGAGCGTCAGCGAGTCGGCCTGGCCCGCGCGCTGGCGGCGGATCCGAATCTGCTGCTGATGGACGAACCGTTCGGCGCGCTCGATCCGATTACGAAGTCCGAGCTGCATGCCGAATTCAGGCGGCTCCAGGCCACGCTTCGTCGCTCGGTGGTCCTGGTCACGCACGACATGGCGGAGGCATTCGCGCTCGCGGAT
This sequence comes from Acidimicrobiia bacterium, assembly GCA_043779345.1. Classification (GTDB taxonomy): domain Bacteria; phylum Acidobacteriota; class Vicinamibacteria; order Vicinamibacterales; family UBA2999; genus 12-FULL-67-14b. The sequence continues at coordinate 9,970 of JAYWEJ010000018.1, read as the reverse complement.
CGCGTCGCGGTGCTCTGCGACGGGCAGATCTGCGTGTGTGACACGCCCGCCGCCGTCCGCGCCTCATCCGACCCGCGGGTGGCCGCGCTGGTGGCGGCCAGACCTGTCGCCCCGAAGTTCCAGGGGAGCGAAGGCGGATGAGCGCCCTGATCGCGTTCATCGCCTCGCATCGCGCTGAGTTCATCGCGCGACTCGGCGAGCACGTCGTGCTGGTGCTGGCGTCGACGGCGATCGCCGCGGCGATCGGGATTCCACTCGGCATCCTCGCGGCGAGGCGGGCGGCGATCGCCAAGCCGATCGTCGGGCTCGCGAACCTGGCACAGACGATTCCGAGCCTCGCCCTCTTCGGTTTCCTGATTCCGCTGCCGCTCGTCGGCGGCATTGGCACGCGCACGGCACTCGTGGCGCTGACGCTCTACGCGATCCTGCCGGTGGTGCGCGGCACCATCACGGGGATTCAAGGCGTTTCGGCGACGGTGATCGAGTGCGCGGTCGCGATGGGACTCACGCCGCGACAAGTGCTGGCGCAGGTCGAGTGGCCGCTGGCGCTGCCGTCGATCGTGTCCGGGCTTCGCGTCGCGGTGGTGATCGGTGTCGGCACGGCCACGATCGCGTCGGCGATTGGCGCCGGCGGCCTCGGCGACTACATCTTTCGCGGCCTCGCCATGGTCGACTCGACGGTCATTCTCGCGGGCGCCGTCCCCGCCGCGTTACTGGCGATCGCGTGCGATGCGGCGCTCGCCCTGGCCGGCCGTGTCGCCGATCCCCGCCGCCGGACGGTAGGCGCGGCGATGGTATTGGCCACGCTGTTAATCGCGTCGACGGCCGCGGGGCTCTGGGCATCAGGCGTCGCCGAACGACGCGATGTCATCGTCGGTTCGAAGAACTTCACCGAGCAGATCGTCCTCGGCGAGCTCGTCGCGCAGGTCATCGAGCGGCAGGGATTGAACGTCGCAAGGCGCTTCAATCTTGGCGGCACCGCCATTGCGCACCAGGCGCTCGTCAGCGGCGGCATCGATACGTATGTGGAATATTCAGGAACATCCCTGACGGCGATCTTCAACCTGCCGCCCTCGACCAACTCCGATCACGTGTTCGCGCAGATTCGCGATCGCTACGCGGCTCTCGGTGTGACCACGCTGCCGCGGCTCGGTTACGACAACACCTTTGCGATGCTGGTGCGGGCGGACGATGCCACGCGGCTGGGCCTCCGGACGATCGGCGATCTCAACAAGTTCGCCGGCGCGAGGGCGGGCTTCGGTTACGAGTTTCTCGAGCGTCCGGACGGTTTTAAGGGCCTCGTCGCCGCGTATGGCCTGCAGCTGGCGGGGCAGCCGCGCACGATGGATCTGAACCTGATCTACCGCGCGGTCGCCGCGCGTGAGATCGACGTCACCGCGGGTGATGCGACCAGCGGCCAGATCGAATCGCAGCGTCTCGTCGTGCTGGAAGACGATCGCCACTATTTTCCCGTCTACGAGGCAGTGCCGCTGGCGCGCGCCAGCGTGTTGCTGAAGCATCCCGAAATTGGCGACGCACTGCGCCGGTTGGCAGGTGCGATCTCGGGCGCCGAGATGCGCCGGATGAATTACGCCGTCGACGGCGAGAAACAAGACCCTTCCCAGGTGGTGCGGGCGTTCCTTGATAAGATCGGAATTCATCATGCCCAGTCTCGATAGCTTCAACACCCGCACAGCATTAACCGTCGGCGCCGACACCGTCAGCATTTTCAGCCTGCCCGCGCTCGAGCGGCAGTTCCCGGGCGTCGCGAAGCTGCCGTATTCGCTGAAGATCCTTCTCGAAAACCTGCTGCGCCGTGAAGACGCCGCGTTCGTGAAGGCGGGCGACATTCGGGCCCTCGCGTCGTGGGATCCGACGGTGATGACCCAGACCGAGATCTCGTTCATGCCGGCGCGAGTGCTGCTACAGGACTTCACCGGCGTGCCCTGCGTGGTCGATCTCGCGGCCATGCGCGACGGCATTGTCGCGCTCGGCGGCGATCCGCAGAAGGTCAACCCGCTGCAGCCGGTCGAGCTCGTCATCGATCACTCGGTGCAGGTCGATCATTACGGCACGCCGGGCGCGCTCGCGCTCAACGCCGATCTCGAATACCATCGCAATCGCGAACGCTACGTGTTCCTGCGATGGGGACAGACCGCGTTCCGCAACTTCCGCGTCGTTCCGCCTGAGACCGGCATCGTCCACCAGGTGAACATTGAATACCTCGCGCGAGTGGTATGCCGCGACGAAGAAGCCGGCGGTGCGATCGCGTATCCCGACACCGTGTTCGGCACCGACTCGCACACCACCATGGTCAATGGACTGGGCGTGGTCGGTTGGGGCGTCGGCGGCATCGAGGCGGAGGCCGCGATGCTCGGCCAGCCGAGCTCGATGCTGATTCCGCCGGTGCTTGGTTACCGTTTGACCGGCAGGCTGCCCGAGGGCGCGACCGCCACCGATCTCGTGCTGACGATCACCGAAGCGATCCGCAAGCGGGGCGTGGTCGGAAAGTTTGTCGAGTTCTTCGGCTCCGGACTGGCCAACCTGACGATTGCCGATCGCGTGACGCTCGGCAACATGTGCCCGGAGTACGGGTCCACGGTCGCGATCTTTCCGATCGACGACATGACGCTCGAATACCTGCGCCTGACCGGTCGCGACGCGAAGCAGATAGCGCTGGTCGAGGCCTACGCGCGGGCACAGGGCCTGTTCAGGACCGCCGATTCTCCCGACGCGAGCTACAGCGAAACGATGGAGCTCGAGCTGTCGTCGGTTGAGCCGAGCCTCGCCGGCCCGCGCCGTCCCCAGGATCGCGTGCCGCTGTCGAAGGCCAAGCCGTCGTTCGCCGCCGCCCTCGCAGAGCTGAAGAAGGGCGTCAAGATCCAGGCGAGTGCAGGCCCTTCGACAGGCTCAGGGCAAGCGGCCGGCGTCGCCACCGTCACGAAGCTCGAACACGGCTCCGTGGTGATCGCCGCGATCACGAGCTGCACCAACACCTCGAACCCGAGCGTGATGATCGGCGCGGGTTTGGTCGCGAAGAAGGCGGTGGAGAAGGGCCTGACGAGCAAGCCGTGGGTCAAGACCAGCCTTGCGCCGGGATCGAAGGTCGTCACCGACTACCTGAAGAAGGCCGGCCTCGACACTTATCTCGATCGCCTCGGCTTCAATCTCGTTGGCTACGGCTGCACGACCTGCATCGGCAACAGCGGGCCGCTGCGCGAGGAGATTTCCGCGGAGATCAACGAGCGCGGGCTGGTGGTCGCGTCGGTGTTGAGCGGCAATCGCAACTTCGAGGGCCGCATCCAGCAGGACGTCCGCGCCAACTACCTGGCGTCGCCGCCGCTGGTGGTCGCGTACGCCCTTGCGGGATCGATGAACGTCGACGTGTCGAAGGATTCGCTCGGCACGGGATCGGACGGCAAGCCGGTCTACCTGAAGGACATCTGGCCGACCGAGAAGGAAATCCAGCAGGCGATGCTGCACAGCGTGACGTCGGAGGCGTTCCGCCAGCAGTACTCGAGCGTCTTCGAAGGCGACCTGCGCTGGCGAAACCTGCCGGTGCCCACCGGCGCGCGATTCCAGTGGGAAAGCGCGTCCACCTATGTGCGCAAGCCGCCGTTCCTCGAAGGCCTGTCGATGACGCCGCCGCCGCCCTCGGATCTGCGCGAAGCGCGCGCGCTCGCGGTGCTCGGCGATAGCATCACGACCGATCACATCTCGCCGGCCGGCAACATCAAGGCCAATAGCCCGGCAGGCAAATACCTGATCGCGCATGGCGTCGAGCCGAACGACTTCAATTCCTACGGCGCCCGCCGCGGCAACCACGAAGTGATGATGCGCGGGACCTTTGCCAATACCCGCATCAAGAACCTGATGGTGCCGGGGATCGAAGGTGGCGTGACGTCGTATCTGCCTGGCGGCGAAGTCATGCCGATCTACGACGCGGCGATGAAGTATGTGGCCAACGGTGTGCCGCTCGTCGTGATTGCCGGCAAGGAATACGGCTCCGGATCGTCGCGCGACTGGGCGGCGAAGGGCACCATGCTGCTCGGCGTGAAGGCCGTCATCGCGGAAAGCTACGAGCGCATCCACCGCAGCAACCTCGTCAACATGGGTGTGCTGCCGCTGCAGTTCACGATCGGCGAGAACGGGACGACCATCGGCATCACCGGCCGCGAGGTGTTTTCCTTTGCCGGCGCGGGCGCGGCGCTGTCGCCGCGCGGCGAGATCCTGGTCACGGCGCGCGCCGAGGACGGCTCGCTCAAGACGTTCGCGGTGATCGCCCGCATCGACACGCCCGAAGAGCTGGTCGCGTTTTCGCACGGCGGCATCCTGCCGTACGTGCTGCGACAGCTCGTCAAGAAGAGCCAGTAACGTGCTGAGCCCGGCAGCGATCAAGCAACACGCCGCCGGGCTTGGTTTCGACGTCTGCGGCATCGCGCCCGCCGCTGCCTTTCCGGAGCTCGGCTTCCTCTCCGAATGGATCGCCCGCGGCTATGCGGGCGAGATGGACTACATGGAAAAGTCGGCGCACGTTCGCGCCGACATCCGCCACTTTCTGCCGACCGCGAAGTCGGTCATCGTCATGGGAACCGTCTACAACACCGACCCAGGAACCGGGAGCCGGGAACCGGGAACCGCGAGCGATGCCATCAAGATTGCTCGTTATGCTCGCGGCCAGGATTATCACAAGGTCATCGAGGATCGCCTGTTGGCGTTCATCGAGTGGATGAAAGCGAGCGCGCCGGTTCCATTCGATGCGGCGCACTTCGTCGACAAGCACCAGGTGCAGGAACGGGTGTTCGCGCATCATGCCGGCGTCGGGTGGATCGGCAAGAACTCGTGCGTGATCAATCCCGGCCTCGGCTCGTGGATGTTCCTGTCAGGGATCGCGACCAGCCTCGCGTTCGAGAGCGACGCGCCGGCCCTCGATCAATGCGGGTCGTGCACGCTGTGCATCGACGCCTGTCCGACCGGCGCCATCGTCGACGCGCGCGAGCTCGATGCGACCAGGTGCATTTCGTATCTGACGATCGAAACCGAAGGCGAGATCCCCGAAGCGCAGCGCGCGCAGATCGGCCAGCACGCGTGGGGCTGCGATATCTGCCAGGACGTGTGCCCGTGGAATCTCGGCGCCGCGGTGACCGCCGATCCGGTGTGGCACGGACCCCAGCGCCATGGCTTGCCGGCTGCGCAGCTGTGGCAGCAGTCAGACGACGAGCTGCACGCGATCATCAAGGGGAGCGCGATCACGTACGTGCCGCTGTCGCGATTGCGGCGCAATCTGGCGACGATCATCGGGAACAGCGACGACGGGTCGCTTGCGGCGGTGCTCGATCGACCGGGCAAAGGTGTGAAGAATGCGGCCCGAAGCTCGCTGACGCCCGCGGTCCACAACGCCGTCGAATGGGCGCGCCAGCGATTGCCAGTGGCGGATTGACCCGCGACCGACTACTATTGTCGAGCTCCGACAATTTGGCTGGTGGGTTCGAATGATTAACCAGTTCGACGAACTACTGCGTGCCGGCCTCTGGCTTGGGCCGGCGGTGCTCGGCTCTCTTTGTTTTCGCGTCCTGAGCGACACCGTCGTCTCGGCCGATGACGATTTCGCCGGCGCCGTGGTGCTGGCGATCGCCGCGGTGGTGTGGACGGCGGCCGGCGTTCGCTTCAACGACGACCACAAGGCCCCGATCGCGCCGGCAGTGTTTGGGCTGATGTTCATCGCCAGCTGGTACATCCGCTAGGGACCTCACGCTACGATGTCGTAATGGCGAACCGTTACGACGTGTTTCATCGGCTTCACGAATCAGGCTGCTTCGTCATTCCCAACCCGTGGGATATCGGCAGCGCGCGCCTGCTCGCGCAACTGGGGCTTCAGGTGTGGACGCCCGGACCTGGCGGAGACCATTCGACGCCTGACGGCGTATGCCGAAGCGGGAGCGGATTGTCTGTACGCGCCCGGCCTCCGCACCAAAGACGACATCGTCGCGGTCGTCAATGCGGTCGCCCCGAAACCCGTCAACGTCCTGGTCGGCGCCGACTTCACCACGGTGGCGGAACTGGCGAAGATGGGCGTGCGGCGAATCAGCGTCGGCGGCGGGCTGGCGCGCACGGCGTGGACAGGCTTCCTGGCGGCGGCGACGGAGATCGCGAAGCAGGGGACCTTCAAGACGCTGGGTCAAGCCGTGCCGTTTGCGGACCTCGATGGCCGTTTCGGCAAATAGCGCGTCGCTCGGAGCCTGCTAGTATCAAGGAATGGCGAACGCCTCTCTCGCCCCGGTTCTGCTGGTGTCGATGCCGCAGATGCTGGATCCCAATTTTTCAAAGACGGTGGTGTTGCTCGCCGAGTACGGCGCGCATGGCGCGTTCGGGCTGGTGCTGAACCGCCGCATGGACGAGCTGGCCATGACGATCGTCACGGCCGATCATCCGCTCGACATCCACCCGGGCCTGCATCTCTACACCGGCGGACCGGTCGAGCCGACCCGCGCCTGGGTCCTGACCGCGAAGCACGATCTCGATCCGGAAGCACTCGAGATCATGAAGGGCATCTACCTCTCGGCGTCGGCGACGCTGGTGCGCAGGACGCTCGAGTCCGCGCCGGATCCGGGCGTGCGCATGGTGGTCGGCTATGCGGGATGGGGCTCTGGCCAGCTCGACGTCGAGCTCGCCCAGGGCTCGTGGCTGCTGGCGCCGGTCCAAGCCGATCTGATTTTCGAAACCTCCTCCGATTCGATGTGGGAAACGGCGATCAGGCGCCTGGGCGCCGAGCCCTCGATGCTACACGGATCGTCGGGTGTTCATTAGCAGGCCATCAGGCCATCAGGCCGTCAGGCCAACAGGCAATCATGAAGAGAGTGATCATGGCCGTAGCGTCAGCATCGTTAGTCACTACCCTCGCGGCCTGCCGCGCGCCGGCGCCGGCGCCGGCGCCGGCGGTCGATAAAGGCGTCGCCGATCTGCGATCGAAATCGGCGCGCTTCGCGCCGACCGACCTGACCGCCGACATCACCGGCCTGCCGGCCAACGAGCGCGAGGCGCTCGCGCACATGGTGCGCGCGGCGCAGGTGATGGACGCGCTGTTCCTCGAGCAGGTGTGGGCCGGCAACGAGTCGATGCTCTACCACCTGATCAAGGATGAATCGCCGCTCGGCAAGGCGCGGCTGCATGAGTTCCTGATCAACAAGGGGCCGTGGGCGCGGCTCGATCACAATGCCGTGATCATTCCCGGCGCGCCGGAGAAGCTGCCGTCCGCGAATTACTACCCGGAGGGCGCGACCAAGGCCGACGTGGAGAAGTGGATCAACTCACTCGGCGGCGCCGACAAGACGGCGGCGACCGGCTTCTTCACGACGATTCGCCGTGGACCCGACGGCAGGTTCGTCGCGGTGCCTTACAGCACTGAATACCAGGGTGAACTGGCGATTGCGGCGCAACACCTGCGCGCCGCCGCGGCCGCCACCGCGCAGCCGACGCTGAAGGCGTTCCTCGAATCACGCGCCGCTGCCTTCGCGTCGAACGACTACTACGACAGCGACGTCAAGTGGATGGAGCTCGACGCGACCATCGAGCCGACGATCGGGCCGTACGAGGTTTACGAAGACGAGTGGTTCAACTACAAGGCCGCCTTCGAAGCGTTCATCACCGTCAAGGACAAGGCGGAGTCGGACAAGCTGCAGCGATTCTCCGGTGCCCTGCAGGAGATCGAGGACAACCTGCCGATCGATCCGAAGTACCGCAATCCCAAGCTCGGCGCGCTCGCGCCGATCGCCGTCGTCAACACCGTGTTCTCGGCCGGCGACGGCAATCGCGGCGTCCAGACCGCGGCGTTCAACCTGCCCAACGACGAGCGCGTCATTCGCGAAAAAGGCAGCAAGCGCGTCATGCTGAAGAACAACCAGCAGGCGAAGTTCGACAAGGTGCTGCTGCCGATCTCGAAAGTCGCGCTGTCGTCGGCCGACCAGGGCAACATCGCCTTCGACGCGTTCTTCACGCACATCCTCATGCACGAGATGATGCACGGCCTCGGCCCGCACGACATCACCGTCGGCGGCCGCACCACCACGGTCCGGCAGGAGCTGAAGGACACCTACAGCACGATCGAGGAAGCGAAAGCTGACATCTCCGGCCTCTTCGCGCTGCAGTTCCTGGTCGACAAGGGCCAGCTCGATAAAAGCTTCGAAAAAACGATGTACACCACGTTCCTGGCGTCGGCGTTTCGCTCGCTGCGCTTTGGTGTCAACGAGGCGCACGGCCGCGGCCAGGCGATTCAGCTGAACTACCTGGTCGACAACGGCGCATTCAAGGTCAATGGTGACGGCACGTTCAGCATCGACGCGGCCAGGGTCCGCGAGGCCGTGATCGGGTTGACGCGAGAGATCATGACGCTGCAGGCCGAAGGCAGCTACGCCAAGGCCAAGCAGATGCTCGATACGCTCGGCGTCCTGCGGCCGCAGGCGAAGGCGGTCCTGGACAAGCTGACGTCGGTGCCCGTCGACATCGAGCCACGCTTCGTGACCGCTATCGACTTACTGAAATAACAAACAACAAAGAACGAATAACGAACTTCTGTTTGTTATCTGTTCTTTGTTATTCGTTATTTCTCATCGGCTGATCGACGTAATCAGTTCCAACAGCTCGTCATAGGTCCGGTCGGCCTCGGCCGGGCCCTTCTTGATCGCGGTGGTCGCACAGTGTTTGAGGTGATTGCGCAGCAGTTGCCGCCCGACGCCCCGCAACGCCTCCTGCACCGACGCAATTTGCGTGATCACATCGGGGCAGTAGCGATCCTCTTCGACCATCTTCTGCAGGCCGCGGACCTGGCCCTCAATCCGGCGGAGGCGCTTGAGGTTCGCGCCTTTGATCTCCGGATCGACGGCGTCCGCATGCCCGCCCGCCGTAGCCCTGGCGGAGGTGGATTTGTGCTTCACGAGAGTCTGATTCCTTTCAATCGCAAACTGTTCGACACCACGCTCACCGAGCTGAACGCCATCGCCGCGCTCGCGAGGATCGGGCTGAGCAGGATCCCGAACGCCGGGTAGAGCACGCCGGCCGCCACCGGGATGCCGACGATGTTGTAAACGAACGCCCAGAACAGGTTCTGCTTCATTGTCTTCATCGTCTTGCGCGCGAGCACGATCGCCTGTTCGACGCCGGCAAGGTCGCTTCGCATCAGCGTGACCGACGCGGCCTCGGCGGCGATGTCGGTGCCCGATGCCATCGCCATGCCGATGTCGGCCTGCGCCAGCGCCGGCGCATCGTTCAGGCCGTCACCGATCATCGCGACATGGTGTCCGCCCTGTTGGAGCGACTTGATCGCGTCCACCTTGCCATCGGGCAGGACCTCGGCGATGACTGTCTCGATCCCGGCCTGGAGCGCGATCGCGTCAGCCGTCGCCTTCCGATCGCCGCTCAGCATGACCACACGCAAACCACGCCGTTTCAGAGATTCGACGATGGTGCCGGCGTTGGCGCGGAGGGTGTCGGCAATCGCGAACGCCGCGGCCGACTGGCCATCGATCGCGGCGAAGACCACCGTGCGCGCCTGTGACGTCCATTCCGTTGCGCGAGCGTCGAGCACTGAGGTGTCGATGCCGGACTCTTTGAGGAGAGCCTGCGTGCCGACGATCACGCGATGGCCGTCGACGGTCGCGAACACACCGCGGCCCGCGACCGCGAGAAAATCCTCGACAGTGGAGCGTCCGCCTTCTTGACCACCGTAGCCTTGGCGAAGGTGGTTAGGCGGACTGTTCAGGACAAAGGCAACCACGGCCTTTGCGAGCGGATGTTCCGACTTCGCCTCGACCGCCGCGATGGTGGCAAGGACCATTTCACGATCGCCGATCACGAGTGAATCGACGACCGCCGGCCGGCCTTCCGTCAGGGTGCCGGTCTTGTCGAAGACCACCGTGTCGACTCCCGCCAGCCGTTCGAGCGGCTCGCCCCCCTTGATCAGCACGCCGGCCGCGGC
>JAYWEJ010000017.1:0-14523 GCA_043779345.1 Acidimicrobiia bacterium | reverse complement strand
GGTCGAGCGGTCCATGCCGCGCGCGCTGGCGGCCAGGCCGCGGAAGATGTTGCCACCGCCGATGACGATGGCGGTCTGGACGCCGAGCGCCTGGATTTCGGCGATATCCTGCGCGATCCGCGTCGCGACGGCCGGATCGATCCCGTACGGCTCGTTGCCCATCAGGGCTTCGCCCGACAACTTCAGAAGGATGCGCTTGTAGTGGGGACTCGGCGGGGAAGACTCAGGCACAAACACAGATTATATAGGTTACAAAAGTTACAGGGGTTACAAAGGTCACGAAAGTTAGCGTTCAACCCACGTAACTCTTGTAACCCTTGTAACTCTTGTAACCCTTATAACTATTGTTCGAAAGTTTCGCCCAGCTTGAAGCGAACGAACCGCGTGATGGTGACATTCTCACCGGTTTTGGCCGTCGCCGCCGCCACCATCTGCTTGATCGTGACGTTGGGATCGCGCACCGAGGGCTGGTCCATCAGGCAGACCTGCGCGTAGTAGCTTTCGAGCTTGCCCTCGACGATCTTGTCGATCACGTTCGCCGGCTTGTTCTGGGCCGCGAACTGCGCGCGATAGATTTCCTTTTCCTTCTCGAGGTTGTCGGTGGGCAGATCCTCGCGCTTCACCACCAGCGGGCTCGCGGCGGCGATGTGCATCGCGATCTCCCTGGACAGCGTCTGGAAGTCGGGGGTACGCGCGACGAAATCGGTCTCGCAGTTCACTTCGACCAGCACGCCGACCTTGCCGCCCATGTGGATGTAATGGCCGATGACGCCGTCCTTGGCGAGGCGGCCGGCGCGCTTGGCCGCCTGGGCCAGGCCCTTCTTGCGCAGGATCTCGATGGCCTTTTCGATGTCGCCGCCCGATTCGTCGAGCGCGCCCTTGCAATCCATCATGCCGGCGCCGGTCTTGTCGCGTAGTTCCTTGACTTGTGCTGCTGTCGCTGCCATTGCTTTCTCCAAAACTCAGGTCTTGCGGGCTTACGGTCTACGGGCCGACGGGCCTTGCCAAGCCCGTAAGTCCGCAAGCCCGTAGCCCTCAGTGTTGTACAGAAATCGCGCCGGCGGTTTTGAGGCAGCCGGCGCGAGAGGGGGAGCCGTCCGACTTCGCTCGCTGCAATTCGACGAGCTTTGTCGAGACAAGCCGACGTTTAGACAGTCGGCGCCGGGGTCTCTGCCGGGCGCTGCGGCTTGCGGATGTCCGCGGGGCGCACCGTGCGGCGCGCTTCGTCAGCGGCCTTGTCGTCGGCGAGGCTCTGCGCCTGCTCGGCCATTGCCGACTCGCGCTCGCCGCGGCCGGAAATCACCGCGTCGGCAATGCGCGACACGAACAGCTTCACCGAGCGAAGCGCGTCGTCGTTGCCGGGGATGACGTAGTCGACCTGATCCGGATCGCAGTTGGTGTCGACGATGCCGATCACCGGAATCTTCAGCTTGCGCGCTTCGTCGACGGCGATCTGTTCCTTGCGCGTGTCGATGACGAACAACGCGTCGGGCAGCCGGCCCATGTTGCGGATGCCTTCGAGGTTCTTGACCAGCTTGCGCTTTTCTTTTTCGGCCTTGGCGATTTCCTTCTTCGGCATCGACTCATAGCGGCCGTCGGTGGACATCGCCTCGAGATCGCGCAGCCGCGCGATGCTGCGCTGAATGGTCGCGAAGTTGGTCAGCAAGCCGCCGAGCCAGCGCTCGTTGACGTAGTACATGCCGCAGCGTGACGCTTCTTCCGCGACCACGTCCTGCGCCTGGCGCTTGGTGCCCACGAACAGGATGGTCTTGCCTTCGGCGGCGAGCTGTCGGACGAAATCCTCTGCCTCGCGGTAGTGCTTGACGGTCTTGCCGAGGTCGAGAATGTAAATACCGCTGCGTTCGCCGAAGATGAACGGCTTCATCTTGGGATTCCAGCGCTTGGTCTGATGTCCGAAATGCACGCCTGCTTCGAGCAGGTCCTTCATCGCGAGCGGGGTCAAAGAGCCTCCATCCATGGCTGCCATGTTTAACGCTTACTGAACTGGAACCGCTTACGGGCGCCGGCCATCCCGTACTTCTTGCGCTCTTTCGCGCGCGCGTCGCGCGTCAGCAGGCCGTCTTTCTTGAGCCGCGGGCGGAATTCGATGTTGAACTCGCACAACGCGCGGGAGATGCCGAGGCGAATGGCGCCGGCCTGGCCCGACACGCCGCCACCGCTGACGGTGCAGAGCACATCGAACTGTTCCTGAGTTTCGGTAAGCAGCAGCGGGGACTTCACCAGGATGCGGAGGGTCTCACGCGGAAAGAACTCTGCGAACTCGCGCTGATTGACTTTGATAGCGCCCGTACCGGGCCGGAGAAACACGCGGGCGGTGGATTCCTTGCGGCGCCCGGTTGCGTAGTATTGAGTGCTTGCCAAGTTATGCGACCTCGAAGACGGTGGGTGACTGCGCAACATGCGGGTGCTTGTCGCCCGCATAGACATTCAATTTGCGGTACATCGCGTCACCGAGCTTCGACTTCGGGAGCATGCCGCGGACGGCTTCTTCCATCATGCGCTCGGGCTTTTCCGCGCGCACGACCTTGGCGCGATCCTCGCGCAGGCCGCCGGGGTAGCCGCTGTGACGCCGATAGACTTTTTGATCTTCCTTGCGTCCGGTCAACTTGGCCTTGGCGACGTTGATGATCACGACGTGATCGCCGGTGTCGAGGTAAGGCGTGTAAATGGCTTTGTGCTTACCCTGAAGGAGCTTCGCGGCGCCGGTCGCGATGCGGCCGAGCACCTTGCCTTTGGCATCAATCACATGCCACTTGGTGGGCATCGACTTCACGGGTGGTACGTAAGTTGGCATCCGCTAATTCCTACTGATTCCTGCTGATCTATCGCTGTGATCGAACGGCGTGCGCACAGCTCTCTAGCCCCTCCACGGGGAGGACGGCAAACCCAAATCATACACGGATTTCGGGGGAGGGACAAGCTGGCAACAGGGCTTTTCGCCCCGAATAAGCCCAGAGAAGCGTTTTTGGAACCCAAAAGACGGGGGAGGGACTGTAGTGAGCCCAAACAGCTTCCGATAAGGCCAACTGGCAGGGCAAGTGTTCCAAAAGCTCCCGCGCAACTGCAGAAAGCGTCAGCGACTTGCAGTTTTGTAAGTGATGGGAACACCCCAAGCTGCTCTGAAACGCCAATTCCGGTATTCAGGGCCGAATTTGTTGGATCAGCAAGCTCGTTCTGGCTGGTATTCGGTTTGCTCAGCTGGGTCGAGTCTGGAGACAAGTAAACGTGCTGTTCCGCCGAGCTAAAAGCCTCGTGGGCCTCGACATCGGGTCGAGTTCCGTTAAGGCGATCGAACTGAAACCCGCCGGGAAAGGGTTCCGCGTGTCGGCCATCGGGGTCGAGCACGTCCCGCCCGACAGCATCGTCGACGGCGCCATCATCGATGGTGGCGCGGTGGCCGACGCTGTGCGGCGTCTCTTTGCCAACAAGCGCTTCAAGGCCAAGGACGTCGTCGCCTCCCTGTCAGGCAATTCCGTGATCGTCAAGAAGATCACGCTGCCGTCGATGACGGCAGCGGAGCTCTCCGAGTCGATCTACTGGGAGGCCGAGCAGTACATCCCCTTCGACATCCAGGACGTCAATCTCGATTACGAGATCCTCGATTCCGGCACGGGCCAGGACACCCAGGGCAGCATGGAAGTGCTGCTGGTGGCGGCGAAGAAGGACAAGATCGCCGACTACACGAATGTGATCTCGCAGGCGGGGAAGGCCCCCGTCATCGTCGACGTCGACGTGTTCGCGCTGCAGAACGCGTTCGAGGCGAACTACGGCTTCGAGCCGGGCGCGGTCGTGGCCATCCTCAACGCCGGTGCGAGCGCGATCAACATCAACATCCTGTCGGGCTCGCAGTCGGTGTTCACGCGCGACGTCTCGATGGGCGGCAACGCCTTCACCGAGGCGGTACAGAAGGAACTGAACCTTCCGTACGAGAGCGCGGAGCAGTTGAAGAAGGGCCAGGACGTCGACGGCGCGACCTACGAGGACGCGCGCGCGGTGCTGCGCGCCATGACCGACAACGTACTGCTCGAAGTCGAGAAGACGTTCGACTTCTTCAAGGCGACGGCGTCGAACGATCGCATCGATCGCATCATGCTGAGCGGCGGCGCCTCGCGCGTCGAAGGCTTCGCGGAATCGCTGCGCGAGCGCTTCGCCACCGAGGTGGAGCAGTTCGATCCGTTCCGCCAGGTCGGATGCGACCCGAAGAAGGTCGGCATCGACAGCCCCGACGAATATGGCGCGGTCGCGGCGGTCGCGATGGGTCTCGCGCTTCGCAAGGTGGGTGACCGATGATTCGCATCAACCTCCTTGCCACCGAGCGCCGCGCCGCCAAGGCGGCATCGCCCGGCATGCAGGCCGGCCAGAAACTGATGGTCATCGGCAGCCTGCTGCTGGTGCTGACCGTGGCTTTGATCGGCTGGCGTTATTGGGCGCTCGGCCAGGAAGAAGCCCAGGTCGCCCGCGAGATCGAAGCGGCCACCCGCGAGGAAGCGCGCCTGCAGGAAATCCTCAGGCAGGTCCAGGAATTCGAGAACCGCCGCAAGCTGCTGGAAGCGCGCGTCGCGCTGATCGACGAGCTGCGCAAGGGCCAGACGGCGCCCGTGCACATGGTCGACCAGATCAGCAAGGCGCTCCCCGACATGACGTGGCTGACCGGCATGCAGCAGAACGGCTACACGCTGACGATGGAGGGCCGCTGCCTGACGCTGACGTCGCTGTCGGACTTCATCGGCAACCTCGAGGCCTCACGCTACTTCATCCGCCCGGTGGAAATCATCGAGAGCACGGTGGAGAGCGGCGATAAGGAAGGCCCCGAGCTGATCGCTTTCACGATCCGCGGCACGTTCCAGATGGCGGGCGTCGAATCGGTGGCGCCGCCGCCGCCCGGCGCGAAAGGACGCAAGCGTGGCTAATCTCAGTCTCTCCAAGCTGCCGTGGTACGCGCAGATCGGCGCGTTCGTCCTGATCTCGGTCGCGCTGATGGGCGCGTTCTATTACTTCTACGAGTCGAAGAAACAGGTCGAGCTCCAGGCCAAGGCGACGGAGTTGAGCGACATCCGCGGCCGCATCAGCAAGGGCCAGGCGATGGCGCGCCAGTTGCCGGAGTTCAAGAAGGAGATCGGCACGCTCGAAGCGCGGCTGGCGTCGTTGAAGCCGATTCTGCCCGACGAACGTGACGTGGGCGATCTGCTGCGCCGCGTCCAGACGCTGGCGACACAGTCGAACCTTCGCGTGCTGGGTTTCCGCCCGCAGGCGATCACGACCAGGGAAATGCACGCGGAGTGGCCGATCGCGCTGCAGCTCGAGGGCAACTATCACAACCTCGGGTTGTTCCTCGATCACGTCAGCAAGTTCCCGCGCATCATCAACATCGGCTCGATGGTGATCGAGCAGAAAGATCCGCCGACGCCGAACTCGAGCATGTCGATCAACGCGACGGCGACGACGTTCGTGCTGGTCGATGCCCCGCCGCCCGCGCCTGAAGAAGAAGTGACGACGAAGAAGGGCCGCAAGACCCCCAAGAAGGCGCCGGCGAAAGCCCCGGCGAAGAAGCAATGACGAAAGCCATTCGATCGATCGGTCTCTTGGTGTGCCTGGCGGCGCTCGCCGTCGCGGTGCCGGCTTTCGCCCAGGCGAAGAAGGCCGACAAGAAGGCCGACGCGAAGGCCGCCGCCCCGGCCCCTGCGCAGCCCCCGGCCAAGAAGGTCGATCTGCCGGTGCCGCCGGCCAACTTTGAGTACGCGCCGCAGGGCCGCCGCGATCCGTTCATCAGCCTGGTGAACCGCGGCAAGGACCAGAGCGCGCAGAACAGCGCGCAGGCGTCGGCGAAGCGCGCGGAGGGTGTCCCCGGAATGCTCACCGGCGAAATCACGGTGCGCGGAATCATGCAGGCTCGCGGCGCGTGGGTGGCCATGGTGTCCGGTCCGGACGGCAAGGTCTACACCGTGCGCGCGGGCGACAAGCTCGCAGACGGCGTAGTTCGGCAAGTGACGGCAACGTCGGTGGTGATACTTCAGGAAGTCAACGATCCGCTGTCCCTGGAAAAGCAGCGCGAGGTGCGCAAGTTCCTGCGCGGCGGAGATGAGGTCAAGTGATGTACGGTCGCATTTCTCGACTGGTATTGGTGGCGCCCATCGTGGCGGCACTGGCCATGACGGTCATGGCCAGCAGCCCGGCTGCGGTTGGCAACGCTGAAACTCCAGCATTGAAATCCATCTCGTCACGCCTGGACGGCACGGTCAGCACCGTGCTGATCGAAGCCAGCGAGCCGGTGGCTTATCTCACGAGCCAGCCGGATCCCCTGACGGTGCTTGTCGACCTGCGGCACGTCAATGCCGC
Source organism: Acidimicrobiia bacterium (assembly GCA_043779345.1). Taxonomy (GTDB): domain Bacteria; phylum Acidobacteriota; class Vicinamibacteria; order Vicinamibacterales; family UBA2999; genus 12-FULL-67-14b. The sequence goes on along the minus strand of JAYWEJ010000017.1, from coordinate 8,166 downwards.
AAGCCTCACCGGCAGGCCGGCCGCCAGCATGCTGGCCCCGGTCAGCGCCGTTGGCGTCGAGAGCGCGACGGCGCCCGATGGCGCCCCGGTGGCGCGCGTGCGCGTCCGCCTGGACCGCGCCGCCAAGCATCGCGTGCGCAGCTCGCGCAACACCATCCTGGTCGAGATCGATCGCGCCGGGTCCAACAGCTTCACGGCTGCCAGACCGGTCGTGCCGACCATCGCACCGGTGGCGCCCGCCATCACAACCGCCAACGAGAAGGCGCCGGCCAAGGCGCCGGCGGCGGAGAAGCGCGCGGCGGCGACGGCGCTTCGCTCGGTCCGGTTCGCGAAACTGGACGACGGTTTCTCGGTGACGCTGGCCGGCAACGGCCCGCTGCTGGCGGCGACGATTGAAGATGCGAAGGACCTGCCGCCTCGCGTGCTGCTGGACTTCCACGGCGTCGCGACGGGCACCGCGCCCGCGGTCACCAACGTCAAGAACGACGACGTCGATCGCATTCGCGTCGCGACCAACAGCCGCGAACCGCTGATCACGCGCGTGGTGATCGATCTGGCGCGGAAGCTGCCCTATACGGTGGAGCAGATCGGCGAGGAACTGCGCGTGATGTTCCGGCGCGCGGTCGATACGGCCGCCGCGGCCGTGATGCCGGGCAGCTCGGCGCCGGCCCCTGGGAAGATCGACGAGCCCGTCGCCGCGGCGCCGGTACCGGAAATGCCGGCGACGCCGGACGCGCTCCCGACCACCGTCGCGGCGGCAGCGACACCCGCGATCGAGCCGTCGCGCATCAGCCAGGCGCCGCTGCCCGTGCCGATGCCGAGCGTGATCGCCGCGGCCGCGCAGCAGTCCGCCTCGACCGCACTGCAGCAACTGGCCCAGCCGGCTGGGCAGCGTCAGTTCACCGGCGACCCGGTGACCCTGGATTTCCAGGGCGCCGACCTGCGCGCCGTGCTCCGCACGTTCGCGGAGATCAGTAACGGCCTGAACATCATCATCGACCCGAGCATCCAGGGCACCGTTGACGTGTCGCTCCGCGACGTGCCGTGGGATCAGGCCCTCGACATCATCCTGCGCGCCAACAAGCTGGGATACAGCGTCGAAGGCAACATCGTCCGGATCGTGCCGCTGAACGTGCTGGCGCAGGAAAACGAAGAGCGCCGCAAGCTCAGCGAAGCGCAGGCGCTTGCCGGCGAGCTGCGCACGGTCACCGTGCCGGTCAGCTACGCGAAGGCCGCGGACCTCGTGGCCGTGATCACGCGCAGCACCCTGTCGGCCCGCGGCGACGTGCAGGTCGATACCCGCACCAACACGCTGATCATCCGCGACCTCGCGGAGCGCATCCAGAGCGCGACCGAACTGGTCCGCACGCTCGACCGGCCGCAGCCGCAGGTCGAAATCGAAGCGCGCATCGTCCAGTTGAACCGCAACAGCGCGCGCGAGCTCGGTATCTCGTGGGGCTTCAACGGCGCCATCGATCCGCAGTTCGGCACCAGCACCGGGCTGGCGTTCCCAAGCAGCGCCGGGCTGACCGCCGGCACCGGTGGCGTCAACCTGGCGAACCCGTCGGCGATTGGCCTCGCGCTCGGCTCGATCAACGGCGCGTTGAATCTCGACGTCAGCCTGCGCGCGCTCGAGAGCGACGGCAAGGGCCGCATCCTGGCGACGCCGCGCGTCGCGACGCAGAACAACGTCGAAGCCGAGATCACGCAGGGTTCGCAGATTCCGATTCAGACGGTGTCGAACAACACTGTGACGGTCTCGTTCAAGGACGCGGCGCTGACGCTGCGCGTCACGCCGCAGATCACCGCGTCCAACACGGTGATCATGCGCATCTTCGTCGAGAAGGCGTCGCCGAATTACTCGCAAACCGGGCCCTCCCAGCCAGTGCCGTCGATCGACACGCAACGCGCCGTCACCACCGTGTTGATGGGCGATGGCGAAACCACGGTCATCGGCGGCATTTACACGCGCGACGAATCGACGATCACCGATCGGACGCCATACCTGCACCGCGTGCCGCTGCTGGGATGGCTGTTCAAGAGCGAGCGGCGCCTCGACGATAGTGACGAACTGTTGATCTTCATCACTCCGCGGATCGCGAAGTAGGGCATATGAGCACACCAACGATTCTCTCAACCATGGGCCGGCTCGTCATCGGAGCGGCCTGCCTGATCTCGAGCGCGTCGTGCGGCGGCGACCTGCTGCGCACCGGCCGCGGGGCGACGTACCTGACGGTCGAAAGCATGCAGGCCGTGCCGGGCGGCGGCGGCGCGATCGGCTCGTTTCTGCTGTCGGACGTCCAGGTCCTCGTCAGCCAGACCGTGAACGGTGTCACGAGGCAGGTGCCGACGATCTTCAACGACAGCATTACGGTGACCATCCGCAACAACGAGAAGAATCCGGATGCCGTGTCGACGTTGATCACCAGTGTGTCGCTGACGCGCTATCGCGTCGCGTTCCGGCGGGCGGACGGCCGCAATACCCCCGGCGTTGATGTGCCGTACGGCTTCGACGGCGGTCTGGGCGTGAGCATCGGCCCGGGCTCGACCGCGCAAGTCACTGTTGAGATCGTCCGTCATCAGGCCAAACTGGAACCCCCTCTCGCAAATCTCGCTGGCCTTGGCGGCCAGGGTTTTATTTCCACGATTGCCGAAGTGACGTTCTACGGTCGAGATCAGAACGGCAACGAGGTTTCCGTCACCGGACGGATCGACGTGCAGTTTGGCGATTTCGGCGATTCATAGAATTTTCAGGACCGACACACCATGCGAACCACCACCTTCGTCTCACTGTTCGGCGCCGCGGCACTGGCCGCCATTGCCGGATGCACCGTCAAGGATATTGATCAGCCGGCGCTGGCCGGGCCATCGACGTTCGCCCAGTCGATCACGATGGTCGCCGACCGCGACACCCTGACGCAGAACGGTGTCGATTTCACCGACATCCGCATCACCGCCCTCGGCCCGGCCGGCCAGGCGCTGACCATCCCGCTGAGCGCCCAGATCTATATCGACGGCGTGCCGGGAGACTTCGGCACGCTCAGCACCAAGAACCCGATCACGCCGACGACGATCCGGTACACCGCGCCACCCGCCCCGGTGCTCGCCGGCGCTTCGGTGGCCTCGACCGTGACGATCGTCGTGACGCCGCGCAATGCCGGCGACTTCCGCGGCGAAGCGCCGCGACAGATCGACATCAGGTTGCTGCCGATGGGCATCATCCTGCCGCTGAACCCGAGTCTTATCGCCGCGTTCACGGTGGCGCCGAGTTCGCCGCAGGCGTTCCAGACGACGGCTTTCGATGCCTCGCCGAGCACCAACAATGGCGTCGCGTGCGGCCAGGCGTGCACCTACAGCTGGGACTTCGGTGATGGCACCTCGGGAACCGGCATCAGCGTCGTCCATCAGTTCCGCACGGTCGGCACCAAGGCGGTGACGCTCACGGTGACCGACGGCCGCGGCGCACAGACGTCGCGGACGCAGACCGTCACGGTGCAGGCGCCGACGCCGCCGACCGCAACCTTCACGATTTCGCCGACACCGGCGCCGACGAACGTGGACGTGTTCTTCAACGCCTCGGCGTCGCGCGCGGTCGGTGCCGGCCGCACGATCGTGAGCTACGCGTGGTCGTTCGGCAACGGCTCGACCGGCAGCGGCGTCACCACGACGCACCGCTATAGCGGCGTCGGTTCCTACCAGGTCACGCTGACCGTGACCGACGATGCCCAGGCCGTCACGCAGACCACGCAGACGCTGGTGGTCGGCGGCGCAGGCGCGAACGGCCAGGCGGCGTTCACGATCACGCCGGCGGCGCCGCGCGTTGGCCAGCAGGTCACGGTCAACGCCAGCGCCAGCACGCCGAGCACCGGCGGAGCCATCGTCAGCTACAAGTTCAGCTGGGGCGATGGGACGGTCGAAACGTCCGGCAACCCGGTGCAAAGCCACACGTATGGCGCGGCCGGCGTCACCACCGTAAGTGTCGAGACGACGGACTCCAACGGCAAGACGTCGACGGCGACGCAGACGCTGACGATCGCGCTGTAAACTAGGGGTGTGAGCGGCGACAACCCAAGACTGCTCGAATTACGACGCCGGGTCCAAGCGGACCCGGCGTCGATTGCTTTTGCGCACCTCGCCGAAGAATGCCGCCGCGAGGGCGCCAACGATGAAGCCGTTGGTATCTGCCGCGCCGGCCTCGCCTTCCATCACGACTACCTGTCCGCGCGCATCACCCTCGGCCGCGCCCTGACCGAGCTTGGCCGCCTCGACGAAGCGCGGGCCGAGCTCGCCATCGTGCTGGCCTCAGCGTCCGATAACCTCGCCGCGAACCGCGCGATGGCGGAGATCTATCAGCAGCAAGGGAAGATGCAGGAGGCGCTGAACTACTACAAGAAGGCGCTGGAGCTCGCGCAGCACGATCCCGACCTGGAACACGCCGTCGAGCGCATCGAGCACGTGGTCTCGCCGCCGCCGCCCGTCACAGTCGAAGCGACGCCGGTCAGGATCGAAGACCTTTTCGATTTCGACACGCTGCTGGCGCAGCTCGGTGGACGCACGCAGCCGAAGCCGGACGATTCGGCGCCCCTCGTGCCGCTGACGCCGATTATCGACCCGCTCGCGCACGTCGAGCTGCGGGCGGACGACAGCGATCCGTTCGCGCTCCTCGAACGGCAATTGCGCGAGAGCGATGATCAGCGGCCGGTCGAGGTGCCGCGACCGGTCGAGAGTGCAGAAGTGCTGGCGGCGCGTCAACAGGATCAGCGCGTCATGGCCGAACTCGAAGACTGGCTGATGGCGCTCGTCATCGACCGGGACAGCCAGGCATCGGCGTGATCCAGGTCGCGCCGGCACCCCTTCGCCTCGCGCGTCACGCGGGGCTGCGAGACCACATGCGCGCCGCCGGCCTCGACGCGCTCCTCATCACGTCGTTATCGAATGTGGCGTACCTGAGCGGCCTGTTCGCATCGGCCGCGGCGGCGGTCATCACGCGCGATCGATTCACGGTGATTACCGACGGGCGCTACCTCGGCATCGCGCAGGGACTCGCGGACGAAATGCCCGGCGTGGATCTCGTCATCACGCCGGCCTCCGTCCCATTCGATCAGGCGCTGGCGGAAGCCCTGTGCAGTATCGAGAACGGCCGCGCCGGTTTCGAGGCCGCGCACTTCACCGTCAAACGCTTCCGCGAGCTCGAGGCGCGAGTGACGAATCTGGCTCCCGGCTGCACGCTGGAGGGCACCGAGGGCCTCGTCGAGCGATTACGAATCTTGAAAGACGAGTGGGAACTCCAGGTCTTCGCCGAGGCCGGCCGGAGACTTTCGGATGCCGCTAAGTGTATAATCCCAAAAGCCTTAGCGGGAATGAAGGAGCGGGAAATGGCCGCCCTCATCGAAGCGGAACTGCGGCGGGTCGGGTTCGACAAACCCGCCTTTGATACCATCGTCGCTTCCGGGCCGAACTCGGCGGTGCCCCATTACCGGGCGGGCGACCGGGTTTTGACGGCCGGGGATTTCGTAGTTTTGGATTTCGGGGGTATGTTCCGCGGGTACGCCGTGGACCTGACCCGGACGATCACCATGGGGCCGGCGAGCGCGCGGCAGCGCCGGCTGCTGGAAGATATCGCGGCGGCCCAGGACGCGGGTTTCGCCGCGGTCCGCGAAAGCTCTCCGGCGACCGATATCGATCGCGCGACGCGCGATTCAATGACGGCCGCGGGGCTCGGCGACGCGTTTGGCCACGGCACCGGCCACGGCCTTGGATTGGAAGTGCACGAACGGCCCCGGATCGCGCAATTCAGGGCCGAGCTGCCCGGTGAACCACTGCAGCCGGGCATGGTGTTCACGATTGAGCCGGGCGCCTATTTCCCAGAGTGGGGCGGCGCGCGGATCGAGGATGACGCGGCCCTGACGACATCTGGAGCCGTTTGGCTGACCGATGTGCCGCGATTCATGTGAGTGACTGGATGACACTGGACGAGATCAAACAGCTCATCGAATTCATCAAGACGCACGACCTCAGTGAATTCGAGCTGGAACACGACGGCGTCAAGATTCGCCTCAAGAGCGGTGGCAACCATCACCAGGTCGTGGCGATGCCGCCGGTTTCGTTTGGGGCGGCTCCGATGCCGATGGCCGCGCCTGCGACGCCGGCGCAGACCGCCGCCGGCGCCAAGGCCGCCGCCGATCAAGCCGCCGAAGACGGCGGCGAGATCTGCATCGTCAAGTCGCCGATCGTCGGCACCTTCTATCGAGCGGCGGAGCCCGGCGCCAAGGACCTCGTGGCGGTCGGCGACACCGTGCGCAAGGGCCAGGTCCTCTGCATCATCGAAGCGATGAAGTTGATGAACGAGATCGACTCCGAGTACGACGGGGAGGTCACGAGCATCTACATCGAGAACGGGCAGGCGGTGCAGTACGGCGAGCGCCTGTTCGCGATCAAGCCGACCAACTGATGATGTTTAAAAAGATCCTGGTCGCCAATCGTGGAGAGATCGCGCTGCGCGTGATTTTCGCGTGCCGTGAACTGGGCATCAAGACCGTCGCCGTCTATTCGGAGGCCGACGAGAACTCGCTGCACGTGCGCTTTGCGGATGAAGACATCTGCATCGGCCCGGCGCGCAGCGGCGACAGCTATCTGAACGTGCCGGCGATCATCAGCGCGGCCGAGATCACCGGCGCCGACGCGCTGCATCCCGGCTACGGATTTCTGTCGGAGAGCGCTTACCTCGCCGAAGTGTGCGAGGCGTGCCACATCCGGTTCATCGGCCCCGACCCGAGCGTGATTCGCCTGCTCGGCGACAAGGCCAAGGCCCGCCGTGCCATGAAGAAGGCGGGCGTCCCGATGCTGCCGGGCAGCGACGGCCCGATCGAAAGCGAAGAGCGCGCCGCCAAGGTCGCGCAGCAGATTGGCTACCCGATCATCATCAAGGCCGTCGCCGGCGGCGGCGGCCGCGGCATGCGCATCGTCAAGAACCCGGCCGACCTGGCGCACGCCTTCAAGACGGCGCAGCGCGAGGCGGAATCGGCGTTCGGCGTCGGCGATGTCTACATCGAGAAGTATCTCGAGTCACCGCGCCACATCGAATTCCAGATCCTCGGCGACCATCACGGCAACGTCGTCCACCTCGGCGAGCGTGAATGCTCGATCCAGCGGCGGCACCAGAAGCTGCTCGAGGAATCGCCCTCGGTCGCGGTCACCGACAAGATTCGCCGCAAGATGGGCGGCGTCGTCGTCGACGCGGCGCGGGCGGTGCAATACACCAACGCCGGCACCTTCGAGTTCCTGATGGACGACAAGGGCAACTTCTTCTTCATGGAAGTGAACACGCGCGTGCAGGTCGAGCACCCGGTCACGGAAATGGTGACGGGCATCGACATCGTCAAGGAGCAGATTCGCATTGCCGCCGGCGCGCGGCTGGGATTCAAGCAGAGCGAGGTCACGTTTACCGGCCACGCCCTCGAATGCCGCGTCAACGCCGAAGACCCTGAGACGTTCGTGCCGTCGCCGGGAACGATTCACGCGTTCAGCATTCCCGGCGGGCCGGGCGTTCGCGTCGACACCGCCGCGCATTCCGAGTGCCTGATTTCGCCGTACTACGATTCGATGGTGGCCAAGGTGATCGTGCATGGCCGCGATCGGCAGGAGTCGATCGCGCGGATGCGCCGCGTCCTCGAGATGTCGGTGGTCGAGGGCATTCGCACGACGATCCCGCTGCACTTGAAGATCCTCCAGGATCCAGATTTCATCGCCGGGCGCCTCAGCACGCATTTCATGGAGCGCTTTGCCGCCAAGCCCAAGACCTCAGCTCTCGCTGAGTCCGCCTAGGCTCTACGCGATTGTCGATGCGGACGTATGCGCGGCCGCGGGCCGCGCGCCGGCCGAGGTCGCGCGCGCGTTTCTGAGCGGCGGCGCGCGCTGGCTGCAGCTGCGCTGCAAGGGGATGGCGGGTGGGCCATTCCTCGATCTCGCCAACACCATGCTTGCAGACGCGAACACCGCGGGAGCGGCGCTGATCATCAACGATCGCGCGGACATCACGGCGCTCTCCGCCGCGCACGGCCTGCACGTCGGACAGGCCGATCTCTCGCCGCGCGATTGCCGTGTCGTAATCGGAGCCACTCCCATTCTTGGGCTGTCGACGCATACGCCAGGGCAGTGGCAAGCCGC
>JAYWEJ010000016.1:0-14565 GCA_043779345.1 Acidimicrobiia bacterium | reverse complement strand
AGCGCCGGAGCACGCGGCGGAAGGCCGCGTTGGTGACGTAACAGCGAATCTTGTCCGAGTCGTCCATGCGGGCTTCGCGATCGACCCAGCGCGCCAGCGTCTTGATGCCGCGTTCGTCGGACGGGTCCGCCATCAGATCGACGATCTGCGTGACGCGCCCCTGCGGCTCGCGCAGGTGCCGATAGACCACGTAGCCTTCGACGTCCTCGCCGCGGCGCAGCAACGCGATCGAGTAGCGCACGTGCGGCGGCTCGGCGTACTTCCAGTTCAGGTATCGCGCGTCGCGGCGCACCGCCAGCGTGAAATGACCCGCCAGCCGATCCCACAATCGATCGGCGCGCGCGTCGAAGCGCCGCACCACCTCGACTTCCTCCTTGAGCGGCTGCGAGCGCGAGACGACGCGGACCAGCGGCAGCGCGATCGCCGAGACCAGGCGATTGATCGCGACCGGCCAGGTTGGAATCCGGAAGGCGCGGCGGCTGAGCGGCTTGACGAGGCAGGGCAGCGGCTGCGACTTCGGCCACCGCATTTCATCGAGCCGCCCGCGCGTCGCCGTCGAGAGCGCCGCGCCGAGGGCGACGCCGGTGCCGCGATCCCATGCGCGCAGCAGCGATCCGCCCAGTCCCTGTCGCTGGCGCTCGGCGACGACGAGAGGATCCGAGCTCCACGTGCCGCCGACCTCGGTTCCGGAGATGCTGACCTTGACCGGCGTCAGCGGAGAGGCCGCGATCAGCGTCGGACCCTCACGCACGACCCAGTACGGCGGCTCGACACCATTGGCGGGATTGCGCCGTGCCCAGTCCCAATGCAGCCGCAAGCGCTCCGCCGCTTCGTTGCCGAGCGTCCGCCTGTGAAGCTGCTCTATGCCTCGTCGATCGTCGCGAGTAAAGCGTTCGATATCCGCCATGCACGAATGAGTTGCGCGGGAAAGCTCAATTGTACAGGGCGAAGCCGCAGTCCGAAAAACAGTTCGGGCTACGTGCGTTCCCAGTTACAGGTGCGTTACTGGTTTCCGCCGCGAGGCGGACGGATCATCGTGCCGGGCGCGCCCGGCGTGTTGGGCGCCGGCGGATTGACCATCATGCCGGGTTGCGAGACGCCGATCGGGCCCGCCGGCGCGGCCGCCGGGGGATTGATGGTGACGCTCGGCGGCGCGCCGTTCGACGGATTGACGGTGATCATGCCCTGGTTAACGGGCGCGTTCTGGAATTGCCCCGGCGTCGCGGCGCCCTGGCCGGGCTGCGGGAACGTGAAGACCGGCGGGCTCGGCGGATTGTCATCCGGCTCTTCGGCGACTTCTTCGATCTCCGGCTGCTCGGGACGCTGGCGATTGGGCGGCACGAAACGCTGTGTGCCGTTGAACGCGTTGCTTGGCTGCTGCGCTCGCGCGTTTGCGGCGACAGGCGGCGCCGGTGCCGTCGTCGTCGCCATCACCATGATGCGGTCGTACTTCGACTGGCCCACGCCGGTGCTGCGCGGCGCGGCCATGTAGCCCGCGACGCTGCGCAGGATGGTTTCGAGCGCCTGCGCCTCGGTCACGTTGACCAGCTTCACGGTCAACGGCGCGCCCGAGATGCGATCCGCGCCGACGATCTTCGTGCCGCCGACCTTGCCCCACTCGGTGAGGATGACGCGCACTGGTACGGCCGTGGCGTCCACCGTGACGCGGCCGTCATGGAATTCGACCTTGAGGCCCTGCGCGGCGGTCGGCCAGGCGGTCGCTATCGAGAGTGCAGCGGTGAGAAATAGAGCTCGGCGCATGTGGCTTCGGTCTGTCAATTATACCCGCCTCGGCCCCCGTACGGGTCCTATGGATCTTCGAGGAGGCAGGCTAATAAGACGCCGATTAGCCGCGGAAAGTCGCCGCCGCCTCTGCCACGGCGGTGACGGCCGAGTCGGAAAGGCCCGGATACATGGGCAGCGACACCACTTGCGCGCACACCCGGTCCGCGACCGGGCACATGGCCGGGCTGGTCGACTGCAGGGCTGGCTGCCGCGGAATCGGAACGGGGTAGTGGATCAGCGTTTCGATCCCCCGATCTTTCATGTGGGCCTGGAAGCGATCGCGGGCGTCGGTCAGGACCGGGAACAGGTGATAAACGTGGCCGGGGTCGAACTCGCGCGGTATGCGAAGGACTGTCTCGCCGCCGGAGGCGGCCGCGCCTTCGGAGAAGCCACCAGAGATAAGCGCGCGATAACGCCCGGCGATCGCGCGCCTCCTCGCCGTCCACGCCGGCAGGTATTTCAGCCGCGCGCGCAGGATCGCCGCCTGCATTTCGTCGAGCCGCGAGTTCACGCCGAACTCGTCGTGCTGATACCGCGTCGTCTGGCCGCCGTTGCGCAAGCGCCTGACGCGCGCCGCCAGTTGCGCGTCGCGCGTCAACACGGCGCCGCCGTCGCCCGCCGCGCCCAGGTTTTTGGTTGGATAAAAGCTCGTCGCCGCGGCGACGCCGATGGTTCCGACCGGCCGGCCATCGGCGGTGGCGAGGTGCGCCTGCGCGGCGTCTTCGACGATCGCGAGATGGTGCTTCGCCGCGATCGCCTCGAGCGGACGCAGGTCCGCGGCTTGACCGTAGAGATGCACCGGCATGATCGCGCGGGTGCGGCTCGTGATCGCCGCTGCGGTGGCGCGCGGATCGAGTGTGAGGCGCTCGGGATCGATGTCGGCGAACACCGGGCGCGCGCCGGCCATCATCACCGCGAGCGCGGAGTAGGCCGCTGACAACGGCGGCGTGATCACCTCGTCACCCGGACCGATGTCGAGCGCGCGCAGGATCAACGTGATCGCGTCGGTGCCGGTCCCGACGCCGACGGCGTGCGGCACCTGGCTCGCGGCGGCGAACTCGGCTTCGAACGCCTCCACTTCCGGCCCGAGCACGAACCAGCCGCTCGCCAGCACGCGATCGACCGCCGCCCTGACGTCGGCGGCGTCTTCCGCCGGCTTCAGCGCGTTAAAGGGGACCTTCATTGAGGAACGCCCTCACTGAGGAACATAGTGGTGCAGGTGCTGGCGGTAATAGTCGAACGTGCGCGCGAACCCTTCGCGCAGTCGCACCGACGGCGTCCAGCCGACGCGGCCGCGGAACAGCGACGAGTCCGCGTAGAAGTTGCCGATGTCGATCGCCTTCTTGTCGGCCGGCCATTCGACGAACGTGTGGCGGCCGCTGCCGGCGATCTCGACGAGCATCTTCACCAGATCGCGATGCGTGATGTGTTCCTCGCCGCCGACGTTGAACGCTTCGCCGTTGACGCTGTCGGTGGCGCCCGCCGCCAGGAACGCCTCGACCGCATCGTCGACGTAGACGAAGTCGCGGATCTGGGAGCCGTCGCCGAAGACCTGGATCTCCTTGTCCTCGAGCACGAGGCGGATGAACCAGCCGATGAAGCCCTGGCGGTTGTGGCGCAGCAGCTGGCGCGGACCGTAGACGTTGGTCAGTCGCAGCGCGCACGCGCGCACGCCGAAGACGTTGTTGTAGACGAGATGGTAGTACTCGCCCGCCGCCTTGTTGATGCCGTTGACGTCGGTCGGGCGCACCAGGTGCCGCTCGGTGACCGGCAGCTCGTATGGCTTGCCGTAGATCTGGCGCGTGCTGGCGTAGATCACCTTCGCGCCGGGGTTGTGATGCCGGCACGCTTCGAGCAGCGTCAACTGGCTGCGGCAGTTGATGTCGAGATCGGTGTGCGGGTCGCGCATGCTGTCGATGTGGCTGACCTGGCCGGCGAGGTTGAAGATCACCTCACGGCCCTGCACGAGGTAATTCATCGTGCTCGCCTGCCGCACGTCGGCGACGTTCACGGTCACCAGGTCTTCGATGCCGGCGATGTTGAACAGGTTGCCGCCGTACTCGGGGATCAGCGAATCGACGAGCAGCACGTCGGCGCCAAGCTGCACCAGCCGGTGCGCGAGGTTGCTGCCGATGAACCCCAGGCCTCCGGTAATCATGACGCGCCGGCCGCGATAGAAGGTGTCGGTCATCGGCCCTTGGAATGTTCCTTGCGAACCACCAGCAGCCACCAGAGCTTATGCACATCGATCAGCGTGCGAACGACGCGCGGGAAATTGAAGAACTGCGACTGGCCGTGAGCGCGGTGATAGTGATGGACCGGATGCTGCGCGACTCGGAAGCCCGCGTCCTGGAACTTCTTCATCATCTCGAGGCAGATCACGCCGCTGTTCTTTTCGAGCCGAACCACGTCGAAGATCCGCCGCCTCATCAACCGGAAGTCGCAGTCGACGTCGCGCACTCTCAGGCCGAACATCAGCTTGACGTAGTGATGGTAGAGGCGGCCGATGACGATGCGGTGCAGCGGATCGGAGCGGCTGATCTTCCAGCCGTTCACCCAATCCACATCGTCCGCCATCTTCGACCACAGCGCAGTCACTTCCGACGGATCATACTGGCCGTCGCCGTCGGTGTAGAACACAAAGTCTTTGGTCGCGGTGGCGAAACCCGTGCGCAGCGCGCCGCCGTAGCCGCGGTTGGTCTCGTGGTGCACGATGCGGACCCGATCGGGATAAATCCGCGCCAGCTCGTCGAGGATTTTCGCGGTGTCGTCCTGACTGGCGTCGTTGATGACGATGACTTCGAAGTCGTCGGTCAGCGTCGCCGCGACCTTGATCGCCGTGATCACGAGGCTGGCGATGGTGCCGCCGTCGTTGTACGCCGGGAAGAACACACTCAGCCCTGGCATCGCCGGCACGCTACCGCGCTCCGGCCGGTGGGCGCGATTTGATCCGGCCGTGTCGCATGATCAGCTTCCACGGCGTGAACAACGACTCGATCAAGACGCCGCTCGACAGCTTCGACGCGCCGATGCGGCGCTCGATGAAAATGATCGGCGACTCGACGATGCTGAGGCCGGCGTCGGCGGCCATGAACGTGACATCGAGCAGGAACGCATAACCGTCGGACACGATCCGCTCGAGCGGCAGCTTGGCCAGCGATTCGCGGCGCCAGCAGCGGTAGCCGGTCGTGATGTCCCGCAACTGCAGGCCGGTGACGGTGCGGATGTAGAAGTTGGCGAACGAGCTGAGGATGATGCGGCGCAGCGGCCAGTTGACGACGCTGATGCCGTTCAGATAGCGCGAGCCGATCACCAGATCGGCGCCGGCCGAGGCGATCCTGATCATCTCCGGCAGGTACTTCGGATCGTGCGACAGGTCGGCGTCCATCTGGCACACCAAGTCGTAGTCGCTTTCGATGGCCTTATGAAAGCCCTCGAGATACGACACGCCGAGACCGCGCTGGCCGGTGCGGTGCAGGGCGAACACGCGGCCCGGGAATGTCACGCCGAGCTCGTCGGCGACCTTGCCGGTGCCGTCCGGCGATTGATCGTCGAGGACCATCACCGACACGCCCGGAATCGTCATCAGATCCGCCACGAGGATCGGGATGTTGTCCTTCTCGTTATACGTGGGGATCAGGACCAGCGTCTTGGCCATGCCGCTACGAGCGCCGGCCCTCGAACCGGAGCGCCGAGATCTGTTCCGAGATCAGCCCGACCAGGATCACGATCACGGCAAACATCAGCAGCAGCACCGCGCCGTTGGGAATGCGCGCGTGATAGACGTAGTTCCACAGGCCATAGACGGCGCCGACCACGAACGCCACGCCGCTCACCGGCGCGAAGATTCGCAGCGGACTAAAGATGGTGATGACCTTCAGCAAGATCAGAAAAAATTTCGCGCCGTCGCTCGCCAGCCGGATTTTCGAGGTGCCGACACGCGGCAGCGCGGCGATCGGCTCAAAGGCGACATTGTAGCCTGCCTTGATGAACGCCAGCGTCGTGGTCGTCGGCGTCGAAAAGCCGTTCGGCAGCAGGTGCAAGAACTCCAGCAGGTATTCGCGGCGGGCCGCTCGGTAGCCCGAGGTCAGGTCCGGTATCGGCCGCTCGGTGAGGTAGCTCGCGAGCCGGTTCAGGACGGCGTTCCCGAGCCGCCGTCCCGCGGTGGCCTGCGTGCCCGGATCGCGCGCGCCAATCACGAGGTCGTAGTCGCCAAGCTTCGCGACAATCCGCTTCGCATCCGCGGTCCGATGCTGGCCGTCGGCGTCGACGATCGCAATCCAGTCGCTGGTGGCGGCGCGAATGCCGCTCTTCACCGCCGCGCCGTTGCCCTTGTTGTAGGGATGCCGGACCACCCGCGCGCCGGCGTCCTGCGCGGCCTTGCCGGTCCCGTCCGTCGAGCCATCGTCGATGACCAGCACTTCGTGCCACGCCGCCGCCTCGCGCAACGCCGCGACGACCTGGCCGATGCTGTCGGCTTCGTTGAAGGCCGGCACGACGATGGTCACCGACTCGGGCGAGGCCATCGTTTAGGTGGCGTGGCGGAAGTTGATGATGTCGCCGTCCTGGACGACGTACTCCTTGCCCTCGAGGCGCAGCTCGCCGCTGTCGCGGCAGGCGGCCATCGTGCCGCGCGCCATGAAGGCGTCGTAGCCGACGACCTCGGCGCGGATGAAGCCGCGCGAGATGTCGCTGTGGATCTCGCCGGCGGCGTCGAGCGCGCTGGTGCCGCGGCGGATCGACCAGACACGGCACTCGTCCTCGCCGACGGTCAGGAACGACATGTAGCCGAGCAGATCGTAGCTGGCGCGGATCACGCGATCGAGTCCTGACTCCGTCAGGCCCATGTCCTTCAGAAACGCCTCGGCGTCGGCGGGCTCCAGCGCGGCGATCTCGAGCTCGATCTTCGCGCACAGCGGCGCCGCGCGCGTCCCCTCGCGCGCCAGGAACGCGGTCATGCCGGTTCGCCCGGCCGCCTTCTCCACGCTGACCGCGGCGTCGGCATCCGCCTCGTCGAGGTTGATCACGACCAGCAGCGGCTTGGCCGAGAGCAGCTGAAAGCCGCGCAACCGCCGCAGATCCTCACCCGCGAAGCCGAGCGCGCGCAGCGGCTGACCGTCCTCGAGGGCGATCTTGCATTTGCCGAGCAGCTCTTTCTCTTTGTCGAGCTCGGCCGACTTGTTCTTCTTGAGATCCTTCTCCATCCGCTCGAGCCGGCGTTCGACGACGCCGAGGTCGGCGAGGATCAATTCGTCTTCCATGGCCTGCGCATCGCGCGCCGGATCGACGGCGCCGGCGGGATGAGGCACCGCGGGATCGCGAAACGCGCGGACCACGTGCACCAGCGCGTCGGCGTTCTTGTAGCCGGCGACGTCGACGAGCGCGGCGGCGCCGGTGCGGCCCGGCGCGACCATGTCCGTGAACTCGATCGTCGCAGGGACGCGCTTCTTCGGATTAAAAATCGCCGTCAGCTTGTCGAGCCTAGCGTCCGGGACCCGGGAAATGCCGATGACCGTGTCGCCCTTGCCTCGCGGCGCGTCTTTCGCGCTGGTCATGAGCTGAAAGAGGGTGGACTTGCCGGTCGAGGGGAAACCTATCAATGCGGCGTGAAGCATGAACAGAACATCATAGCTTCAAGGGCACGACTCCGGTCGGGGCAGGCTCCGGCGATCTCGCTTCGCCTTCAAAATCACAATCGGGGATGGTGCTGAAATTTCCCATTCGTGACGGCATGCCGCGCAGCGAAGGTCAATCGCGAGTTTCATCCGCTCGGCGCGGGCGCGTTGAGGCGTTCCGGCCACGGCGGCACAACTGGGACAAGCCATTGGAAAACGCCAGTCTCGTGCGTCCATCGCAACTCTCCCCGAGGGTGAACCAATAACAGCAGACTTCTCGCCGGACTTCAAACTGAACGAGAAACGTGTCGAAGGTTACAAACTCAATCAAATCAAGGGGATGGCAGGGTCTAAATCGTTTTCAATGCAGTTGTGTGAGCCCTGAAAATCGACGAAACAAGCCGATCACCTCTATTTGGTAGTCAAAAATTTGACACAGCTTCGCCTTGCTGGCGAAACAAAGGCGTAACACCAATTCTCTCAACTGTTTAACGCACTTGGACGTTGACAAGAAGATGGGCTATCTCTACTATCGCAGTGGAATTTTGTGGAGCGCAGTGGACCAGTCGGCGTGCTCCGGGGCAACGCGCCGGCAAAAATAGATGATAAGGGACGGCTCAAGGTTCCGAACGCCTTTCGTGCCGTGATTCAAAAAGATCACGGCCCGGAGTTGTTCGTGACGAGCCTTACGGGCCAGTCCGTACGCATTTATCCGATGCCGGTGTGGGTCGAGCTCGAAAAGCGACTCGCGCAAGTCCCGTCCACAAATCCCGCCCGCACGCGTTTCCTCGATCGCGTGAATTTTTACGGCCAGGTCGCCGAGCTCGACACGCAAGGCCGGGTGGTGGTGCACCCGCGCTTGCGCGAGGGCGCGCAGATCACGGGCGACGTCGACGTGCTTGGCCAGCAGAGTTACCTCGAGGTCTGGAACCACGAGCGGCTCGTCGCGAAGCTCTCAGCAGAGCCGTTTACCGACGACGACGCGAAGGCGCTCTCAGACTTCGGGATTTGATGCCGCGCGGAGCGCGGCAAAGGTAACGGGTGGAACCGACGCACGTTCCGGTTCTCGTCGACGAGGTGCGCACGCTCCTGCAACCGGAGCGCGGCGGCACGTTCGTCGATTGCACGGTCGGCCTCGGCGGCCACTCGCGCATGTTGCTCGAGAGCGGCGCGACGCGGCTGATCGGGATCGATCGCGACACCGACGCACTCGCCCTGGCGAGTGCGGAGCTCAGTAGTTTCGGCGATCGCGTGACGCTGGTGCACGCCGACTATCGCCAGCTGTCGGCGGTGCTCGACGCGCAGGGGGTTGGTGACGTGTCAGGTTTGCTGGCCGACCTCGGCGTGTCGTCGCTGCAGCTCGACGCCGACGGCCGCGGGTTCAGCTTCCGTCGCGACGAGCCGCTCGACATGCGGATGGATCGCACGACCGGCGAGACCGCGGCGGAACTGCTCGATCGCGTCGACGAAAAAGCGCTCGCCGACGTGATCTACCAGTTCGGTGAAGAGCGGCGGTCGCGGCAGGTGGCGCGCGCCATCGTGATGGCGCGGCAGCAGTCGCCGATCGAGACGACGGCGCGGCTGGCGGAGATTGTGCGGCGCGCGGTGGCTGCACGCGGGTGGCAACGGATTGATCCGGCGACGCGGACCTTCCAGGCGCTGCGCATCTGGGTCAACGGCGAGCTGGACGGGCTCGATTCGTTTATCGGTTCAGCTGCGGCGAGGCTGCAGGCCGAGGGACGGCTGGCCGTGATCGCGTTTCACTCGCTGGAAGACCGCGTCGTGAAACACACGTTGCGGGCGTTGTCGAAGGACGCTGCGTCGGCGCCTGGCGAACCAGCGCCGGCGGGACCGGCGCTGCTGAAGGTAGTCACGAAGCACCCGGTCATCGCGACCGATGCGGAGGCGGCGGTCAATCCGCGTGCGCGCAGCGCCAAGCTGCGGGCGGCGGTTCGGGTTTCCGCGGTCGCTCGAAGGGCCGGCTTTGGCGGGACAGGCTAGAGGGGGACACATGGACAAAGGCACTTTCGAATACGAAATTCGGAAGGACTTCCGCAACAACCAGATTGTGCGGGAGGTCGACGAGCGGCGGCTGCGCGATCTGTGGCAGTCGCTCGGCATCGGCGTCGTGCTGGTGGTCGCGCTGCTGTTCTCGGCATGGCAGCACTTCGAGCTGCTGCGCCACGGCTATCGCCTCGAGCAGATGCAGCGCGATCGCGGCTCCGAAGGCGACATCAACCGTCATCTCCGTCTCGAGATGGAAACGCTGCGCGCGCCGCAGCGCATTGAAAAGCTGGCGACCGAACGGCTCGGCATGGTTGCGCCCGCCGACAACGAAGCGATCGTGCTCGAGCGGGTGGTCCCGCCGGCGCCGCCTGCCAAGTCCGTGGTCGCGTCACGGTAACTGAGCTGCCGCGTGGCCCTTCCGCCTGATCCCCACTGGCGCCCGGTGCTGAAAAGCCGCCTCATGGTGGCGGCGGGGGTGCTCGTACTCTGGGCGCTGGCGATCGAGGCGCGCCTGGTGGTGCTGCAGGTGATCCAGCACAGCGAGCTGGTGGCGCGCGCCGAGCGCCAGCAGATGAGCACCGTGGTCGCGCCGGCGAAGCGCGGCGAGATCTTCGATCGCAACGGCCGCCTGCTGGCTTACAGCGTCGATGCCGACACCATCTACGCGGTCCCCACCGAGATTACCGACGCGGCCAAGACCGCGGCAGCGCTGTGCGACGCGCTCGAGGACTGCACCCGGAAGGCGAAGGAGGAATTGCGCGAGCGGCTCGCGCAACCGCGCTCGTTCGTGTTCGTCCGGCGGCGGGCCTCGCCGATGCAGGCCAAGCGCGTCGCCGCGCTCGAGCTCGACGGCGTCGCGTTCCGCAAGGAGAGCAAGCGCTACTACCCGAGCCGCGAGCTCGCGGCGCACCTGCTCGGCTACGTCGGCCTCGACAACGTCGGCCTGAGCGGCATCGAAGCGACCTATGACAAGACGGTGCGCGGACGCGAGGGCAAGCTGCTGGTGCAGACCGACGCGCGCCGGCACGTGTTCAGCCGCCTCGAGCGATCGCCGACCGCCGGTGCCTCGATCGAGCTGACCATCGACCAGCACCTGCAGTACATCGCCGAGCGCGAGGTTCGCGCCGGCGTCGAGGCGGCGCGCGCCGACGGCGGCACCGCCGTGATCATGGATCCGTACAGCGGCGAGATCCTGGCGATGGCGAGCTGGCCGACGTTCAATCCCAACGACTACAACGACGCGCCGGAGAACGCGCGCCGCAACCGCGCCGTCCAGGATCTCTACGAACCCGGTTCGACCTTCAAGCTGGTCACCGCGTCGGCGGCGATCGAGGAGAAGGTCGTCACGCCCGGCGACATCATCGACGTCAGCGCCGGCAACATCCGCTTCGGGAACCGCGTCATCGACGACATGCATCGCAACGGTCCGCTGTCGTTCACGGACGTGATCGTGAAGTCGAGCAATGTCGGCGTTATCAAGGTGGGACTGGCGCTCGGCGCCGAGCGCATGGGCCTCTACATCCGCCGTTTCGGATTCGGCCGGCCCAGCTCGCCGGACTTCCCCGGCGAGAGCCCCGGCATCGTGTGGGAGCCGTCGCGGCTGAACGACAGCGCGCTCGCGTCGGTGTCGATGGGATACCAGGTCGGCGTCACGCCGTTGCAGATGGCCGCGGCCGCGAGCGTGATCGCCAACGGCGGCACGCTCTACGAGCCGCACGTGGTCCGCGCCATCGTCAAGGGCGGCCTGCGCACGCTCGTCGAGCCGAAGGCGGTGCGCCGCGCGATTCTCGCCGAGACCGCCGCCACGCTCACCGAGATCATGGAGAAGGTGGTGCTTGACGGCACCGCGAAGGGCGCGCAGCTGGTCAGCTACAACGTCGCGGGCAAGACCGGCACGGCCGACAAACTCGTCAACGGCCGCTACTCGCCGTATCAGCAGAACGTCTCGTTCGTCGGGTTCGTGCCGTCGCGCCGGCCGGCGCTGACGGTGATCGTGATGATCGATTCGCCGCGCGTCGGCGGCGACACCGGCGGCGCCATCGCCGCGCCGATCTTCAAGCGCATCGCCGATGCCAGCCTGCGTCAGCTTGGCGTCACGCCGACCATCAATCCGGCGCCGCCCGTCATCGTCGTGCGCAATCAACAGACGCCGGTGACGCAGACATCCGCAGTCGGCATGCCCGACGTCGTGGCGATTTCCGCGAACATGACGGAAACGGGACTGCCGGATCTGCGCGGCATGAGCGCGCGCGAAGCGGTGCGCGAGCTGGCGCGCCTCGGACTGACCGCCCGCATGCAAGGCACCGGCGTCGTCGTCGATCAACACCCGGTCGCGGGATCGCCGCTCGAAGCCGGCGCCACCTGCACGCTCGTCCTCAATCGCCGCGTGGCACCGCGCCCGGCTGGAGTCAATACAGACCAAGGGGTGGAGCGGTGACCCTCGGCGACATGGCCGATGCCCTGCGCGATCAAGCGATCGACGCACCGTCCGCGGGGCTCGCTCGTAATGCGTCGATCAGCGCCGTCGCCTACGACTCGCGCCGTGTCGTTGCCGGCTCAGTGTTCGTCGCCCTCAAGGGTATGCGCGCCGACGGCGGCGCGTTCGCGGAACAGGCGTCGCAGCGTGGCGCCGTGGCCATCGTTTCGGAATCGCCGCGCCCGGCGCCGGTCAGCGTTCCCTGGATCACCGTTCGCGACGCGCGGCTCGCGCTGGCGCTGCTTGCCGATCGCTTCTTCGATCACCCGAGCCGGCGGATGCCGGTCATCGGCGTTACCGGCACGAACGGCAAGACGACGACCAGCTATCTCTTGGCATCCATTCTCGATGCCGGCGGCCTTCGCGCCGGCATGCTCGGCACCGTCGCGTATCGCATTGGCGGCGAGGATCGTGAGGCCTCGCGTACCACACCGGAAGCCCCTGACGTGCAGCAGTTGTTGAGCGAAATGCTCGAGCAGGGATGCAAATCGGCCGTGATGGAAGTGTCGTCGCATGCGCTGTCACTGAAACGCGTTGACGGCATGCGCTTCGCCGCCGGCGTGTTCAGCAACCTGACGCGCGATCACCTCGACTTCCACGAGGACATGGAGGCGTACTTCGCCGCCAAGCGCCGGTTGTTTGAGATGCTGCCGGCGACCGCCCCCGGCGTGATCAACATGGACGATCCGCGCGGGCCGGCGCTGGTGGAGATTTGCAAGCGGCCGGTCACCTACGCGATCAACGCGGCGGCGGATGTCACGCCCGGACCGATCGAGATGACGTTGGCGGGTCTGCGCTTCGACGTCAAGGCGCCGCAGGGCACCGTCCGGATCACGTCGAAGCTGGTCGGCCGCCCCAACGTCTACAACATCCTCGCGGCCACGGCGACGGCGGTGTCGCTCGACGTTCCGATCGGCGCGATCGAAGCGGGTGTCTCCGGACTGTCCGGCGTGCCGGGCCGTTTCGAAGTGGTATCGGGCGCCGGCGATGACATCACCATCGTCGTCGACTACGCGCACACCGACGATGCGCTGCGCAACCTGCTCGAGACGGCGCGGCCGCTCGCGGCGAAACGATTGATCACGGTGTTCGGCTGCGGCGGCGATCGCGACCGCTCGAAGCGGCCGCTGATGGGCATGGTGGCGGCGCGCCTGAGCGACGCCGTCGTGATCACCTCCGACAACCCGCGCTCCGAAGAGCCGTCACGGATCATCGAGGAGATCGAGCGCGGCATTCCGGCCGGCAGCCAGGGGTCGTGGCGCGCCCCGATCGTCGAATCGGTGGTCGATCGCTCGGCCGCGATCGAGCGCGCGGTGGCGATGGCCGCGGCCGGCGACGTCGTGCTGATCGCGGGCAAGGGCCACGAGAAGTACCAGCAGATCGGCGACCGGGTGCTGCCCTTCGACGATGGCGAAGTGGCGCGGGCGGCGCTCGGCCGCAGAAAGCAGAGATAGCGCAGATGCGGATGTTGCGCATGGATCGGCAGTGAGCGGGCCAATCGCGCTGGCCGCGGCAACGATCGCCGCGGCCATCAACGGCCGGCTGGTCACCGGTGATGACGACCGCTACGTGACTGGGTTCTCGATCGACTCGCGAACGCTCGCCGCCGGTGATTTGTTCTTCGCGATCGTGGCCACGCGCGACGGCCACGACTTCGCAATGGCGGCGTCGAAGCGGCGCGCGGCGGGAATGGTGGTGAGCCGGCCGGTCGAGCTCGGCGACGCCAACGAGTCGTTCGTGATCGAAGTGGCCGACACGACGCGCGCGTTGCAGGACCTGGCGCGGTATGTGCGGCGCCAGTCGAAGGCAAAGGTCGTGGCGATTACCGGCAGCGTCGGGAAGACGACGACCAAGGACACCATCGCGGAGCTGCTTGGCTCGCGCTACCGGGTGGTGAAGAACGCGGGGAACTTGAACAACCACCTCGGACTGCCGCTCTCCCTGTTGGAGCTGCGGCACGGGGCGGATGTGGCGGTGCTGGAGCTGGGCATGAATCACGCGGGGGAAATCCGGAGGCTGATCGAGGTGGCGACGCCGGAGGTCCGCGTGTGGACGAACGTGGGCGAAGCGCATATCGGCTATTTCGGATCGACCGACGCCATCGCGGATGCGAAGGCGGAGATTTTGGAAGGCGCGTCGGCCGGCACGCTGCTGGTCGCGAACGCCGACGACGAGCGCGTGATGGCGCGAGTGCCCGCGTTTGCCGGCCGGACGGTCACGTTCGGCACGACCGAGCGGGCGCAGGTCCGCGGCGCCGATGTCGAGGACCTCGGTCTCGACGGCACGCGCGCCGCCCTCATCACAGCTGCCGGCCGGCGCGATCTGAAGGTGCCGCTGCTGGGCCGCGGCCATTTGATGAACGTCCTGTGCGGGGCCGCGGTGGCGCTCGAGATGGGGATCGATCTCGACGAGATCGTCGAGCGCGCGGCGCACCTCAAGCCGTCGTCGCGGCGCGGCGCGGTGTTGCGCCTGCCGAAGGGCGTGACGGTCATCGACGATTCGTACAACTCGAGCCCGTCGGCGCTGCTGCGATCGCTCGAAGTGATCGCGCGATCGTGGGGAGCGCGGCGGATCGCGGTGCTGGGCGAGATGCTCGAGCTCGGCGAGCTCGCCGAGTCGCTGCACCGCGACTGCGGCCGCGCCGCCGCATCAAGCCGTCTCGCGAAGCTGATCACCATCGGC
>JAYWEJ010000015.1:0-2610 GCA_043779345.1 Acidimicrobiia bacterium | reverse complement strand
TCCGCATTGGCCTGATGGGGACGAGCTCGTCTCAAGAACTGGTCGATCTGCTGTCTGGAGCCCTCGAAAAGGCCCTGAATTCGCTGGTACAGGGGTTGCACAAGCCGGGTGCATGACGCGCCTGTTGTTGACGGTTGCTCTCATCGCAGTTAGCGCCGCGTGCGCCACCAACCCGGTCACCGGAAAGAAGCAGATGTCGCTCCTCAGCGAGGCCGAGGAGCTGGCCATCGGTCAGCAGCAGGACGCCGAGATCCGCAGGGAGATGGGCGTCTACGACGATCCCGAGCTGCAGCGATACATCAACGAGATCGGGCAGGAGCTCGCGCGCAATTCACATCGCCCCAACCTGCCGTGGTCCTTCACGATCGTCGACAGTCCTGCGATTAACGCGTTCGCGCTGCCGGGCGGCTACATCTACCTGACGCGCGGCATCCTCGCGTATCTCGATGACGAATCGGAGCTCGCCGGCGTGCTCGGCCACGAGATCGGCCACGTCACGGCGCGCCACGCCGCGCAGGCGTATACCCGGCAGGCGCAGGCGAACCTCGGTCTCACGATCCTCAGCATCTTCGTCCCGAGCACGCAGCCGTTCGCCGATCTCGGCGCGACCGGCTTGAGCGTGCTGTTCCTCAGGAATGGGCGCGAGGCGGAGATCGAAGCCGATCGCCTTGGCGTCGAGTACGAATCGAGCGCCGGCTACGATCCGTCCGGCGTGCCGCGCTTCCTGGCGACGCTGGCCCGCGTCAACGCGATCAGCGAGCGCGGCGTGCCGAACTGGCTGTCGACGCACCCCGATCCCGGCTCGCGCGTCACGAAGGCCGAGCCGGTCGCCGGCAAGTTCGCCTCGGCGGAGGCGAAGAAGGTCAACCACGATCAGTATCTCGAGCGCATCCAGGGCATGGTGTTCGGCGACAACCCCAAGGACGGCGTCGTGCGGGGCAACGAGTTCCTGCATCCGCTGCTGCGGATTGGCGTGAAG
The DNA here is from genome assembly GCA_043779345.1 of Acidimicrobiia bacterium. Taxonomy (GTDB): domain Bacteria; phylum Acidobacteriota; class Vicinamibacteria; order Vicinamibacterales; family UBA2999; genus 12-FULL-67-14b. Next base: position 1,631 of record JAYWEJ010000015.1, on the reverse strand, counting down.
TTTCCGGAAGGCTGGGAGCTCACCAATACTCCCGACGCGGTGATGGCGCAGGAGCCGGGCACGCAGCACTTCATGGTGCTCCAGGAAGTGGAAGGCGCCCGCCTTCGCCAAGGCTACAGCGGGCAGGCTCAGTCGATCGGTGATGTTGCAGTCGCGGCGATGCGCCAGTCCGGCTACGCCGTCGTCGACGGCAGCATGCAGAAGATCAACGGCCACGATGCGCACGTCGGCCTCTATCGGGGCAACGCGAAGGGCGCGGGCAAGGTGATGATGCGCGCGGCGCACATTGCGATTGGACGCCAGCTCTACGTGGTTGCCGGCTTTGCGCCGGAAGCGGACTTCAGCTTCGTCGATCGCGACATCCAGCCGTCGGTGCAGACGTTCCGGCAGCTGTCGATGCAGGAAGCGTCGAACGTCCGCCCGAACCGCATTGGCTTCTACGTCGTCCGCCAGGGCGACTCGTGGCAATCGATCGCGGCACGGCAGAGCAAGGGCTACGTAAATGCGGCGACGCTGGCGATCATGAACGATCGCGACGTCAGCGCCCAGCCGGCGTCGGGCGATCGCGTCAAGATCGTCGTCGAGGGGTGATGGAGGCCAGTTAGAATCAGGACGTGGCTGCCAGGGGAGTGTTGCGATCGCTCTGGAAAACGATCGTCAGGGCATTCCTGCTCGGTGCCATGCTCGTCTTCGTCTACGTCGCCTACATCTATCTCACGCTTCCGGACGTCCGCCATCTCGCGAAAGAAAACCCCACCACCACGGCGTTCATGCAGCTGCGCATTGATGACGCGCGCGACCACGGCCGGAAGTTTTCCATCCGCCAGCAATGGGTGTCGTACGGGCGGATCTCTCCGAACCTGAGGCGCGCGGTGATCGTCACGGAAGACGCGGCGTTCTTCGATCACGACGGCGTCGATCTCGCGGAGATCAAGGCGTCGCTCGAGAAGAACTGGGAGGAAGGGCAGTTTCTGCGCGGCGCCAGCACGATCACGCAGCAGCTGGCGAAAAACCTCTACCTGTCGCCGTCGAAGAACCCGATGCGCAAGGTGACGGAGCTGCTGATCACGCGCCGTCTCGAAGCCGCGCTCACCAAGCAGCGCATCTTCGAGATCTACCTGAACATGATCGAATGGGGCGACGGAATTTTTGGCTGCGAAGCGGCGGCCCGCGCCTACTTCGGCAAACCGTGCGCGAGCCTCGACATCCAGGAAGCGGCGCTGATGGCGGGCGCCATCATCAATCCACGCGAGCACAGCCCCGGCAAGCCGACGCGCCGGCTGCTGCGACGGCAGCAGATCGTGCTGCGGCGCATGCAATACAAACCTCCCGAAGAAGTGCCGGTGCCAAAGGTGCCGGTGCCAGGGAATGACACACCCAGTGATCTCCAAATTGTTCAGCCGCAGCCGTTTCCATTGCCGCCGCTGCCGTCACCGGGCAATGCGAGTCCAGGGAACGGCTCGCCGCGTTGAGCCGCTGGCACCGGCACCAGGCACCCGTCACGGTTCTTAGCTGACTCGCTTGGCGCCGACGAAGCGGCTCGCCCAGTACGACGTGCTGAGGCTTTCGACGCGAACCACGCCGCGCTCGCTCGGCGCATGCACGAACTGATCGCCGCCGATGATGATGCC
>JAYWEJ010000014.1:0-14617 GCA_043779345.1 Acidimicrobiia bacterium | reverse complement strand
GCATGCTCGGCCACAAGCTCCTCGTGGGCCTTCGCAAGGCCGGCCACGATGTCAGCTGCACGGTGCGCGAGGATCGGCCGACCTCACCGCTGGCGCGGCTGCCGCTGTTCGCCGGCCCCGAAGTGTTCTGGGGCATCGACGTGATCGACTGGCCGTCGCTGCGCGCGCTGTTGCGGGCACACCAGCCGGACGTCGTGATCAACGCCGTCGGCATCATCAAGCAGCGGCAGCTGGCGACCTCCGCGATTCCATCGATTCAGATCAATGCGCTGCTGCCGCACCAGCTGGCGGAGACGCTGGCGGCCTGGAACGGCCGCATGATTCATTTCAGCAGTGACTGCGTGTTCAGCGGCGACCGCGGCAACTACACCGAGGACGACAATTGCGATGCCGACGATCTCTACGGGCGCAGCAAGTTCCTCGGCGAGGTCCTCGGCGCGCCGAACGTCGTCACCCTGCGCAGCTCGATCATCGGCCGCGAGCTGCATCATCACGAGTCGCTGCTCGACTGGTTCCTGTCGCAGAACCATCGCGAGGTGAAGGGTTTCACGAGGGTGATCTACTCGGGCTTGACCACCAACGAGTTCGTGAACGTGGTGCATCGCATTATCACGAAGCACCCGGAGCTGTCCGGCCTCTATCAAGTCGCCAGCGAGCCGCTCAGCAAACATGATCTGCTGCACCTCGTCGCCACAGCGTTCCACCTCGACGTTCGCATCGTCTCGACCGCCGAGCCCTTCAGCGACCGATCGTTCTCGGGCGCGAAGTTCACCGCCGCGACCGGGTATGTCGCGCCGAAGTGGCCCGATCTGGTTGCGGCGCTGGCGGCGGACGATACTCCATATGGCGAATGGCTCGAGCTGATTCGCGGGAAGAGGACATGACCCCAGACCGTCCGTTTGAAAACCAGCGCATCCTGATCACCGGCGGCACCGGCTCGCTCGGCCAGGTGCTGACCCGGCGCGTCTTGAGCGGCGAGATGGGGCGGCCCGCGAAGGTCGTCATCTTCTCGCGCGACGAAGCGAAGCAGCACTTCATGCGGCTGCAGCACCAGAACGTCGCGGCCGCGACCGACGAGGTGATCTACCGCACCGCCAAGGATGCGCTGCACTTCCACATCGGCGACGTCCGCGATCGCTGGAGCGTCGCGTCGGTGCTGTCGAACGCCGACATCGTCATCAACGCCGCCGCGCTCAAGCAGGTGCCGACCTGCGAGTACTTCCCGACCGAGGCGGTTCGCACCAACGTCCTCGGACCTGAAAACATCGTCTCGATCATCGAGACCCAGAAACTGCCCGTCAAGGTCGTGGTCGGCGTGTCGACGGACAAGGCCTGCAAGCCCGTGAACGTCATGGGCATGACCAAGGCGATCCAGGAGCGCGTCTTCATCCAGGGCAACATGCGCTGCGGCGACACCCGTATCGTCTGCGTCCGCTACGGCAACGTGCTGGCGTCGCGCGGCTCGGTCATCCCGCTGTTTCACGAACAGATTCGGCACGGCGGCCCCGTCACCATTACGACTCCGGAGATGACGCGGTTCCTGCTGAGCCTGGACGATGCGGTGGACACGATTTTTGCGGCGGTCCGGGAAGGCCAGCCGGGCGACACCTACATTCCGCGCGCGCCGGCGGCGCGGATGACCGATCTGGCGAAGGTCCTGATCGGCGACCGTCCGATCAAGACCGTCATCACCGGCATCCGCCCCGGCGAAAAGGTCCACGAGATCCTGATCAGCGAGGAAGAAGCGCAGCGCGTTGAAGATCGCGGACGCTTTTATGCGATCCGATCGTTGTTGCCGGAAGTGCAGACGCAGGGCCGGCCCGCGACGGTGCTCCAGAAGGAATACAGCTCCGGCGACGAGCTCCTGCGCGAGTCGGCACTGCGCGAGCTGCTGGTCGCCCACCGGCTGATGGTCGGCGACATCGACGCCGGGACGGGCGAGCTGCTGCGATGAAGATCCTGACGATCCTCGGCACGCGCCCGGAGATCATCCGCCTGAGCCAGGTCGTTGAGATTCTCGACCGGCAGGCGGACGGGCACGTGCTGGTGCACACCGGGCAGAACTACGACGCGCGGCTGAGCGATCAGTTCTTCACGGAACTGAACGTGCGCCAGCCGGATGAGCACATGGCGATCCGCGAATCCGGCATGGCCGCGCAGATCGGCCGCATCCTCGAAGCGTCGGAAACACTGCTGCGCAAGCATCGGCCGGATCGGCTGCTGATCCTCGGCGATACCAACAGCGGCCTGTCGGCGATCATCGCGCGCCGTCTCGGCATCCCGGTGTATCACATGGAAGCGGGCAACCGCTGCTTCGACGATCGCGTGCCCGAAGAGGTCAACCGCCGCGTCATCGACCACTGCAGCACGGTGCTGATGCCATACACGGAGCGCAGCCGCGCCAACCTGATCGCCGAAGGCATCGCCGCCGATCGGATCTTCGTGATCGGCAATCCCATCAAGGACGTGATGGACGCGCACCGCGAGCGGATCGCGGCGAGCCGCGTGCTCGAGGGTCTCAAGCTGTCGGCGGGCAAGTACTTCCTCGCCACCTTCCATCGTGCCGAGAACGTCGATGACGAGGACCGCTTACGGCATCTGCTCGAGGCTTTCGCGGCGCTACATGTTCGTTATTCGCTGCCGGTGGTGTGCTCGGTGCATCCACGCACGCGGGCGAAGATCGAATCGTTCGGACTGGCTGCGCCGGCCGGCATCCATTTCGCGGAGCCGTTTGGCTTCGCGGACTTCGTGCATCTCGAAACCCACGCGTTCTGCACGCTCAGCGACAGCGGTACCGTTCAGGAAGAGGCGTGCATCATGGGGGTGCCAAACGTCACCATTCGTGACGTGACGGAGCGTCCGGAGACCATCGAGTGCGGCTCGAATGTGCTTGCCGGCACGGAGCCCCTGCGCATCGTCGAAGCCGTGGGGATGGCGACCCAGGCCGGACGTCACTGGACGCCGCCTCCTGAATACCTGCGACACGGCGTTGCGGACGCCGCCTGCCGGATCCTGCTCGGTTCGCGCATCCCGGATCTCGCCGAAGTCGAATGGCAACGCAAGCGTGGCGGTGACGGGGCGTGAACCGTCCGGTCAACTGGGTCTTTCTGGGCGACAGCCTTACCGAAGGGATTGGTTCTCTCCGCGCGACGTTCGTGACCGAGCTGGCCGGCCGTCTGCGCGCGTCGCCGTCCGGCCGCGCGGTGCACGATCTGCGTCTTCGCGAAGTCGATCCCGATCAATTCAACCCGTACATCCGCGTCAACCTCGCCGGTTACCTCACGCAGGATCGGAGGACAGCCGCAGCGGCGTTGTGGGTCTGGAACCTGGGATCCGAGGGCCGCACCATCGAGACCGATCGGAAATGGCTGCCCTTCCTCGAGAACCTCCGGCCCGAGCGGGTTTTCATCCATCGCGGCAGCCTTGAAAGCATCTTGCGTCCGGCGTGCTGGCACAGCGGCCACTGGCCGTTCTGGGTGCCCGGCTCGTGGCGCGGCCTGGTGTCGATGGATCCGCGGTGCTACTTCAGCGAGACGCCGCTGCGGAAACTGAAGCAGTCGTTCATCGATTCGGCGAAACAGCGCGCGCGCCTGCACCTGATCGGCAAGGGTGCGCCGAAGCCCCTGGTCGATCCCGAGCAGATCCTCACGCACTACGACGCGCTGCTGAAGGCGGTGCGTGCGTTGCCGGCCAGTGTCACCGTGCTCGGCCTGCTGGCGCCAGACCAGCGCATCTTCCCGGGCTCCGGCGCGCATTTCCTCGCGGTCAATGCGCGGTTGCGATCGCTGGCGGCCGCGAACGACGCCGACTTTCTCGATTGGCACGTGCCGTTCAGCTCCAGCACAGCAGCGTTGTTCTATCGTGACGGTTTTCATCCGAACCCGGCGGGCTCGGCGCGCCTCGCCGAAATCCTTCACGCGCGCTTGATCGAACAGGGCGCGGCATGACCAGCCGGCCGACGGCCGATGTGACGGCGATCGTCACGGCGTACAAACGTACCGAGGAAGCGCTCAACACGCTGCGAATCCTCGAGGCCTGCGATCCCGCGCCCGCCGAAATCCTGGTTCACGTTGACGGGGGCGAGCACGACTGCGCCGAACGCATTCGAACGGCCTTCCCGATCGCCGGCGTCATCGTCAGCGACGAGCGCGTCGGTCCTGGCGGAGGCCGCAACAAACTCATTGCCGCCGCCCGTCATCCGATCGTCGCGAGTTTTGACGATGACTCGTATCCGCTCGATCGCGACTTCTTCGCCCGTCTCGAGCAGCTGTTCGGGGAATTCCCAGACGCGTCCATCGTCGACGCGTCTGTCTACCAGTTGTATCAACCCGTTGAGCCGGACGCCGATCGTTCGGAATGGGTCGCCGACTTTTCGGGCGGCGGCTGCGCCTATCGTCGCGCGGGCTTTCTCGAAACCGGCGGCTACGTGCCGTTGACGGCGGCGTACGGAATGGAGGAGGTGGACGTCGGCCTTCGTCTCCATGCGCGTGGTGGACGAGTCCTGCGCTCCCGCCGTCTCCGGGTGTTTCACAACACCGATCTCGCGAGGCACGCGGACCCGATCGTGACGGCGGCGAGCATCGCGAACATCGCGCTGCTGGCGTACCTGCGCTACCCGCGCTGGCTCTGGGGAGTCGCGGCCGGCCAATGCCTCAAGCGCATTGCGTGGCTGGTGCGCCATCGCCGTGTTGGCGGCGTGGTGACAGGCCTTCGCAGCATTCCGGCGACGATTGGCCGCCACCGGCGCCAGCGAAATCCGGTGTCCACACAGGCGTTGCGTTCGTACTGGGCGCTGCGGCGTCATCCGATTCCTGTTTCACGATGATGTCGGCGCTCAAACATCTGTTGCCCGATCGCTCGACGATCATGACGGTGTGGCGCGGCCCGTTTCGTGGCGCCCGGATCGTCGCCAATCCCCGCGCGTCTCTCCGCAAGGTCCTTGGCATTTACGAGCACGAGTTGAATGAGTGGTTGTCGGCGGCGCTGCCGCGGGTCGGACGGCTCATCGACGTCGGCGCCAACGACGGTTACTTTTCGTTTGGCGGCGCCGCCGCCATGAGACGGGCAGGGCGAGCCGCCGAGATCATCTGTTTCGAGCCGCAGCCTCAGCACCTCGCCGAACTACGGCGCGCCATGGCCGCGCAACCGGCGCCGCGCCAGGACATCCGGCTGATTGCCTCGATGGTGGGCGAGCGGGAGGACGCGGGCACCACGACGCTCGATGCGTTGCCGGTGGCCGATCGCGACAACACCCTGATCAAGATCGACGTCGAGGGCGGCGAGCTGGCGGTGATTGCCGGCGCGGCCGCGTGGCTCCGGCCGTCGAACCTGTTCCTGATCGAGGTCCATCACCTGTCGTACGTCGAGCCCTTGATGCGAACATTTGCGAGCCATGGGTTGACCCTGACGCAGATCGATCAGCGGCCGCTGCCGATTCTCGGGCGCGAACAGCGCGACCCCGACAACCGCTGGCTGGTATCGCAACTGTGACGACGGCGGCCGTCGGCACGAAGACGGATCGCTGGCTCTGTTGCCAGTTGCGCGCGCGCGAGCATTTCATGGTGCCCGTCGGTCTCGCCCGGCGCCACGCGCTGTCCCATGCAATCACCGACCTCTGGGTGACGCCCGGAAGCGTGACCGCGACGTTGGTGCCGCGCCTCCGCAGCCTCTACCACCCCGATCTCGACGGGTGCGTGAGCGCCTTCAACGGCGCCGCGCTGATGTTCGAGGCGGGCCAGACGCTGGCTGGCGCCGATGGCTGGACCCGCGTGGTGCGCCGTAACGAGTGGTTTCAATCGCAGGCGCTCGAAGTAATGAAGAAGCGATCGCGTGATGCGACGGTGTTGTGCTCATACAGCTACACGGCGCGGCGCCTGTTCGAATACGCGAAAGCGGCGGGCTTGAAAACCGTGCTCGTGCAGATCGATGCGGGATACGCCGAAGAGCGGCTGGTCGCGGCACTGCAGGCACGCCACCCGGGCCTCGAGGCCAACTGGCGTCCGGCGCCGCCCGAATACTGGGACAGCTGGCGCGCCGAGATCGAGCTGTCGGATCGGATCGTCGTCCACTCGCCGTGGTCGCGCGACGCGCTGATCTCGGAAGGCGTCACAGCGGAGAAGCTGGTAGTGGTGCCGCTGGCGTACGAACCGCCGCGCGAGGCCGCGTCTTTCGAGAAGACCTATCCCGAGCGCTTCTCGAACGATCGCCCGCTGCGAGTGTTGTTCCTGGGACAGCTGATCCTGCGCAAGGGCGCGCTAGCGCTGCTCGAAGCGGCGCGTGAATTACGCGATCAGCCCGTCGAGTTCATCGTGGCGGGCCCGAACGCGCTCGACCTGTCGAGCCGGCCTGGCAACGACGGCCGGATACGCTGGATGGGGCCGGTGCCCCGCGGGCAAACCGCCGCGGTCTACCAACACGCCGACGTCTTCCTGCTGCCCACCTTGTCCGACGGCTTCGGCCTGACACAGCTCGAAGCGCAGGCGTGGCGCCTGCCATTGATCACGACGGCGAACTGCGGCGAGGTCGTTCGCGACGGCATCAACGGAACGCGGCTACGCGACGGATCAGGGGCGGAGATTGCCGCCGTGCTGCGCCGGATGATCGCGGAGCCGGCGACGCTGCGCAGCATGAGCCAGGCCGCGCGCATCGATGACCAGCACCAGCCCGATCGATTTGCGGCGGCGCTGCAGAAGAGCCTCCAGTGAGCGTGCCGCTGGACTCGTGGCTCCGCGACCACGTCGTCTGCCCGCGTGACCGAAGCACGCTGTCCGTGTCCGGCGATGCGCTGCGGTGCGCGCACGGCCACGTCTATCCCGTCGTTGACGGCATTCCCGTGCTGCTGCTCGACGACGTCGATCAGACATTCGGCGCGGCGCGTAAATCCTTGAACCGCGCGGTTCGCCACGAGGCGGATCCGCGCGCTCCCGATCTGCATCTCGAATCGCTGGAGATCAGCGACGAAGAAAAGCGGGGCGTCATCGAACTGGCGGCTCGTCAGCCGGCCATCGACCCGGTCGTGGCTTACCTCGTCGCGGCCACCAATGGATTGATGTACCGGCACTTGATCGGGCGGCTCGATGCCTATCCGATACCGGACATCACCCTCGAGCCGGGCGAGGGCCGGGCGCTGCTCGATGTGGGTTGCAGCTGGGGCCGCTGGACGATTGCCGCGGCGCGGCGTGGCTACCGGGCGATCGGCATCGATCCATCACTCGGCGCGGTGATGGCGGCCCGCCGGGTGGCGCGCCAACTGAACGTGAATGCGACGTTTGTGGCCGGCGATGCTCGCTACCTGCCGTTCAAGGACGGCTCGCTCGATGGCGTGTATTCGTACAGCGTCATTCAGCACTTCTCGCGTCCCGACGCCGAGCGCGCCATCGCCGAAATGGGCCGCGTGTTGAAAGCGCGGGGCTTCGCGCGGGTGCAGATGCCGACCCGATGGGGCGCCCGGTGCCTGTATCAGCAGGCCCGGCGCGGTTTCTCCGACGGCAACGGTTTTGAAGTGCGCTACTGGCGCCTCGACGATCTGCGGCAGCTGTTCGGCGGCCGCATTGGCCCAAGCCGCGTTGACGTCGACGGCTATTTCGGGATTGGGCTGCAGCAGTCCGACGCGCCGATGATGACGGCGGCGCGGCGCCTGGTGCTGCGAGCGTCCCGGGGCATGACGGCAATGAGCCGGCGCGTGCCGTCGCTGGTCGGCGTCGCCGACAGTGTGTTCATGCACGCGACCAAGCACGCGTGATGGCGGAACCCCGCGTGATCGTGCTGACGCATTTTCCGTCGCCGTATCAGGTCGAACTGTTCAACGAGATCGAACGGCAGCGCCCCGGGCATCTTCGCGTCGTCTACCTGTTCCGAAAGGTCGCGTCACGGAGCTGGGCCGGCGTGACGATCGCGCACGACCATGCCTATCTCGAAGACACGCCGATGGATGCGATTCGCACCGCGATCGCGAACGCGGTGTTCGTCGTGTTCAACTATTACAACGACGCGCGTGCCGCGCAGCTGATCCGGGTCCGCGATGCCAGCGGCCGGCCGTGGTGTTTCTGGGGAGAGCGGCCTGGCTATCGCTACCCGTGGCTGGCGCGCGTCGCGAGGATCGGCCGGCTGGCCGCATTGCGTTCCGCCGATCATCCGATCTGGGGCATCGGCCGGTGGGCCGTGGACGCATATCGCGAAGAGTTTGGATCGGGCCGCCGCTACCTCAACCTGCCGTACTATTCGAACTTGACCCGGTTTCAAGCGACGCGTCCCGCGTTTTCGAGCGACCCCGTGACCTTCCTGTACTCGGGCTCCCTGTCGCATCGAAAGGGCGTCGACGTGCTGGCGCGGGCGTTTCTTCGTCTTGCTGCCGGACACCCGAACGTGCGGCTGAAGCTGATGGGCGAGGGTCACCTGGAAACCCGGCTCCGCCGCGAACTGGCCTCCTGCGATCGCGTCGAGTGGGTCGGGTTCAAGGATTGGGACCAGCTGCATGCGGTGTACGCGTCCGCGCAGTTCCTGTGCGTGCCGTCCCGCCACGACGGCTGGGGTCTGGTCGTTCCCGAGGGGCTCGCGTCGGGGTTGCCGACGATCGCCACCAACCGCACCGGCGCCGCGCTCGATCTGATCGAGACGCGCCGTAACGGCTGGCTGGTGGTGGCCGATGACGGTGAGGCGTTGTATCGCGCGATGGCGCAGGCCGCGACGCTGAGTGAAACCGACTGGCGCGCGATGAGCCGGCACGCGCGGGCCAGCGTCGCGAACCATTCGCTGACAATCGGCGCCGCTCGTTTCCTGCAGGGCGTCGATGCGGCGATTCCCGCGGTGGGAGCGGTGCGCTAGACATGTGCGGCATCGCGGGATTCGCGCGGCGTGCCACGGCAATGGACTTGTGCCAGCCGCTCGAGCGCATGCACCAGGCGATTGGCCATCGTGGGCCCGACGATCGCGGCGTCTGGAGATCGCCCGGCGGCCACGCCCTCTATGCCCACACGCGCCTGTCGATCCTCGATCCGTCGTCGGCCGGCCACCAGCCGATGCAGATCGAGGACGGCCGCTACACCATCACTTACAACGGCGAGATCTTCAATTTCGCGGCGCTGCGCGAGTCGTTGCTGACGTCGGGCGTCGTGTTTCGATCGAACAGCGATACCGAAGTGCTGCTGCGCCTGTATCAGCGGCACGGCCCGTCCTTCGTGGAACGGCTGCGGGGCATGTTCGCCTTCGCGATCTGGGACGACCACGAGCGCACCTGCTTTCTCGCGCGCGACCGGTTCGGCATCAAGCCGCTCTACTACCACGAGTCCGGCGGCGTCCTCACGTTTGCCTCCGAAGTGCGCGCGCTCCTCGCGTCGGGCATGATCCCGTCGACGCTCGACCCACAGGGCGTGTTCGAATATTTCCGGACCGGATCGGTGCCGGAGCCGCTCAGCCTGATCAAGGGCGTGCGCACACTCGAAGCCGGCCATCACATGACGTGGCGCGACGGCGACGCCTCGCTCGTGCGCTACTGGGACGTTCAGTTTCCGGATGATGATCCGGTCGGCGATCCCGTGGCGGCGACGCGCGCCGCGCTGATCGACTCGGTCCGTCACCACTTTGTCAGCGACGTTCCGGTCGGCGTGTTCCTCAGCGGCGGCATGGACTCGACCGCGATCGTCGCGCTGGCCACGCAGACGCAACCGGCGCGGCTGCGCACGTTCTCACTGACGTTTCCCGGCTCGGAACTCGACGAGGGACCCGATGCGCGCCGGTCCGCCGCTCACTTCGGCACCGATCACCACGAGTGGGCCGTCGATGCGACGACGGCACGCGCGCTGGTCGACGATTTCATGGCGGCGGCCGATCAACCGAGCATCGACGGCTTCAACACGTTTACCGTCAGCCGGCTGGCAAGCCAGCAGGGGACCAAGGTAGTGCTGTCAGGTCTTGGCGGCGACGAGCTGTTTGGCGGCTACCCGTCATTTCGAGAGGTGCCGCGGCTGGCGAAATGGGGCCATCGCGCGCGGCTGGCCGGGCCCATCGGATCTGCGGCGGCCTGGATCGCCGGCGAGGTCGGCGGCGCGCGATTGCGCCGCGCGCACGATCTGCTCATGCCCACGGCGGATCTCGAGAACGCCTACTCGGTGTTCCGCGGCATCTATACGCGCGGCGAGGCGCTGGCGCTGACGGAACACTACGCCGGCGGCAGCGACGCCGTCGTCGCGCACATGTCGTCGGGCGCGTCCTCCGATCCCACGCCCGAAGACACCATCAGCCGGCTGGAGCTGACGCGCTACATGCGCAACCAGTTGCTGCGCGACACCGATGTCATGAGCATGGCCTGGGGCGTCGAGCTGCGCGTGCCGTTTCTCGACTCGCAGTTGTTCGCGACACTGTCGCGCATTCCCGCCGGTCAACGATTGCAGCCGGGCAAGCGCCTGCTGGCCCTGGCGGTGCCGGAAGTTCCCGAATGGGTGGCCAAACGGCCGAAGCGCGGTTTCATGTTTCCCATGCAGCAATGGTTTGAGAACGACTGGGCCGGCGAGTTTGGTGATTTGGATAAATCGGTAGCGGCGCGAATGGTACCGATGGACACTTGGTACCGCAAATGGTCGGTGCTGGCGTTCGAGCAATGGCTCCAGCTGAGGACCCCGCAGCATGTCTGACACAGTCGCCGGCCGCTCCGACATCGGCGTCGGCTTCGCCGCGACCGCGGCGAGCCTGCTGATCGCCCTGGCCGTGTTCCCGGCCGATCCCTCGCCGAAAGGCGCGCTGATCGTGCCGGCGATTGTGTTGTCCGCGGGAATTCTCGTGGTGCCGCTGCTGCGCGCGATTCGGCGCTCGCCGACGATGCTGCACGCCGAGAATCTGGTCGCGATTGGATTCGTCTTCTGGCTGCTGCTCGATCTGATCCAGGGTTCCTACGACCTGGCCGAGGCTCCGGACTGGGCGATTCGCGATGCCTTCATCGCGATCGGCGTCTCGGCGACCGCGATGTGGGTCGGTGTCGCCTTCAAGCCATGGCGGTTGCCGAAGTGGGTCGCGGAAATCGCCAGCAGCGAATTGACCGACCGCACGGTGTCGCGCCTGGTGCCGCTCTGCTTCCTGCTGGGGATGTTCAACTTCGCGTACCGGACCAACTTCGATCTGCCAGTGATGTTTTCGTACCTCGGCCAGCAGCGCTGGGCGGCGCCATGGGGCCGCGCGCAGCTCGGCGGCTGGGACGCGTTCCTCGATCAATTGCAGTACTTCGGATACGTGCTGCCGAGCCTGACGGCGCTGCTGATCGCGCGGCGCGGATTTGTGGTGCAGGTGTGGCTGGCGCTCGCCGCGTCCGGCATCATGCTGGCATTCCTGTCGCAGGGTGGCGGCCGCCGGCTGGTCGGCGTGACCGTTGGCGCGGCGATTCTCGTCTGGATTCAGGCGCAGCAGCAGCTCAGCGTTCGCAAGCTGACGATTGCGGCAATGGCCGTCGTCGGCCTGCTCGCGGCGATGCAGTTCATGTTGAACATCCGCAGCGTCGGCTACAGCGAGTTCACGTTCAGGGGTGAAAGCGAATACGACTACCTGCACGTCGACGACAATTTCCTGCGGCTCGCGCAGGTGATCGAGCTGGTGCCCGCCGAGTATCCGTTCGTGCAGTTCCGCCAGGTGTGGTTCACGATCATCCGCCCGGTGCCGCGCGTGCTGTGGCCGGGCAAGCCCGTTGACCCCGGCTTCGATCTGCCGACGGCGCTCGGTCTCAAGGGACTCAGCCTGTCGACGTCGATCATCGGCGAGTGGTACCTGAGTCTCGGCTGGCTCGCCGTCATCTTCGGAGGGTGGCTGCACGGCCGGCTGGCGCGCTCCGTCAATGCGCTCAGGGACAACGAGCAGTTCCATTCGAACCCGATCGTGTACGGGATGGCCGTGATGGTGCTCGTTGCCGGCATGCGCTCGATGCTGGAGCTGGTGCTGATGTCTTACGCCCTGGTCGCGTGGTGGGGCGCGAGCCGCTTCACGCGGGAACGCGTCATCGCGACACGGTGAAGCTGCTTCACGTCGTTTCGTCTTACCTGCCGGCACGGCGCTACGGCGGCACCATCGTGTCGGTTCATGGCCTGTGCCGGGCGCTTGCGGCGCGCGGCCACGACGTGCACGTCTACACGACGAGCGTCGATGGCCCGGCCGATTCAGCGGTCCCGCACGACCAGCCCGTTGACGTCGACGGCGTCAAGGTCTGGTACTTCCGGTCGCGTTCCTTCCGGCGTCTCTATTACGCGAGCGCGTTGCGACATGCCCTCCGCCGCTCGGTCGGCGAGTTTGATGTCGTCCACACGCACGCGATCTACCTGTGGCCGCTCTGGACGGCGGCGCGCGAAGCGCGACGGGCCGGCGTGCCCTACGTGGTGTCGCCCCGCGGCATGCTGGAAAAAGATTTAATCGAGCGCAAGAGCGCGATGTGGAAGGCTGCGCTGATCGGTTTTGTGGAGAAGACCAATCTCGAGGGAGCGGCCGCCGTGCACGTGACCAGCCGCCGTGAGGCCGAGGAAGCGGCGGCATTCGGCTTCTCGCTGCCGCGCGTTTGCGAGATTCCGAACGGCGTTGACGCCGATCGCGCCGGCGGCACCGCCTCACCGGCCATCGCGCAGGCGATCGACGGCGGACCGTACGTGTTGTTCCTCGGACGCATCAATTGGAAGAAAGGGCTCGATCGACTGATCGCGGCGATGGCGCACGCGCCGGGCGTCCGCCTGATCGTCGCCGGCAACGACGAGGAAGGCTATCAGCCGACGCTCGAGTCACTGGCGCGTGGTGGCGGACTGCACGAGCGCGTGATCTTCACCGGGCCGGTTCACGGCGCCGACAAGGCGGCGCTGATCGACGGCGCGCGGGCGCTGGTGCTGGCGTCGTATTCGGAGAACTTCGGCAACGTCGTGCTCGAGGCCATGGCGGCGGGCAGGCCCGTCATCGTGTCGCGTGAAGTCGGGTTGGCCGATCTGGTCCGCGACAGCGGCAGCGGCCTCGTCAGCGACGGCGCACCGGAGGATCTCGGCGGCGCGATCGCGAAGATGTCGACCAATACCGGCGCCGCTGACGCGATGGGCCGCCACGGCCAGGCTGCCGCTGCGAGATACTCGTGGGACAGCGCCGCCGCGCAGATGGAAACGCTCTATGAGTCGGTGCGCCGGTCCGTGTGATGTTGGACCAGATTACGCCGCTGATCCTCACGTTCAACGAGGCGCCGAACATCGGACGGACCCTCGCTCGCCTGTCCTGGGCCCGCGACATCGTCGTGGTCGACAGCCTGAGCTCCGACGAGACGCGCGCGATCGCGTCGCGATACCCCGCGGTGCGATTCTTCGAGCGGCCGTTCACGACCCACGCGGAGCAGTGGACCTTCGGGATGGAGCAGACCGCCATCAGGACCGACTGGGTGCTGGCGCTCGATGCCGACTTCGTGCTGACCGAGGAGCTGATCGCCGAAATCACCGCGCTGTCGCCGCCGCCGAATGCCGGTGGCTATCGCGCGTCCTTCACGTACTGCATCGACGGCACGCCGCTGCGCAGCGCCGTCTATCCGCCGGTCACCGTGCTGTTTCGGCGTGCGCTGGCAAAATACCGGCAAGACGGCCATACGCAACGCGTGCATCTCGACGGCACCGTGCTGGCGTTGTCGTCCCGCATCCAGCATGACGATCGCAAGCCGCTGTCGCATTGGCTGGCCGCGCAAGTGAAGTACATGCGGCTCGAGGCGGAGAAACTGGCCACCGCGCCGGCCGCCTCGCTCGGCCTGGTCGATCGGGTCCGGCGATGGGTGGTGATCGCGCCGCCGCTGATGTTCCTGCATTGCCTGTTCGTTCGCGGCGGGATCTTCGACGGCTGGCCGGGGTTGTATTACGCGCTGCAGCGCGCGACCGCCGAGTTGATCCTGTCGTTGAGCCTGGCGGAGCGCTTCGTGATGGGGCGGCGGCCTGACGGCCGCCCCTCACATTGAGCTGGCGAGGCGGCCGAAGAGGGCGCGGCGGGCGGGCTGGTGCTTCAGCAACGCCAGGATGAAATCGCGATGGCGATTGAAGCGCGCGTTCTGCCGGACCAGCGGCAGGATGCCGTCGGTCGTGGCCAGCGTGAACAGCGCGTCGATGTCGGTGTCGCGCATGCGCTGGGCGACGAAGCGCAGCGCCAGTTGCGCGGTGAATTCCGACTGAAAGCGCCCGCGCCAGGCGATTTCGTACTCCCGCAGGGCGCTCGCTGAGAGATCGTTGGCCGCGAGCCGCTTGCCCAGCACTTCCGCAGCAATCTCGCCGCTGACGACGCTGTAGTAGATCCCTCCGCCGGTCGTCGGCTTCACCAGTCCCGCCGCGTCTCCCACCGCCAGCACGCGGTCCGCATAGGACCGCTTCACGCTCGCCAGCGGCAGCATCCGCCGCCTCGGTGACAGCGTATCCGGCACCGCCACCTGCCACCGTTCGCGCACCCGCGCCAGCATCCTCGAAAAATACACCCCGGCATCGGCGTCAGCCATCACGCCGATGCGCACGAAGGTGCCGTAGCTCCGCCGCACCGGCACTGCCCACGCGAACCCCTTGGGCGCGATTTCCGATCCGAAATGAATCTCGACGTCGCCGGGTCGATCGGCGGGCAGCTCGAGCTGCGCGGATTGCAGGAAGGTCGA
>JAYWEJ010000013.1:0-6183 GCA_043779345.1 Acidimicrobiia bacterium | reverse complement strand
AGCTCCGCTACTTCGGCGGCATGACCGTCGAGGAGACCGCCGACGCCCTCGACATTTCTCCCGCGACCGTGAAGCGGCACTGGACGATCGCGCGGGCGTGGCTGAAGAAGGAACTCAGCGCCGAATGAGCGCCGATCGCTGGCAGCGCGTCGGCGCCCTGTTCGAGCGCGCGCTCGCGACACCGCCGCCCGACCGTCAGTCGCTGGTCCGCTCCTCCGCCGAACCTTCGGACGTGCAGGAGGAAGTGCTCGATCTCCTCAAATCGCACGACGACAGCCAGGGGTTTCTCGAGCCGCCGGCGCTGCTCGCGGCAGGCACGCAAATCGGCGCCTACCGCATCGAACGCATCCTCGGCCGCGGCGGCATGGGGGTCGTCTATCTCGCGCAGGACACGCGGCTGCATCGCGCGGTCGCACTCAAGTCGCTGCCGCCGCATCTGTTCCAGGACGATCGGATGCGGGCGCGGCTGCGGCAGGAGGCGCGCGCCGCGGCGGCGCTGTCGCACCCGTCGATCGCGACGGTGTTCGCGCTCGAGGAGATCGGCGATCAGATCTTCATCGCCTCGGAGTATCTCGAGGGCCTGACGCTGCGCGAAGCGATGCGCTCGGGACCGCTCGGCGAAGCCCGCGCGCTCGAGATCGCGCGCACCATCGCGGCGGCGCTCCAGGTGGCGCACGATCGCGGCATCGTGCATCGCGATCTCAAGCCCGAGAACATCATCCTGCCGTCGGCCGGCGGCGTGAAGATCCTCGACTTCGGCCTGGCGCAGTTCGACGTCGCGGCGCAGGACCTCGCATCGGCGACGCGCCTGACCGACCCCGGCGTCATCGCCGGCACGCCTCCCTACATGGCGCCGGAGCAGCTGCTCGGCCAGCCGACCAGCGCGCGCACCGATCAATTCGCGTTCGGCGTGCTGCTCTACGAAATGCTGACGGGCCGCCATCCGTTCGGCAGCGGCGGCCTGCCGACGACGATTGCGAAGACGCTGGCCGCATATCCCGACAAGCCCGAAATCGACGCCGAGCTCTGGAGCATCATCAACCGCGCGCTCGAAAAAAATCCCGCCGATCGTTTTCCGTCCACCAAGGATCTCGTCGCGGCGCTGGCCGGTAGCTTCTCGCCTGCGGCACCGGGCACCCGCACCTCAGGCACCCGAGGCACCTTTGGCACCTTAGGCACCCCAGGCACCTTGACCTTAGGCTGGTGGGCGACGCATCAACTGATCGTGGCGCTTGGCTACTGGATCATGGTCTGGCCGGCGTGGCACGTGCACAAATGGACCGGCCGCTACGGCGTGCTCACCTTCCTCGCGACGCTGGCGATCGTGATCGTCGGCGCCAACGTGCGCCTGCACCTGTGGTTCACGGCGCGCACCTATCCGGGAGAACTGCCCTCGCAGCTCGCCAACATCAACCGCCTCGTTCGCGCCGCCGATGTGGCATTCTCACTCATCATGATCGCGACCGGCCTCGTCATCGCCGACGAGCACACCGGGTGGAGTGCCTTGCTCGTCTCGTTCGGGCTCGGCGGAGCCCTGGCGTTCCTGGTCATCGAGCCCGCGACCGCGCGCGCGGCCTTTAAACCTGAAATCCGACATCCGAGATCTGAGATTTAAATGGCTGTGTGGGACGACGAGATGAATCGGAGGTGGGATCCGCCGGCGTGGCTGCTCACCGGCCACATGCTGCTGTGGAACGACGGCTCCCCCGCCCACGTCGACATGTCCCCCTTCAAGGCGATCGAGCACGGCTGGGAAGCCCATCTGATGGTCAGCCGCAGCACGCTGCAAGGCACCCGGTGGTTGACGATGCGCATGCGGCTGACTCCGGAAATCCGTAGCGAGTGGGAATCACACGGGAAATCAGCGCGCGTCCGGGCCTTGCAGGTCCTCGCCAACTACCTGCGGCTGACGGACTGGTATGAAGACGACATCGGTGTCCTCGAACTGAACTAGGCAAGGCAACATTGGCGTAGAATTCAGGTGGAGTTTCTCACCATGAGCCGTCCCGTCACGCAGTTCGCCGGCGCCGTCGTTGCGATCACCTTCGGATTCGCCGCGGTCATCGCCACCCCCGCCTTCGCCAAGGCTTCGGCGGGGCAAGCCGCCGACAGACAGACCCCTGGCGCGAAGCCCGCAGCGGCCAAGCCGGCCCCGCGATGGGTCATGCCACGGACGCCGGACGGCAAGCCGGACCTGCAGGGCAACTGGACCAACGAGACGCAGACGCCGCTCGAGCGGATGGGCGCCACCGGCGGCACCCTGACCGACGAGCAGGCCGCCAAGATTGAGCAGCGCGCGCTCGACGTCGAGGAGTATCGCGACAAGCCGAGCGATCCAAATCGCCCCGCGCCGCCGAAGGGTGGCGAGGCCGGCCGGCTGGCCGCGCCCGGCGAACGATCGTTCATCGAGCAGATCGCCGAAGCGGCCGGCGGTGCGGTCGGCGGCTACAACGGCTTCTGGCTGGATCCGGGACTGAACGTAATCAGGGTCGACGGCGTGGCGCGCAGCTCGATCATCATCGATCCGCCGAACGGCCGCGTGCCGGCCCTCACCGACGCCGGCAAGAAGCGCCTCGCGGAAATCAACGCGCGCTCACGCAAGCACGGCGAGTTCGATCATCCAGAGATGCGGCCGCTCGCCGACCGCTGCCTGCTGTCGTTTGGATCGAACGCCGGACCGCCGATGCTGCCCAACTACTTCTATAACAACAACTACCAGATCGTGCAGACGCCCGATCACGTGATGATCCTTGCCGAGATGGTGCACGACGTCCGCATCATCCGCATGAACGCCAAGGCGCACCTCAACCCGCGCAACCAGACGTGGCTCGGCGATTCGATCGGGCGCTGGGAAGGCGACACGCTGGTCGTCGAGACCACTAACATCCATCCGATGCAGCGCGAACAGAGCAGCATCCTGTGGGCGTACCGCGGCGCCAGCGAGACGCTCAAGGTCACCGAGCGCTTCACGCGCACCGGCCCCGACACGATTCTCTACCGCTTCACGATGGATGATCCGGCGACCTTCACGGCGCCGTTCACCGGCGAGGTGCCGTACACGCGCATCGACGAGATGGTCTACGAGTACGCGTGCCACGAAGGCAACTACGCGATGAGCAACATCCTGTCGGGCGAGCGCTCCAAGGAGCGGGAAGCCGCGGCGCAGAAAAAGCAGTAGTAAGGCAGGCCATCGGGCCATCAGCCCATCGGGCCGTCAGCGATCAGCTTTCGGCTTGTCGGTTTCCGCCGCGGGCAACTGCGGCAGGCCTGACGCGGCCGACGGTTTGAGCAGCCCGATCCGCGTGTAGATCAGCAGCTTGTCGCGCGTGTCGATGATGTCGAGATTCCTCATCGTCAACTGGCCGATGCGATCCTGCGGCGTGAAGAATACCTCTTCACCCTTTTCCATCGTCAAGCGCTCGGGCTTGTAGGTCAGGTTCGGGCTCTCGGTGTTGAGGATCGAATAGTCGTTGCCGCGGCGCAGCTCGAGCGTCACCTCCCCGGTGACGGCGCGCGCCACCCACCGCTGCGCGCTCTCGCGCAGCATCAGCGACTGCGAATCGAACCAGCGTCCCTGATACAGCAGGCGCCCGAGGCGGCGGCCGTTGCCGCGGTACTGCTCGATGGTGTCTTCGTTGTGAATGCCGGTGACGAGGCGCTCGTAGGCGATGTAGAGCAGCGCCAGGCCCGGCGCCTCGTAGATGCCGCGGCTCTTCGCCTCGATGATGCGGTTCTCGATCTGATCGCTCATGCCGAGGCCGTGGCGGCCGCCGATGGCGTTGGCCTCGAGGAACATGTCGAGCGCGGTCGAGAAGGTGCGGCCGTTGATCGCGGCCGGGTGCCCTTCCTCGAACCGGATCGTGACCGCCTCGTTCCTGACCGTGACGTCGTCGCGCCAGAACGCCACGCCCATGATCGGCTGGACGATCGTCATCCCCTTGTTGAGGAACTCGAGATCCTTCGCTTCGTGCGTGGCGCCGAGGATGTTCGAGTCGGTCGAGTAGGCCTTCTCGACGCTCATCTTGTACTCGAAGCCGTGCCGGATCATGTACTCCGACATTTCCTTGCGGCCGCCGAGCTCGTCGATGAACTGCTGATCGAGCCACGGCTTGTAGATGCGCAGGCTCGGATTGGCGAGCAGGCCGTAGCGATAGAAGCGCTCGATGTCGTTGCCCTTGAACGTCGAGCCGTCGCCCCAGATGTTGACGTCGTCTTGGCGCATCGCGGCGACCAGCATGGTGCCGGTGACGGCACGCCCGAGCGGCGTGGTGTTGAAATACGTCGTCCCCGCCGTGGTGATGTGAAACGCGCCGCACTGCAGCGCCGCCATGCCTTCGGCGACCAGCGCTTCGCGGCATTCGATCAGCCGCGCCTTCTCGGCGCCGTAGGCCATGGCCTTGCGCGGGATCTCGTCGTAGTCGGTCTCGTCCGGCTGGCCGAGATTCGCGGTGTAGGCGTACGGAATCGCGCCCTTCTCGCGCATCCAGTGCAGCGCGGCGCTGGTGTCGAGGCCGCCCGAAAAGGCGATGCCGACTTTCTCGCCGGCGGGCAGGCGTTGCAGAATGTTTGGCACTGCCTCAATCTTATTTCAGGAAACCGTCGATTGCGGCGACGACGCGCGCAGGTTCTTCTTCATGCGGCCAGTGCCCGGCCCCTGCGATGGTCTCGACCTGCGCCGCCGGCAGCAGGCGCCGCCAGCGCTCGAGTTGATAGGGCTGAAAGGCGCTGTCCTTCAGGCCCCAGACGATCAAGACCGGCACACTGGCCAGCCGATCGATGCGATCGAGCAGCGACTGGTAGTGCGCGCGCGATCCCAGCAGCGACTTCGCCAGCGCGTGCAGCACCAGCACGCGCGCGTCACGATCGCGAAACACATCCAGGTAGTGCCGGTGAATCTCCGGAGTCAGCTTTTTTCGATCGCCATAGGCCGACGGCATGATCAGGCGCAGCGAGGCGTTGGCGTAGCGATACAGGAACCGCCCGATGGCGCCGCCGATGAACTGCGCCCCACGCGCCATCTTCGGGTCATCGTCCAGCGGCCATGCCCAGGTATTCATCAGGATCACGCGCGTGACGCGGGAGTTCGACGCCAGCGCCAAAGGCAAGCCGATCGGGCCGCCGAAATCGTGCACCACCAGCGTGACCTCCGTGAGGTCCAGCTTCTCCACGAATTCCGCGAGCACGGCGGCGTGCGCTTCGGGCGTGTACGCGAACGATCGCGGGCGCGCCGACTGCCCAAATCCCAGGTGATCGGGAGCAATGCAGCGACAGCGCTTCGACAGCGCGGCGATCAGATGACGGTATTCGAACGAGTTGGTCGGCGTGCCGTGCACGAACAGGATCGTCGGGCCCGATCCGGTGTCCACGTAATGCATCTCGCCGTCACGCAGTGTGACGCGCATGGCTCTCCCCTCCCGCATACCGCTCGACGAGCCGTTCGATCACGCGATCGAGCGGGTAGTGGTCCGGATCCAGCACGTAATGCTGGCAGAGACCGTCGATTTGCGCGAACAACAACCGCGCCTCGATCGCCGCATCGGGCCAGTGGATGTCCGCCAGATATCGCTCGAGCGTGCGCACGATGGCGACAGTAAATTCCCCGACCGACGGACCGATGCTCTTGAGCACATCGCGCTGCATTCGCAGCCCGTACCACACCGCCCAGAAGTTGCGATGCCGCGGCACGATCGCGGCCGCCGAGCGCAGCAACGCCGGCAGCCGATCCGCCGGGTTCATCTCGCGATCGGCGGCGGCAAATGTCGCCTGCACATCGGTGAGGCTCTGCTCGAAGATCGCGTTGAGCACCGCGGCCTTGCCGTCGAAGTGGTGGTACAGCAATCCGGCGGAAACCCCGGCTGCTGCCGCGATCGCATCGACCGAGCTCGCGGCGTAGCCGCGCGACGCAAACAGCTCGAGCGCGGCATTGAGGAGCTTGGCTCGTGTGACGGACCGGACTTCCTGATTCTGGGTGGCGGTTCGCGGTGACATTGTCGGTATTTTTTAAAATGAACGATCGCTCAATAATAACGCACCCGGGCCGTTTAGCAAACCGAAGCCCGGCTCTCCCCACGGCTGTGGTCCAAATTGCTAAGTCATCGGCCCGGAGGCGCTTTTACAGCCACGGCGGGGTTCAACCACCACCTCGTCAAGCCGGCCGACATCGAGGAGCTTCGCCAATGCTCC
>JAYWEJ010000012.1:0-2620 GCA_043779345.1 Acidimicrobiia bacterium | reverse complement strand
CGCCGGTGCGGTTCCTGCTGCCGCCGATGTCAGGCCCGGCAGTCGGCACACCGTCACTGCCGATTCCGGGCGGACCGAAACTCGAAGGCGGCATCTGCTTCCGCAACATCCCGCTCACCACGATCGTGGCGATGTTCGCCTACAACATTCTCAAACCGATCGTCGTCCGCATCTTCCAGCTGTACTACCTCGAGCCGCTGGAGTTCTGCTTGCCGGGAGTGACGGTTTCCGTCCCGTCGCTTCCAGTGCCGCCCTTGCCGGAACCGCCCGACGTCGCGATCGATCCCGAAATGGGCACGGCGTCGGACATGGTCTCGCCGAGCGCTGTCAAAGGCGAGAGCGATGCCGCCAAGGCGCCTCTCGATGAGGTTGGCTCGCTCGAGGAGCTCAAGGCCGCGCTCGCTGAGATGGAGGCGGTGCCCGAATGAACGAGCTGAGCTACCTTGGTCGCGGCGTCCCCTTCCCGACGCGACCGGATCGCGATGGCCGCTTCGTGTTGCTGACAGGGCCCGACAAGATCCGGCAGTCGCTGCAGATCATCCTCGACACCGAGCCGGGCGAACGCGTCATGCGGCCCGCGTTCGGCTGCGGACTGCGGCGCTACTTGATGCATCCGAACACCGTCGCGACGCGTGCGTTGATGCGTCATGACGTCGAGCGCGCCATCGCGTCGTGGGAGCCACGCATCGACGTCGTCTCGATCGACGTCGTCCCGCACGAGACCGAGTCGTCGCGCGTCGACATTCAGATTGTCTATATCCATGTGCGCGATCGCCGCCCCGGCAATCTCGTTTACCCGTTTTACCTGGAGTAATCGGGATGCCGCTGCCTTCGCCAATCCTTGACGATCGCTCTTTCGATCAGCTGCTCGATGAGCTGAAGCGGCGCATCCCTGTCTACACGCCGGAGTGGACCGATCACAACGCGAGCGATCCCGGCATCACCTTGCTGGAGCTCTTCGCGCATCTCGGTGAAGCGCTGCTGTTTCGCTTCAACCAGATTCCGGAAACGACCAAGCTGTCGTTTCTGCGGCTGCTGCACCTCCCGCTGCGGCCCGCCGTATCGTCCCGCGCGATGGTGGCGCTGACAACCAAAAAGCTCGAGGGCGTGCTCGTGCCCCTTCGCGCCGATGACGGCGCGCCCACCGAGGCGCTCGCCGGCAAGGTGCCGTTCGAGATCGACACCGAGACGTATGTGTTCCCGATCCGCGCGCTGGCGATCGCCAAGCAGCTCGCGCCGCCGCCGGCCGATGCCGATGCGCATGATGCCATCCAGCGGGCGCTCGTCGCGCGTGGTGAGCTGGCGCCGAATGAAGTCGAGAGCTATTACAACGTGGTCGCGCTCGAAGGCGACCCCACGGACCCATCGACGCACGTCGATTTCGCGGCCACGGTTGATGACACGTTGTGGATCGCCGTGCTGCGGGGGATGGACGAGCCCGCGGATCCCGCGAAGTTTTTCGACAGCCTCAAGGGCAAGACGATCAACATCGGCGTCTATCCGGACGAAGTGGTGCCGACGATCGATCAAATCGATCCGTGCCCTGGTACGGGCGTGACGGCAACACCTCCGGCCATCGTCTGGCAGATGTCGGCCGGTCTGCGGTCCGGCGGACTCCCTGTCTACGACGCGCTGGTGCCGGTCGGCGACACCACTCGCGGGATGGCGCAACCCGGCATCGTGCGGCTGCGGCTGCCGCGCGACGCCGCTCGATTCAGCGCCTTGCGCGCGGGCGATCTCGACAACCCCAACCGCGAAGGTACCGACGACCTGCCGCCGCCGATTGAAAACGAGAAGGACGCCGAGAAGCTGCTGTTCTGGCTGCGGGCGTATCGCCGCGACGGCGGGCCGCTGCGCAAGCTCGCGTGGGTCGGTCTCAACGCGTCGGAGGTCGTCCAGTACCAAACGTCGCTGCCCGAATACCTCGGCACCGGAACGGCGCAGGCCAATCAGCAGGTCGCGCTCACTCACCGCGATGTCGTGAAGGGCAGCGTCGACGTCCAGGTGGAGGAAGGCGGCATCCGCTGGCAGCCGTGGCAGGAAGTCGACAACTTCTTCGCGAGTAGCGACGACGACCGCCACTTCGTCGTCGATAGCGAAGCGGGAACCATCACGTTCGGCAACGGCGTCAGCGGCCGCGCGCCGCAAATCGCGGAACGCATCCGCGCCAGCTCGTATCGCCACGGCGGCGGCCGGGCGGGGAATGTGGCGGCGAAAGCGATCAACAAGCTGACGCGCGTAGCCGACGTCAAGATCGCGAACGTGCTGCCGGCGCGCGGCGGCGAGGACAAGGAGTCGATCGAGAGCGCGCTCGAGCGCATTCCCGGAGAGTTCCGCCGGCACGATCGCGCCGTTGCCGCATCCGATTTCCGCGAGCTCGCCTTGATGACGCCCGGGGCCGACGTCGGACGGGCCGAAGTGCTGCCGCTTTTCCATCCCAAGCGACGTGACGAAATCGCACCCGGATGCGTGAGCGTGGTGGTGTGGCCGAAGGAAGACCCGCAGCGGCCCGATGCGCCTCTGCCGTCGCGCTCGGTGCTGTCCGGCGTCTGCCGCTGGCTCGATACGCGGCGGCTGGTTACGACCGAGCTGTACGTGATTCCGCCGACGTATCGCCGCA
>JAYWEJ010000011.1:0-6192 GCA_043779345.1 Acidimicrobiia bacterium | reverse complement strand
CGTCGAAAGATGATTTACAGGACGCGATGCAGGCGCTTCGCGCCAAGGACTTCGGGGTCGCGCTCCAGTTTGGGAACTACCGCTAGACCGGCCGGAGGGCGGTCAAACAACACGGTGTCTCTCGAGCGCGCGCTGTCGAAGCGCGGGCTCGCCAGCCGCTCCGAGGCACGCGCCCTGATCCTCCAAGGGCGCGTCAGCGTTGACAGCGCCACCGTCACCAATCCCTCCACCCGCATCGTCCCCGAGCGGGTCTCGATCGCGATCGACGGCGCCGTGAAGAAGGCCGAGCCGGATTCGCTGACGATCGTCCTGCACAAACCGCGCGGCTACTTGACCACGCGATCCGACCCGGATGGCCGCAAGACCGTCTATGACCTGCTCACCAACCTTCGGCAACGCGTGATTCCGGTCGGGCGTCTCGATCTCGCAACGACCGGACTGCTGATCCTGACCAACGACACGCGGTTCGGAAACTGGCTGACCGATCCCGCATCGGACATTCCGCGGGTGTATCTCGTCACGGTCAAAGGCGAAGTGCCGGATGCGGTTGCGGCGCGGCTCGTGAAAGGCATCACCGTCGGCGGCGAGCGGCTGGTCGCCGCTGATGCATCGGTGCGCAAGCGCTCGAAACGCGAGAGCCACCTGACCATCACGCTGACGGAAGGCAAGAACCGCGAAATCAGGCGCCTGCTCGACGCCGTCGATCACCCGGTGACCGAACTGCGGCGCGTGCAGTTCGGCGGGCTCGAGATCGGCACGCTCGCGCCAGGAAAGTGGCGGCGCGTGTCCGCCGAAGAATTGCGCGCGGCCTTCCCCGGCTATGCGAGCAGCCGCGCCCCGAGAGCGAAGTAGAGCAACAGCGTCACGACATCCGCGGACGCGAGCACGACCGGCCCGGCGGCGATGCCGGGATCCGCTTTCAGGGCGCGCAGCAAGCCCGGAATCGCCACGCCGAGCAGGCAGGCGATGATCATCGAAAACGCGATCGAGAGGAAGATCGAGGCGGCCACCACCGTCTGTCCACGCCAGAGGAACACCACCAGGCCGACCACGAGGCCGCAACCAAGGCCGAGCAGCGTCGCGGTCTTGAACTCCTTCCACAGCGCGCCGAACAGCCGCGACCACACGATCGGACCGTCGGCCATCCCCTGCAGCGTCAACGTCAGCGCCTGCATACTGACGCTCTCGCCGAGCGCGAGCACGATCGGTATGAACAGCGACAGCACGATCACTTCCTGGAGCAGGTGCTCGAAGCGGCTGGCAATGAAGGCCGCGATCAGCCCGCCGGCGATGTTGCACAACAGCCAGGGGAAGCGGTCGCGAAACGCGATCCAGGTCGAGCTCTGCGCGGTGCCGTGGACGCCGATCAGCTGGAAGATATCGTCGTACGTACTCTTCGCGAGATCGATCACCTCGTCGGTGAACAGGCTGACGTCGACCACGCCTTTCAGCTGGCCCGCGCCGTTGACGATCGGAAACGCCAGCAGCCGGCGCGTCGCGAAGTATTCGCTGGCGATCAACACCGTCGCCCAGTCCGGGATCGCGACGACGTTGTGCTCCATGATGCCGCGGACGGTCTGCTCGGGCGCGGCCGCGACCAGCCGGCGCGCCGGCAAGACGCCAACCAGCTTGCCGTGATCGTCGACGACGTAGAAATAGTGAAGCGAGAGGGCGTCCGACGACGCGCGGATGCGATCGAGCGTTTCCGCGATCGTCTGTTCGGGATGCAGGACCACGTGCGCCGGCCTGGCCAGGGGCAGGATCGGCTCATGCAGCTGGGCGGCCGACAAGGGGGCGACGGACATGCCCTACACGATAGTTCGAAGCGCGACGCCGGTTAAAGAAAGAAGTCCGGCATCAGGTCCTCCTCGCGCGTGCCCGGCAGCCGGTAGCGCGAGAAGTCGGTGACGCCGGCGTTCCGCAGGAGCTCGTCGTCCAGGAAGAAGCGGCCGGTGAGCTTGCGGCTTGGCTGCGTGAGGATCCAGTGCGCCGCATCGGCCATGATCTGCGGACTGCGCGCTTTCAGTCGCGCCTGCTGTCCCGCGATCAGCCTGATCGCCTCGGTATCGATCGTCGTCCGCGGCCACAGCGCGTTGACGGCGATGCCGCGAGAGCGAAACTCCTCCGCCATGCCGAGCACGCACAGCGACATGCCGTACTTCGCCATGGTGTAGGCGACGTGCGGGCCGAACCAGCGCGGGCTCAGCGTCGAATGCAGCGGCGGCGAGATGTTGAGGACGTGCGGGTTGGTGGACTTCGCGAGGTGCGGCACCGCCTTCTGCGTGCACAGGAACGTGCCGCGCGTGTTGATCTGGTGCATCAGGTCGAAGCGCTTGATCGGCGTGTCGAGCGTGCCGGTGAGGCTGATCGCGGAGGCGTTGTTGACGAGGATGTCGATGCCGCCGAAGCGCTCGATGGCGGCGGCGATCGCCGCATCGACTTGCGCTTCATCGCGGATGTCGGTCGCGATGGCGAGCGCCTTGCCGCCGGCGGCTTCGACGTCCGCGGCGGCGGTGTGGATCGTGCCGGGCAGCTTCGGATGCGGCTCGGTGGTTTTGGCGGCGATGACGACGTTGGCGCCATCGGCAGCGGCGCGCATGGCGATGGCGTGCCCGATGCCCCTCGAGGCGCCGGTGATGAAGACGGTGCGCGCGCGTAAAGACATGGTCCACAGATTACACGGATTACACAGATGCCGAGGAGCCGCGGCAGGCCGTCCGTTGACGAAATATACTGACGCGAAATGAGCGCACAGGACGTCGTCACGAATCTCCGCGAGCTCGCGAAGCTCACCTCCACTGCAGACGGCGCACAGCGATTGGCGTGGGGACCGGTGTGGCGGGACGCCCGCCAATGGTTCAACGGCAAACTCGCACCACTCGGGATCACACCTGAAGTCGATGCCGCCGGCAACAGCTGGGCAACGCTCAAGGGCGCTTCCGACCGGACCGTGATTATCGGCGGTCATCTTGATTCCGTGCCGAATGGCGGGTGGCTCGATGGCGCGCTCGGCGTCATGGCCGGCCTTGAGGCGCTGCGCATGTTCGCCGGCCAGCAGCCGCCGGTCACCATCAAGGTCGTCGACTGGGCCGACGAAGAGGGCGCGCGGTTCGGCAGAAGCCTGCTCGGTTCATCCGCGGCAGCGGGCGATCTTCAGGTCTCAGAGGTCGAGCATCTCGCCGACAAGAGCGGCGTGAAGCTCGTCGACGCGCTCCGCGAGAACGGCGTCGAGCTGTCGCGCATGCACGAATCACAGCGGTTCTTGAAGGCGATCAACGCGAAAGCCTATCTCGAGTTGCATATCGAGCAGGGCCCGGTGCTCGAATCGATGAACAAGCCAACGGGGGTCGTCCTTGGCACGTTCGGCGTGGAGCGGCACCTGCTGCGCTTCGTCGGGCAGGCTGCGCATTCAGGCTCGACGCCGATTCCGATGCGGCGCGACGCCTTTCTGGCCGCCGCCGAGAGCGCGATCGGATTCCGCGAGATCGCGAGAAAGTACACGACCGCGACATCGCGGGTGGTCTGCACGGTCGGAACCGTGAAGGTCGAGCCAGGAATTGTGACGGCGGTTCCAGGCGTCTGCGAGATCTCGCTCGATCAGCGCGCCCTCGACGCGACAGTGCTGGAGCAGATGCTCGCCGACGCCCGCGAGGTTTCATCCACGGCCGCGCGCGACAACAACGTCACCGTCGAATGGAAACGAATCTGGAGCATTGAGCCCAGGCCGTTCCATCCAAAATTGATTCAGCTTTGCACCGATGCCGTTCGCGAAGTCACGGGTGACGCGCCGCTGCTGCCATCGGGTCCGTTGCACGACGCGGCGGAAATGGTGCCACACATGCCGGTCGTGATGATGTTCGCGTATTCGTCCAACGGCCTGTCGCACTGCAAGGAAGAGGACACGCCGGAGCCGTATCTGCTGAAGACCATCGACGCGTTCTTGCTGCTGGCGCAGAAGACGATCGACCTCGCCGACTGACTGCGCAAAAGCAAAAGGCCCGGCTGATCGCCGGGCCCTTTTAACTTTGAATTTTTAACTTCTAACTATTCGACGTAGCTATACCCGCAGTTCTCACAGACCCACATGCGCCCCTGCTTGTACATGTTGTACGCGCACTGCGGGCAGACCCGGTACTCGCGGCCTTCGGCGTCGACAAGCTTCTTGTCCTTGTCGTCCTCCTTCTTGCCGGTGTCGAACGGGTCCTTGGGCTCTTCCTTCTTCTTCTCGTCTTCCTCGGGCTTCGGCTGCGGCGGTGGCTGCTGCGGCTGCTGCGCGAACGCCGGCAGGACCGACACGCCAATGGCGGCGGCAAACATCACGGATCCGCGGAGGAAACGACGACGATCGAGGCTCGAACCCTGCAACTTCTCGAACATGGATTGCGATCTCCTGTCCCCTAATTATAGGGCCGTACGTAAAAAAGCCGGGTGGGGACATAGCGGCTCACTTACGACGCCCCACCCGGTGCTTCCCCTCTGTCGTTGTGCGCGAAATATACGACAAGGCCGAATTACAGCGTTGTAATTGTTTGTATTTGTTTGAGTTAAAGGTTATTCGAGCATTACGGGAGCGGTCCGCTCCTCGTCCGTCACCTCGAGCGCGGGATAGCGTTCGAACAGCCGTGCGCACGCGTTCCACCGCAGCAGCGCGTCGTCATTGTCGGAGGGCTTCACGGTCTCGGCACGCTCGAACGATCGCATCGCTTCGCGCAGCAGATCCCCCGCGGGCAACGCGCGGCCAGGCCCGCCCCGCCTGAGCAACGCGCGGGCGCGGCGCTCGGCGACGAGACCCGCGAAATAGGCGCGCTCGTATTCGGACGGCAGGCGCGCGACCAGCTCCTGCGCGCGGCTCACGGTGTTCGGTTCCTGGCTGTGGAAGGTGTCGGTCAGCGCCAGGATCAGGACCCGGACCGCTTCGAAGTTGTCGGGGTCGGCACCGAGCACGTCTTCGCAGATGCTCTGCGCTTCCTCGGGTTCGTTGAGCAGCCGGTAGCGCTCTGCCTTGGCCAGCGCGGCAGGAATCGCCGACGTCGACAGCCGCTTCAGGTCAAACACGCCTCTATCCTGTCACCATTCGCAGCAGCCGCGTGACCGGATCGTAAAACCGATCGACGACGCGTTCCTTCAACGGAATGATCGCGTTGTCGGTGATGTGAATGTGCTCGGGGCACACCTTGGTGCAGCACTTGGTGATGTTGCAGTAGCCGATGTTGTTCTGGTCCTTCAGATCGGCGAGCCGATCGTCGGTGTCGAGCGGGTGCATCTCGAGCGCCGCTGAGTAGACGAAGAAACGCGGCCCGATGAACTCCTCGTGCTTGTCGTGATCGCGCAGCACGTGGCAGACGTCCTGGCACAGGAAGCACTCGATGCACTTGCGGAACTCCTGCACGCGATCGATGTCGCGCTGCTGCATCCGCCAGGTGCCGTCGGCCGCGTCGGCCGGGCGCGGCTTGAACTTCTTGAGCCCCTTCTTGACGCGGAAGTTCCACGACACGTCCGTGACCAGGTCCTTGATCAGCGGGAAAGCCCGCATCGGCTCGACCTTCACCGGCTGCGTCAGGTCGATCGAGTTCAAACGGCTCATGCACATCAAGCGCGGCTTGCCGTTGATCTCCGCAGAGCACGAGCCGCACTTGCCCGCCTTGCAGTTCCACCGGCACGCCAGGTCCAGCGCCTGCTCGGCCTGGACCTTGTGGACGGCGTCGAGCACCACCATGCCCTCGGAGATCTCGATGGTGTAGTCCTTGAACGCGCCCGCGCCGCCCGGCTCGCTTCTCCAGATGCTGAATGTCGCCTGGCTCACTGTTTCTGCTCCTCGATGACTGCCTTCAGCTCCGGCGGTATCGGCGCCAGCGGGATGCGGAATACCTTCATCGCGCCATCCGCCTCACGCTTGGTGCCGAAGTTGAAGGTCGCAAACTCGTCCTTCTTGTCCGGGAAGTCCTCGCGGAAGTGGCCGCCGCGGCTTTCCTTGCGCTCGATCGCCGATTTCGCGATCGCCTCCGAAACATCGAGCAGGTTCCGCAGGTCGATGCAGGTATGCCAGCCGGCATTGAATTCCCGATGACCGTCGATGCCGACGCGCGAGGCGCGCTCGCGGAAGCTCGCGATCTTCGCGATCGCCTCCTTCATTTCATCTTCGAGGCGGACGATGCCGACCAGCGCCTGCATGGCGTCCTGCAGATCGTGCTG
>JAYWEJ010000010.1:0-2645 GCA_043779345.1 Acidimicrobiia bacterium | reverse complement strand
CGGCGTCGATCACCGCCCGCGCGAAGGTCGGGATGAAGTCCGCAGGCACCGAGCGATCGGCGCCGCTCTCGTGGCAATGGAGCGAGACGATGACGATGTCGGCCAGCGCCGCGGCGCTCTTGACGACGCGCGTAATCTCTTCGACGTCCTGCTGGTCCGGCTCGGTCCGCGTCCCCGGCTTTGGTCCCGCGACATAACGGCGTCCACCGAAGTTCAACGTGTCGCCGGTGCCAGGCGGATTGCCCGAGAGCTCCGCCGCGACGCGGCGAAGATCGGCAAGCCGTTCGGGCGTGACGATGTAGGTCGTCGTGAAGCGGAGCGGGCTCAGCCCAGGACGCGCCGGCATGTCGCCGCGCGTGTTGCCGGCGCGCGAGGACGGCGTGAACGTCGAGGCCGCCGAGATCAGCGCGACGCGGCCCTTCGGCGTCTCGAGAAATCTCGCCTCGCGCGCTTCCGCGAGGCTGTTGCCGACGCCGGCTTCGACAAGGCCCGCCTCGCGCACGTATCGGCTGGTGATCTGCGAACCGGCGGGGCCGAAATCACCCGCGTGATTGTTGGCGCGCGAGACGAGATCGAATCCCGCCCACACCAGCTCCTTCAGGATCGGCGGATCGGTCCGCATCCAGGTGCCGCCGCTCTCATGCGCGGGCGGCATCTCGTAGTCGTGGAAGAGCGTTTCGAGATTGGTGAACGCGGCGTCGGCGCCGCGGATCAGATCGAAGAGCTTCGTGAACTCGGGCTCCTTGAACACCTGCAGGCGCTGCATGATGATCGAGTCGCCCGTGAGCGCGAGCGTGAACGGGTCCTGCACCTTCGCAATGACGCCGCTGCCAAGCAGCGCAACGGTGAGCAGAAATGCGAAAGCAACTTGGCGCTTCATGGGCCACTCCCTTTACAGGCTGCGAGGAAGCGGAAGTATAGCCCCCTCCGGCCCTAGCCTCGCGAAGGCGGACGACCGACATAGTTGGTCAGGGACCGGTGACATAAACCGTCACATTTGAGCTGACATAACGGCTTTATTGGCCTTTTTAGCGAACTTGGCCGCGGAAGAGTTCTTGCAATGATGCTTAAGGCGTTCAGACCATGAGGAAAAGAACCGATAGCGGATTCACGTTGCTCGAGTTGCTGGTTGTGGTCGCGGTGATTGGCATCATCGCGGCGATCGCCGTTCCGGGCTTGCTCCGCGCGCGCATCGCCGGCAATGAAGCGGCGGCGATCGGCAGCATGCGCGTGGTCAACAGC
Source organism: Acidimicrobiia bacterium (assembly GCA_043779345.1). Classification (GTDB taxonomy): domain Bacteria; phylum Acidobacteriota; class Vicinamibacteria; order Vicinamibacterales; family UBA2999; genus 12-FULL-67-14b. Next base: position 1,403 of record JAYWEJ010000010.1, on the reverse strand, counting down.
TCGCAGACGGCGTACATGGCGTCCTGCGGCAATGGTTTCTATGCGTCCTCGCTGATAATCCTCGGCGAGCCCGCGCCGACCGGCGGCGCCTTCATCAGCCCGGAGCTTGGTGTAGCTGCGATCATCGAGAAGAGCGGCTACGAGTTGACGATGATGGAGGGCAGCGAGTCGGTGAACTCGACGCGCGACGGCTGCAACCCGAGCGGTACGGCCGCGAACCTGTTCAGCTCGTACTATGCGGCGAACCAGCCGATCACCAGCGGCGTCAGCGGCACGCGCTGGTTCTGGACCAACTCGCTCGGCACCGTGTTCGTATCGGGCGCCGACGATTTCGATGCCGAGGACGTCGGCAACGCGGCACCGTCGGTCGGCGCCGCGCTGCAGTAGTACCTCACCGTACGCTTCGGCGCATCCCTTCCGTAATGATCCCGACGCGGCTGACGCCGGCGCCTTTGCTGGCGTCGATGACCGCGACGATTTCTCCATAACGCAGCGGCGCAGGCTTGATCATGAGCTCACCTCGCCAGCGTGAAGTTCACGGTCACGGTCATGATCACGGGCACCGCAACGCCGTTCAACAGCGTCGGCGTGTATTCCCACTGGCGTACGGCTTCGAGCGCGGCCTGGTCGAGCAGCGGCAGCGATCGCAGGATGCGCGCGTTGATGACGCGTCCGTCGGCGCCAATCGTCGCCTCGATGATGACGATACCCTGCACACCCGCGGCGCGAGCTATCGGTGGATATGCCGGATCATGACCGCCGACTTTCACCGGCCGCCGAACCGTGCCGCCAACCGGCAACGGCTTTTGCGGCTCGGGGGCGGCGACAACCGGCGGCGGCACCAGCACGCGATCGAGGTCTTCGGGGCCGGCAACCACTCCAGGTGTGTCTGGAAATGTTTCGTGAATCGTCTCGGGCTCCTTCGTGAATCCCCTCGGCGCTTCGATCGGCGCGCCTCGCCTATCGATCGGCTTGATCTCTGTTGGCGGCCGGACCGGCGGCGGTGGCGGCGGCGGCAGAATGGTGATGATGTATTCGGGACTGTCGTTGGCGAGCACGCCGGGCATCAACGGCGCCGCGAGAATCGGCAGCACGATGATCATCGCCAGGACGATCGAATGGGACAGCAATGAGACCGGCACCGAGTACCACTTGCGGTTGCCGATCGAAATTGATGGACGCGTGACGTCGCCGAACAGATCGCGAGGCATGGATCACTCCCCTTTTGCCTGTGTCGCGTGAGCCCGGCCGGGTCAGCGTGTTGTTAAGTGATTAGTAACCGCCGAAAACAAAACGGGCCCACACCGAAGTGCGGGCCCGTCCCTGTTGGCCTGTTGGCCTGTTGGCCTGCTAATTGGCCAGCTTGATCGACTTGATGTTGATCAGCTTCTGGCCGTCCTTCT
>JAYWEJ010000009.1:0-30792 GCA_043779345.1 Acidimicrobiia bacterium | reverse complement strand
GACCGCATAGCGCTCCACCATGTCAGTGGCCTGCTTCGCCAGCAGCTCGAGCACGCCGCCGCCGACGACGCCGCACCCGATCATCCCGATCCGGATCTCGCGGACCGGCCGTGCCCCGAGCCCCAGGAACCGAGCGCGCGGCTGCGCCTGCCCGAACACGCCGGCCTCGCGCAGCAGGATCGCGAGCTTGTCCTGATCGGCCAGAAACGCGTCGTGACCGAACTCCGAGTCGAGCTTCCACAGGGAGCACGTCGCCCCGACGGCCTGCAGCTCGCGATACAGCTCGTGCTGGAGCGGGTAGGGGAACAGCAGATCGCCCGGCACACCGACGACGACGACCTCGGCGGTGACGCGGGCGAGCGCCTCGCGCACTGCCTCGCGATCGGCACCGAACCGACAGCGATCGATGGCCTCGCTGAGCAGCAGAAACGTCCGGACCGGGAACCTCTGCGCGAAGCGCTGGCCGTGATGATCGAGGTACGCTGCGACTGGTGGGTGCGCGAGATCGTGCGTCAACACGCCGAACCGCGTATCGAGCTCGTCGCGGCCACGATACGTCAGCATGCCGAGCTGGCGCGCCCGCATCATGCCGGTCGCGACGTCGCCGTTGCGGAGACCGTCGCGCACCAGCTCGCGTTGCAGATGCCGCGTCGCTGTGCCCCAGCCGTCGGGCCGCAGGCCGGCGGAAATCGTGATCAGCTTCGCGCAGCGCTCGGGATGGCGTGCCGCGAACACCACGCCGACCATGCCGCCGAGGCTGGCGCCGATCCAGGTCACCGGAATCGTGCAGCCGCAGCCGTCGAGCCAGGCGGCGACCAGATCGGCCAGGCCGGCGACCGAGATGTTGTCGTGCGAGTGCGGATCGTCGAAGCCGTGCCACGTCGAGCCGTTGCCGGGCCACGACGGGCACAGCACCGTGTACTTCACGGGATCGATCAGATCCGGCGCGCACAACGCCGGCCACCACGCCGCGCGCGGCTCGTCGCCCTCCGACTCGCCGTCGCCGAAAGGAAACGGCGACGCGGTGATGCCGCCGACGATCAGGACCGCCGGCGCGGTGCCGAGCTCCGGGCCGTAGACCCAGCCGCCAAGCTGCACATCCTCGAGCTTGCGCCCCTCGATGGTCAGCGAAAGGTGATCGATGACCAGCCGCCGCAAACGCAGGTCGGTGGCTGCAAGAGTGACCATCGCGGCATTGTATGATGCCTGCCCATGCGACACCCCACCCTTCGACTCGTGGCCGAATGCCTTTGGCATCCGGCCGCTCGCTCAGGGCAAGTCATGCTCGTGATCGTCGCCACATGTGCCTCCGGCTTCACGGCGTTTTCTCAGGCTTCCGCCTTCGCCAAAGCTACGGCGAGACAGGCCGCCGCCGTGAGCCGCTCGCCTGTCAACGCGGAGGAGTTCGATCGGTTGTTCCACCAGGTGAAGAACTGGGGCCGCTGGGGCGCGGACGATCAGCTCGGCTCGGTCAATCTCATCACGGCGGCGAAGCGGAAGCAGGCACTGAAGCTCGCGAAGACCGGGCAGACGGTGTCGCTCGTGCACAACCCGCTCACCGACAAGGCGGACGACAACGCCAGCCCGTTCGAGCACACCATGAATCCGGGATTCACGACCGACACCTATCGCGTGTCGTATCACGGCTACTCGCACAGCCATCTCGACGCGCTCTGCCACATCCTCTACAAGGACCAGACCTACAACGGCTACGCGCGCGCCGTCGTCAACACCGACAAGGGCTGCACGAAGCTCAGCATCGACAATCTGAAGCAGGGCATCATCACGCGCGCGATTCTGATCGACATCCCGCGGCTGAAGGGCGTGCCGTATCTCGAGCCCGGCACCGCGATTTACCAGGAGGATGTCGAAGCGTGGGAGAAGATGGCCGGCGTCAAGATTCAGTCCGGCGACGCGATCCTGCTGCGCACCGGCCGCTGGGCGCGGCGCGACAAGGTCGGCCCGTGGTCGGTGGGGAGAAACGCCGCTGGTTTCCACGCCTCGATCATTCCGTTCATCAAGGCGCGCGGCGTGGCGATCGTCGGCAGCGATGCCGCATCCGAAGTGACGCCGACGATGGTCGCGGGCGTGAACCTGCCCGTACACACGCTGCTGATCACCGCGCTCGGCATCAACATTCTCGACAACCAGGACCTCGAAGCGCTGGCGGCGACCGCCGCGAAGTTGAAGCGGTGGGAGTTCATGATCACGATCAACCCGATGCCGATCACCGGCGGCACCGGCTCGCCGCTGAATACGATCGCAACGTTTTGACAGGCCGATAGGCCGATAGGCCAATAGGCCAAACTAACGAACTCGAGACGTAAAATACGCCGCCGGCAATCCCACGCCGAACGCGTGGATGACGCCGACGGTCAGCCCTCCGTAGACGATCGCGCGTGATGTCGAGAGGGATTTCACGCGGCGGATTATACTCTCGGCGCATGCACTCCACGCGAGCCGGGCTCGCTATCGCGGTCGCGATCGCGATTGCGGCGTGCTCGTCACCATCCGCGCCGTCGCCGACGCCGGCCACCATTTCGCTGCAGAGCAGCGGCTGGGAGACGATCAGCGATCCGCAGCCGTTTCCCCTCTCGAATGACGGCAGCGCGCTGACGTTCCAGTTCCCAGGCAGCGGCTCGATGAACTACATGTTCACGGCGAGCCCGCTGGCGATGGTGCACGGCACGCTGGCGGTGTCGGTGCGCGTCACGACAACCGGACCGGTCGTGTTCAACTCGCTCGATCCGCAAACCGCGTCGTGCACGATCCCGTCATCGGTGCGGCCGCTGATCTGGGCCAACAACAACGGCAACGGCGAGTTCGATCGCTGGTGGTCGAACCCGCGCGCCTTCACGCTCGCGGCCGGCACCGGCACGATCGCCGTGCCGCTGACCGCCGACGCGTGGTCCGGCGTCAACGGCAAGTTCGGCAACGTCGACGGGCCGACGAAATTTGCCTTCGACAAGGCGCTGCTCAACGTGTCGCGCTTCGGCCTCACCTTTGGCGGCGGCTGCTCCTTCGGGCACGGCATCAATATTCGGGGCGGCACCGCGACATTCGCCGTCACCGAGTACGTCATTCGCTGACCGTCACTTATTTCGTCCCAGCCGCACACTGTTGCCGGCGGTTTGGAAAATACTCCTTACAATTCGATTTTCCTGGAGGGTGGGTGATGAAGCGATTCTCTGTCTTCACGACGATCACGATGGTGGCGCTGATGCTCGGCGCATCGGCCGCCGCCGCGCAAACGACCACGCCGAAACCGCCGCCGACCTATGAGCAGGCCATCGTCAACTCGTGGAAGAGCCTGCACAACAAGATTCTCACCATGGCCAAGGACACCGTGTTCCCCGAGGCGAAGCTCGGATACAAACCGCATCCGGATTCGCGCAGCATGTTTGACGAGTTCCGGCATGTGACGATCGGCCTCGAGATGACGACCGCCAGGGCCAAGGGCGAGAGTTACGACTTCCCGGCGAAGGAGAAGGAAATCGGCTCGCGTCCGCAGACTCGCGCGGCCGTCGTGGCGGAAATGGAAGCCGCGGTTGTCGCGTCGTACGCCGTGCTCGACGCGCCCGGTCACAAGCCGATGCCGCAGCTGATCGGCTGGATCGATCACCAGGGCGAGCACTACGGCAAGCTGGTGACCTCGTATCGCGTCAACGGCGTGGTGCCGCCGATGTCTCGACCGAAGTCGTAGCCGAGTTCTTCGGCCGCGCGGCTGCGTTCGCCAGAGTCCAGCTGGCCTGGTGGATCAGCCGCGCGATCTTTTCCATCTTCGCGTAGTTGATCTTCTCGGGCCGGTCGTACTGCGTGTGATAATCCGGATGCAGGCCCGTCATGAAGCCGAGCGCGGGCACGCCGCGCTGCAGGAACGGCCACTGATCGCTGCGGCGCACCAGGTTCGAGGTGTTGTTGTCGTAGCGCTTCTTGATGTCGAGGCCGATGCCGGCGTTGGCGCCATCCACGACCGCCGCCAGTTCGGGGGCGCGCGCGAATCCCATCATGTTGACCGCGTTGGCGTTTGACTCGGCGGTCTGCACTTCGAGACCGTTGAAGCGATTGCCGCCGCCGATTTGCACTTCTTCGTTGCGGCCGATCATGTCCATGTTAAGCACGCCGGCGATGTTGGCGAGCGGCGCCGGCGGATGTTCGGTATAGGCCCACGCGCCAAGCAGTCCGCGCTCCTCTGAATTCCACGCGCAGAACAGCACGCTGCGCTTCGGCCGCTGGCCCTGTTGCGCCGCCAGCGCGTAGGCGTCGGCGATCTCGAGCAGGGCGACCGTTCCCGATCCGTTGTCGTCGGCGCCGTTGAGGATCAGCGCGCCATTGACGCCGTCGTGATCGAAGTGCGCCGTCACCAGCACCCACTCGTCCTTCAGCTTTGGATCGCTGCCTTCGATCAAACCGAGCACGTTGCGATCGGGGACGACGTGGCGATCGACGGCGGTGCGTAGCGTGATCTCACGGTTGAGCGGGATCGGCGTGATGCCGCCGGGCGTTTCGGCGCGCTTCGCCAGTTCCTCGAGCGAAGGCCCGCCCGGCGTCACCAGCGACGCGGCCAGCGCCGGCGAGATCTGGACCGCCGGAATGCGCAGGCGATCCGCCCAGGTGGCGAGCGTGTAATTTGGAATGCGTGCCGGCGTGGACGGCCAGAAGTTGCGCGCCGCCTGCTCGAAGTTCGCCGGCTCGGGATGGTTGTGGATGTCGCTGACGAACAGGATGCCGACGGCGCCTCGCTCCTGCGCCGCCAGCGCCTTGCGCCACGCCGCCGCGGGTTCGGCGGTCACGACGCCTTCGAACGGGCTCTTTGGATCGCGCTCGCCCGGCTCGTGATCGATCACCATCACGATGTTGCCGCGCACCCCATTCGGGTAGTCGTCGTGGTTCCACTGTGGCGCGACGATGCCGAAACCCGCAAACACGATTCTCGCGGTCACGACGCCGCTGCCGCTGAAGCGCTGCGGATAGAACTCCTGGCCGCTCTTGTATTCGCGGGCGGCGGTGACGGTGCTGCCGCTGCCGCTCGTCACCACGCTCAGGCTGTTGCCGTCGCCGAGCGTCGCTGACATCAGGTTGTAGTTGTGGAAGTAGGAATTGCCGGTGGCAGGCTTCAATCCGGCGCGCTCGAACCGCGCGCGGATGTAGTCCGCGGTGGCGCGATTCTCGTTGGTGTCGGTGAGCCGGCCGCGCATGGCGTCGCCGGCGAGGAAAAACAGGTCGGCGCGCAGATCGACCTGCGTGATCGAGTCATTCCCGGGCGCCCGTTCGACCCCAACGCGCACAGTCCGCGCGTCGGGGGCCCCCGGCTGTTGAGCCGTGAGTGACGCCGTGGTGAAGATGGCAAGGACGACGGCGAGCGTTCGAATACGCACGGGAACCTCCAGAGCGCGCATTATACGCGCCGCGTCGCGTCAGTGTTGCGGCCGGATGTAACCCATGACGCGCGCCAGGCCGGCGGCGCTGACGACCGCCCACGTGCCTTCGAGCAGGATGAACCCGTACTGACTCTCAATGATGGCGACCGCGGTGAGCGCGACGGATCCGATCAAGTTCATCAACTGATAGGCGAGCGACTGGGTTGCGAGCTTGCCGAACTGGCTGGCGGTGAATGGCAGCAGGATCAATATCGCGCCCGCGATCGAGATCGCTTGGATCATGCTGCTACCGTACAACGACTCGGGGTCCGCGAATGCGCCGGCGCGTAGGCGCTCGGGCGGATCATCATCAGCTTCCGCGTCTCGCTCCAGACGCGCCTTCTGCGCCGTTAGTCCAGCGAATCGATCCAGCGCTCGACTTTGGCCCAGACATCGCTCTTGAGCGCGTCGTTGTGACCGGCGTCAGGAACGATCAGGAGCTCCTTCGGGCCACGCAAGGCCCCGAACACGCGCTCTGAATGCACGGGCCGTGTTTCACGATCCAGCGCACCGTGGATGATCAGGACTGGAACGTCGATCTCCGCCGCCGCGCGAAGAGGACTGACGTCGTCAACGACAAATTGTCCGTCGTGCTCCGCGCGTTCGAACGCCGCCTCGATTAACGATGGCGTGAATACGGACGGCGCTCGTTCTGTCGCGAGCGATCGCAGGTCCGCGAACGTCGATGCCGCAACGACCGCGCGGACCCTGCGGTCGACCGCAGCTGCCTGCAACGCGACCGCGCCGCCCAGCGAGTGGCCAATCAGGATCGCGTTGTCGACGCCAAGCTCATCGAGCACGCGTTGCAGGTCGCGTTTCTCGAAAAACCCATACGTGCAGCGATCGCCCTCGGATGCGCCGTGAGCGCGGCTGTCGTACGCGATAACATCGAAGCCCGCGGGCAGCATTCGCTGAATCGTGGCGATCGAGCTGCCGCGATTGTCGGCGATGCCATGCAGGTAGATCACGGTCCCGCGGTGGATTGTGGCCGTTGACGTGCACTGCCAGCCGTCCAACGTGAGACCGTCGCCATTGAAGGCGCGATTGACGCAACCTTCCGGCGTCTGCGTTAGATTGAGGTGCCTGCTGGGGAACAGCAACGCGCCTGCGCCGATCCCTGGCAGCTGTGACTGGGCGATGACCACAGCGACCGCAGCCAGCATGACCATTATCGCCATCACCAACGCCGATCGCTTCATTTGCATTCGATCAACCTTACCTGCTTGGACGCTGACTCGACGCGCATGTTCCGAGTGAACGCGGTTTACTTGCCGAGTGAACACGATTTACTCGGGTCCGCCGGCCCGAGCGCGAACGCGCCGACGCAGAATGCGGCGTATTAACGGCGTCGGCGAGAGTTGTGACAACGTAAATAGCTCGTGAAATTTTTCTGGCTCAACTTCCAGATTCCATACGCCTGCCGCCGCAGCGGCCTGTGCTGCACGTCGGGGTGGCCGATTCCGGTCGAGCAGGCGCGCGTCGGCGCCATTGACGAAACCATCGCGCGCGACCTCATCCCACTGCACCGCCCGCGCGGAGCGCGGGCAGGAGACGCTGTGCGGTGGCTGGTGACGGCGCCGGAACTGCCTGAGGACGTCGCCGGGACGCTGGCCATCCGCGACAACGCGCACTGCGTGTTTTTCGAGGCAGGACGTCCGGGCTGCGCGATTCACGGCGTCAAGCCGGCGTCGTGCGCGCACTTTCCGTTTGTGTGCCTGTTCGATCCGCGCGGCGTCCACGTGGCGTTGTCGCATTACTGCCCGACGTCAACGGCGCTGCTGTTCGAGCACGTGGGGCCGATTGAGATCGTCGAGGGTCCGTCGCCCATTCCCGAAATCGAGCAGCTCGAAGGGCTCGACGCGCGAGAGGCGTTGCCGCCCGCCGTCCCCGCAACCATGGCGGGAGGAGCGCGCCCTGAGAAACAGCGGCTGATGTCATTCGAAGAGCTGACCGCATGGGAACGCAATCGCATCGTCAACGCCAAGCTCGGCGATCTGCAGGGCAATGACGTTGAGGCGTTCGATCGGGCGCGGGTGGCGGTGCCCGCGCCGCTGTCTTGGCCGGAAGCACCCGATCAGCTCGAGTCGATCTGGTTCTCGCAGGTGGCGCCGGCGTGGCCGCATTTTGAAGACGTGCTGACGCGATACGCCGGGGCGAAGGCGTTCGCGTCGTGGTCGCTCTATCTGGGAGAAGGCGTCGAAGCCGCCGACGAGACCGCGCGCATCGCGCACGCGGTGTTGCGCATCGAATGCGCGCGCCAGTGCCGCGCGTTCGGCCGCCCGCTCGATCGCGAGTTGCTGTCCAACGCGATCGAGCAGAGCGACCTGTTACTCGTGCACTACGCCGATCCGGAGACGCTCGCTACTTCCCCTTCGAGGGATCGTCGGCAGGATTGACGTAGTTCACGACGAACGGACCGACGCCGTGCACCTGCACGACCGTCGCGCCCTTCGCCTGCGCGTAGTGCGCCATCGTCGCCGCCATGTTCGCGTAGCTGCCGGGCGCGAAATCACCAAGCGCCTTGTCGTCCCAGGTGTTGCCCATCGCGGCGCGGAATGTTCCCGACAACACGGTGACGTGCTCGTCGGTCGGATGCGTGTGCGGCGGGATCTTGTAGCCGTCCGGCATCTGCAGGCGGATCGTGAACGGCTCGGGCTTGCTCGGATCGCCGGAGATCACCGCGAGCTTCGCGCCCTTCGGCAGAAACGGCGGCGCATCCATCCACTTCACGCTGGCGGCTGGGACGACGAGCCCCGGCGACAGTACCGCGGGCGGCGCGTCGGACGTCGCCGTGTCCTCAATGACTTTCCACGTGCCGCTGATCTTCTTCCACGTCGTCTGGCCCTTGCCAGTCTCGGTGACCGGCACGCCATTGGCGTTGGTGGTCTTCAGCGTGTAGCTGACGATGGTGTAACCGAGATCGCCTGACGCGGCCACATCGGCCCGCTCGGTCTTCCACGACAGTGAGAAGCCAGGGGAGCTCATCAGCGGGGTCATCGCTGCGCGGATCGCTTGCTCACCCTTGATGGCCGGCGCTCCTGAAAGAGCCAGCGTGGCGTCCGGCGCCAGGAACGAGAGGAACTTGTCGGCGTCGGTTGTCGTTTTCGACCAGTCGGTATCCACCGCCATCAAGGCGGCCTTTTCCTGTTCGACATTGACGGTCTGTGCACACGATGCGGCGACGACGGCGACGACGACGAGCGTTGCGATCCTGCGCATATGTCTGTCTCCTCAAAAGCTGATCTGTCCGAGGGGGCGTAATATATCGGAGCTTTGATGAAACGACTCATCTTTCTCTCCCTCCTGGCGGCCGGCGCCGTGCAGGCCCAACCCACGCCGTTCGACGCCATCATCCGTAACGGCACCATCCTCGACGGCAGCGGGAATTCGCGATTCGAGGCGGATATCGCGATCCGGAACGGGTTCATCGTCTCGGTGGGAAAAGTCGCCGGCACCGCGACGACCGAAATCGATGCACGTGGGTTGTTCGTCACACCAGGCTTCATCAACATTCACAGCCACGCGTCGCCCGGCGCGCTGTCGACGGCCGTCAACATGCTCACGCAGGGCGTGACCACCGAGATCTTCAACGCCGACGGCGGCGGCGCGGTTGACCTCGCGGGGCAGCTGCAGCGAGTGGCGGAGCCGGGACTGGCCGTGAACCTGGGCGGCTACATCGGCTTCAACGTCATCTGGCAAACCGTCCTCGGCAACATCGACCGGCGTCCGACACCGGAAGAGATCGAGCGGATGCGCGGGATGATCAGCGCCGGTCTCGACCAGGGCGCGTGGGGCGTCTCGGCCGGACTCGATTACAAGCCCGGCTACTTCGCGCAGACCGAGGAAGTGGTGCGGATTGTCGATGTCGCGCGCTCGGCGCGCACGAACTTCACGAATCACGATCGGATCACGCCGGAATCGAATTTCAGCTCGAAGGTGGGCGTCGCCGAGACGGTGGCCATCGGCGAGAAGTCGGGACTGGTGCCGGTGGTCACGCACATGAAAGCGCAGGGCCGCGAGCAGGGGAGCGCGGGCGCGATCCTGGCGTCGATGGCGCAGGCGACGAAACGCGGACACTACACTGCGGCCGACGCGTATCCATATCTGGCGGGGCAATCCGGCCTCGGGGCGCTGATCATTCCCGGCTGGGCGCAGGAGGGCGGGCGCCCGGCGATGCTGAAGCGATTCTCCGATCCGGAGATGCGGGCGCGGATCATCAAGGAAGCGGAAGCGGCCATGGCGGCGCGGTTCGGCGGTCCCCAGGGTGTGTATTTGCCGCGGACGCAGCAGGAGCTCACCGCGGTGATGAAGGAAATGAACGCGGGCGGCGGCGAGACCATCGTCCGCATCCTCGAGCAGGGCAATGATCCCGGCGCGATACTTCGCTTTGGCGCGGAGGAGGATCTGATCAAGATCCTGCAGCACGACTCGACCTCAATGGCGTGCGATTGCGGCGCGTCGACGGAGACGCGCGTGCATCCACGTTTCTATGGCTCCTATCCGCGGCTGCTCGGACGCTACGTGCGCGAGCAGACGATCATGTCGTGGGAGCAGGCGATCAAGAAGTCGTCGTGGTTGCCGGCGGCGACGATCGGCATGAGCGATCGCGGGCTGATCGCGCTCGGTATGGCCGCTGACATCACCGTGTTCGATCCGAACACCATCATCGATCGCGCGACCTATGAGAATCCGGCGCTGCCGTCGGACGGCGTGAAGCACGTGTTCGTCAACGGCCAGCTGGCGCTGAAGGACGGCGCCGCAACCGGCGTCCGCGGCGGCCGGGCGCTGCTGCGAACGGCGAACATGCCGAGCCGTCCGGCGAGCGCAGATTTGCGGTCGGTGTCGATCAAGGCGAAGGCCGGCGACCACACGATCGCGATCGACCTGACGCAGGGCGCGGGCGTTCGCGAGGCCACGGGAGTGCTGAGCCTGGACGGGGTCGTCTACCGCCCTGGCTTCCTGCAGACGACGCGTCAATGGGCCTCGATAGGGGGGACCAGCGGCGACCGCACGATCTCGGTAACCATCGATCAGCACGGCGGCACGAAGGTGATCGTCACGATTGACGGTCAAGAATCCTGGCGGGCGTTTCCGGTGGGCGTAACTGCGATACGAGGGCAATAAATGCGATTTGTAACGGAGACTGACATCAAACCACCGCGAATCGCTGCAATTCTTGCGATCGCGATCCTTGCCAACGTCGCAGTATCCGCGCAGTCGCCCCCGTCGCTGCAGTCGCTGGCGCCCGCCGATCTCGATGCGTTCATCACGCGCGTCGTTGCCGATCAGAAAGCGATCGGCGTCACCGTCGGCGTGATGCAGGACGGCAAGGTCATCTTCAGCAAGGGCTACGGTGTCGCGAACCTCGGTCGCAAGACGCCGGTCTCGACGAACACGCTGTTCGCCGTCGGCTCGGTGACCAAGCAGTTCACCTGCGCGGTCGCCTTGCAGCTCGAGCAGGAAGGCCGCCTGTCCTTCGACGATCGCGTGTCGCGCTATCGCGCCGACTTTGGACATGCCGGCGAGATCACGCTGCGCGATCTCGGCAATCACGTCTCCGGCTATCGTGATTACTATCCGCTCGACTTCGTCGATCGGCCAATGGCGAAAGAGATCCGCGAAGACGATCTGCTGAAGCAGTTCACGACCAGGCCGCTCGATTTTCCTCCCGGGACGCGGTACTCGTACAGCAATACCGGCTATCTCCTGCTCGGCAGCATCGCATCGCTGGTGAGCCGCCAGCCGTTCGACCAGTTGTTGCAGCAGCGTATCTTCACGCCGGTCGGGATGAAGCTGACGCGATACGAGCCGGCGCGCGGCTCGCCCGGGCTTGCCGACGGCTACACCCAGTACGGTCTCGGTCCGCCGGAGATCGCGATCCCAGAAGGCCGCGGCTGGATCGGCGCGGCCGGCGGGATCTGGTCGACGCCCGAGGACCTGTTGAAGTGGGATCTCGCGCTGATGGATGGCAAGGTCGTCAACGCGAAGTCGTGGAAGACAATGACGACGCCGCGCGAGTTAAAGGACGGGCGATCGAGCGCATACGGCTGCGGATTGCAGCTGCGCGATCGGACGCCGCAGTTGGTGCTCGTGCACAGTGGCGGCGTCAGCGGCTTCGGGGCGATCAACGCGATGATTCCCGCGACGCGCTCCGGCGTCGTCGCCATCACCAACGCCGATTACTCGGGCGGCGTGCTCAGCGCGATCCAGGAAGGCGTGCTGGCGAAGCTGCTGCCGGCGGCCAGTGCGCCGGCCGTCGCCGGCCCGCCGGCCCGAGAGGCAGCGCTCGACATGCTCCGGCAGATCCGATCCGGCAGCGTCGATCGCTCGAAGCTCTCCGACGAGTACAACGCGTTCCTGACGCCTGATCGGTTGGCGGCGATGTCGAAATCGCTGACAGACGCCGGCGAGATCAGTGACGTCCAGGCCGGATCGATCGGCGAACGCGGCGGCCTCGAGGTCTCGACGCTGCGGATGCTGGCCGGCAAGACGCCAATCAGCACGCTGATGTATCGCGCGCCGGACGGGAAGATCGAAGAGTTCCTTTTCAGCCGCCGATGACCGACGCCGCCCGCCGAATCCTGTTAGCGATCCTCTTGCTCGGTGTGACCGGCATCATGGCCGAGCTGTTGCTGCTGGGCCACATCGAAGACGTCTACCAATTGATACCCGTGGTGCTTGGCGTGGCCACGGTGTTGATGAGCGCCGCGATCGTGATGCGTCCTGGCGTCGGCACGCTGCGGCTCTTTCGGATGGTGATGGCCCTGATGATCCTCAGCGGCATCGTCGGAATGGTGCTGCACTTCCAGGTCAACATCGAGTTCCAGCTCGAGATGGATGCGGCCTTGTCGGGCACGAATCTCTTCCGCAAGGCGATCCTCGCCAAGACCCCGCCGGCGCTGGCGCCGGGAGCGATGATCCAATTGGGCCTGATTGGACTAGCCTATACATTCAGGCATCCGGCATCAGGGAGGACGACATGATCCGCTTCGTGGCTTTCGCGCTCGCACTTTTACTCACCGCCCCGGCCTTCGCGCAGGTCGGCAAATCACTGGGCGTCGTCGACGCCAACACGATCAGCGAGGCGGACCTCACGAAGCTGCCGGGCATGACGCCGGCGACCGCCAAGGCGCTGATTGCGGCACGGCCGTTCGACAGCATCACCGCGCTCAACATCTTCCTGCTCGGCCAGAAGGTGACGCAGGATCAGGCCAACGCGCTCTACCGCAACATCTTCGTCCACATCAACCTGAACACAGCGCCCGCCGCGGAGATCATGCTGTTGCCGGGCGCCGGCAAGCGCATGGCGCACGAGTTCGAGGAGTACCGGCCGTGGCGGTCGTATGCGCAGTTTGAAAAGGAGATCGGCAAGTACGTCGATGCGAAGGAAGTGGCCCGCCTCGGGCAGTACACTTTCATTCCGCTCAATCTCAACACGGCGACGGGCGAGCAGATCATGACGATCCCCGGCGCCGGCAAGCGCATGGCGCACGAGTTCGAAGAGTATCGCCCTTGGAAGACGCAGGCGCAGTTCGAGAAGGAAATCGGCAAGTACGTCGACGCCAAGGAAGTGAAGCGCCTGTGGCGCTTCGTCTACATTCCATAGACGGATTTTCTCCGGCCAATCGCATCAGGCTGGCGACGAATGGCTCGCATCGTCCTTCTACTGCTCGCCGTCGGTGTCGCCACGCCGTTCGCGCAGGCTCCGGTGCCGTTATTCGAACTACCGACGCCGACGGGGATGTCCCCGATCGGCACGACGAGATGGGTGGTCACCGACACGTCACGCGACGAGACGTTCGCGTCCGGCCGGAAGCGCGACATCGAAATCATCGCGTGGGCGGCGGGGCCGGCCACTGGACAGACCGCGTTCTACTTGCGCAACGGCGTCGACGAAGTGCTCAGCTTCGCACGATTGGCGAGGCTCGGTGATTCGCTCAACGGCCTGGCCGCCGTGAAGACACACGCGACCATCGACGCCGCACCCGCAGCTTCGCCGGCGCGCTTTCCGGTGATCGTCTTTCAGCACGGCTACACCGGCCTGCCAAGCTCGTACACCACGTTGCTGGAGGACCTGGCCTCGCACGGCTGGGTCGTTCTCAACGTGATCCATCCGTACGAGGCCACCGCCGCCAGGCTCGCCGACGGCACCATCGTCACGCACACCGATCACGAGAACGCGCTGTGCGCTCCGATCATGGCCGTGCTGAACGAATGGGGTGCGGAAGACGACACGATGGCCAAGGTCGCCTCGGCGTCGAGTGATGCGGACAAAGAACAGCTCATGCGCGGTTATCTGGGCACGCTGAAGCACAGCGTCGAGGTCGTGACGCGATGGACGCTCGACGTGGAGTACGTGCTGGATCACCTTCCGAAGACAGGCGCTGCCGCCCGGATTGCCTCGCGGCTCGACCTCTCGCGTCTCGGCGTCGCCGGCCACTCCATGGGCGGTGTCGCCGGCGCGCAGTTCTGCGTCGAGGATCGCCGCTGCAAGGCGGCTCTCAACCTCGACGGCATTCCGCAGTACGGTCCGATGATCGACTCGACGATGCCGGCGCCGTTCCTGATGGTGTATTCGGCGCGCCCCGGCCGAGCCGGCGCCAGCGACATCATTTATCGCCGGGCGGCATCGAAGTATTACCGCGTCGACGTCAAAGACACGCTCCACATCGACTTCAGCGACATGAATTATTGGGCCCCGCTGCGGCAGCGCGGCGCCTCCGGAAAGATGCCTGCCGCGAGGGCGTCCGAGATCACGCGCATGGTGGTGCGCGAATTCTTCGGCCAGGAAATTCTCAAGCAGCCGTCGGCATTTCTGCGGGGCAAACAGTCGCTGGCGGACGTGACGGTTGTCGAGGTGAAGAAGTGAAGAACGTATCAGTGAAGGTGTTCGATCGCCAGGGCAACCTGGTCGGGCCTGTTGATCTACCGCGCGTCGAAAAGACCGATGCCGAGTGGCAGGCGCAGCTGACGCCGGAGCAGTTCGCGGTGGCCCGCGCGCATGGCACCGAGCGGCCGTTCTGCGGCACGCTGCTCGATAACAAGCGCAGCGGCGTCTATACGTGCGTCTGCTGCGGGCTGCCGCTGTTTGCGTCGGACGCGAAGTTCGAATCGGGCACGGGCTGGCCGAGCTTTTTCCAGCCGATCGCCGACGAGAACGTGACAATCACGTCGGATCGCAGCTACGGCATGGTGCGGATCGAGATCCTGTGCGCGCGGTGCGACTGCCACCTCGGTCACGTCTTTCCCGACGGCCCGCCGCCGACC
The DNA here is from genome assembly GCA_043779345.1 of Acidimicrobiia bacterium. Lineage (GTDB taxonomy): Bacteria > Acidobacteriota > Vicinamibacteria > Vicinamibacterales > UBA2999 > 12-FULL-67-14b. The sequence goes on along the minus strand of JAYWEJ010000009.1, from coordinate 16,105 downwards.
CGGCAGCGGCACTGCGTCAACTCGGAGTCGCTCGAATTTACCGACGTCGAGCAGCTTTCTTCGCTCGCCGACGCATAAGGTCCTGAGGTCCTAAGGTCCTGAAGTTCAAGACCTCAAGGCCTCAAGACCTCGCCTTATCGCAATGGCGGCGTAGACTCTGGCGGACGGCGATGATGCGTCGCCTGTTCGTACGCGTACGCGTATTTGATGAGCGTCGGCTCCGACCAGGCGCGGCCGAAGAACGTGATGCCGGCCGGCAAGCGCCCGCCGCGCGTGTAACCCATCGGCACCTGGATCGAGGGGAAGCCTGTCGTCGGCGAGAAGAACTGGCTGTTGTCGCCGCCCGGCGTGTTGAGATCGCCGATCAGCCGCGGCGGGTTGCTCCATGTCGGATACACCCACGCGTCAATCCGCTGCGCGTCCATCGCCTTGGTGACCGCGGCGCGCACCTGATCGCGATACGCGATTTCGCCTTTGCACGCCTCGGTCTCGGGGCCGTTGACCGCGCCAGCTTCTGCCTGTTCCAGTCGCTGGCCCACCGTCGGATGGAATCGCCGCGACTTGACGATCTCGGCCAGGCTCTTGACCGGCACGCGATCGCCGTGACCGGCAAGAAAGCGGTTGATGTCGTACTTGAATCCCATGCAGGGACCGTTGCCCTGTGGACGGCGAATGTCGCCGATCCCTTCGACCACGCCCGGATCGGTGATGGTGGCGCCCGCCAGCTTCAGATCCTCAACCGCCCGCATGAAGACCTGCACGATCTCCGGATCGGTGCTGTCGCGCTCGTACGCGAAACGCAGCACACCGAGGCGCGCGCCCTTCAAACCGTCGCGCACGAGCGACGCCGAATAATTCTGCGGCAGATGTGACGCCGCAACCGCGGTCACCGGATCGGCGGGGTCGCTGCCGACCACGACTTGGAACACGGCGACGGCATCCTCGACGGTGCGTGCCATCGGGCCCGCGATGTCGGCGAGCAGGTTGAGGGGGAACACGCCGGCGCGGCTGGTCAATCCCATCGTCGATCGAATGCCGACGAGCGCCTGGTGCGATGATGGCCCGCGGATCGAGTTGCCGGTGTCGCTGCCGAGACCGACGGCGCCGAAGCTGGCGGCGACGCCGGCCGCGGTGCCGCCGCTCGATCCCGCGGTGACGCGATCGAGCGCGTACGGATTCTTCGTGTAGCCCGGCAGGATGGAGCTGAGCGTCTCGTTCGGCGTGAACGCCCACTCCGCCATGTTGGACTTGGCGATGACGATCGCTCCGGCGGCCTTGATCTTCGCGACCTGGAACGCATCCTTCTCCGAGACGAACCCCGCCAGCGCGAGCGAGCCGTTCGCGCTCTGCAAACCGATGGTCTCGAAGTTGTCTTTCACGATCGTCGGGATGCAGTGCAGCGGGCCAGCGATGCCGCCCTGCTTGAACCGCTGATCCATCGCGTCAGCCTGTTTGAGGGCCTCGGGATTGGTGATGACGATCGCGTTGACCGCCGGGCCGTTCTTGTCGAACATGTCGATGCGTTTCAGGTACTGCTCGACGAGGCCACGGCATGTCAGCCGGCCGGCTTTCATCGCCGAGTGAATCTGCGCGATCGTCGCCTCGTGGACCTCGAATGGAGGCGGAGTTTGCGCCGAGGGCAGGGCGATAAAGCCGAGGATGAAGCATGGGATTAGCTTCTTGAACACGGCGAAATCATACCTGCAGGCGGGTCTAAAGACCCGCCTCTACGCTAGGATGCAGCATGCTCCGACTGATATTCGTCGTGCTGCTCGCAAGCGCCGTCGTCGCGCAGGATTCGCTGCCGGTTTTTGAGCCGATGCAGCCGGATGTGCTGGGCGCCGGGTCGAACTTCACCAACGCCTTCGCCGACTACGACAACGACGGCGATCTCGACCTGTTCGTCGCCTTCGACGGCAAGCCGAACCGCCTCTATCGCAACGACACGGGCACGTTCACGGACGTGGCGGAGCCGGTGGGTGTCGCGGATTCGCGGCCGACGCGCGCGGTGGCGTGGGGGGACTTCGATACCGATGGCGACCCCGATCTGCTGCTTGGTTTCACTCCGCTCAAGGACGCGTCGGTGTTGAAGCTGTATCGCAACACCTCGGGCAAGTTCACCGATGCCACCGAAGTCGGATTGATCGTGCCGACCGGCGCGGTGCGCCAGCCGGCGTGGATCGATTTCGACGGCGACGGCGATCTCGATCTCTTCATCGCCTTCCGCGATCGCGCCAACGCCTTGTATCGCAACGACGCCGGCAGGCTCACCGACATTGCGGCGTCGATCGGTCTCGACGACAAGCGCCGCACGGTTGGCGGCGTGTGGTTCGACTTCGACGAGGACGGCGACCTCGACGTGGCCGTCGCCAACATGGACGGCGACGCCAACGGCCTGTTCCGTAACGACGGCGGGAGGTTCACCGATGTCGCCACGACCGCCGGGGTGGCCTGGGGCGGCCGGGCGCCGAAGGCGGCATCCAACGGTACCGTTCGGGTCTGCGCCGCCGATGTCGACAGCGACGGCAAGTTCGATCTGTTCGCGGCCAACTACGGCCCGCTCGGCTTCTTCAGCAATCGCGGCAAGGGCGCCTTCGAGGATCGATCGGCGGCCTGGCAGATCGCCATCGATTCACGCTACGACGCGTGCGCGTTCGGCGATTTCGATCACGACGGCACGCTCGATCTCTACGTCAACGGCACCGTCACCGGCGGCGCCAGCTGGCAGGATTCGCTGTTCCGAAACACCGGCACGGCGTTCGTCGACGTCACGCCCGTGGCGATCAGGAAGCTGCAGGCCGATCACGGCGTCCAGTGGGCCGACGTCGATGGCGACGGCGATCTCGACCTGGCGCTGACGGGATCGCGCACCGACGGCATGCACCTCGTGATGCGCAACATGCTGCCGGCCGCCTCGGCATCACGCGGGCTCCACGTGCGCGTCGTCGACGGCAAGGGCCGCGCCACCCGCGCCGGCGCGGAAGTGCGCGCCTATGCGGCGGGCACCACGCGCGTGATCGGATCGCGGCTGGTCGACAGCGGCTCCGGCTACGACGCGCAGAGCGACATGCCGGTCCACTTCGGCGTGCCGCCAGGCGTGTCTCGCGTGGATGTGCAAGTGATTGTGCCGATCGGCGGCAAGCGCGTCCCGATCTGGCAGCGCGGCGTCGCGCCCGGAAAGACGATTACGGTTCGAACGAAGTAATCGGCGATCGCTACCTGGTGAGGGGCCGAAACCTGCTGTATTCCGCGCGCCCGGAAATGCGTTCGCCGTCGCGGATGTAGGACTCGCGCATCTCCACCGGCACGAGGAACCCCATCAGCGGTTCCGACTGGTAGCTGACCGTCACCGTCGCGATCACGCCGCCGCCATCCACAATCAGCTCGCTGATCAGCACGCTGCCGTTCGTCGGATCGATCCAGAAGCGGCCGTGCGCCGGCCGATGATCGCCATTCGGCGCCGTGACGATGGTCGGCTTGCGCTGCTCCTGGTATTCGACCGTCCAGATTTCAGTCGACACCCGGAACACCGGCGCGTCGTTGATGGCGGTGTCGCGCGCGTCTGGGAAGACCGGTGTCTGTTTCTCGACGTGCCTGAAGCGAAAGCGCTCCTGGTTGACGGCGTCGAGGAAGATCAGCGCCATCAACGGCGTGTTGATGGTTCGCCGGACGCTGCCGATGTTGTAGCGCGCGCTCTCGGAGATGATCTCGCCAATGCGCGCGCCGGCGCCCGGATCCATCACCATGCCTTCGAGGCGCGCCTGCCGACCGCGGACGGACCTGCCATCGACCTCGAACACGTCTCGCAGCTCGACGTGGCGGTCGGCGTCGGTCGGCTTCACCAGCAGGTAGTCCGATCGCAACGTCCGCACCGGGCCCGCGCCGCCGCCGATCCGCGCCGTGCTGACAATCTCCTGGCGGTAGGTCTCTTCGGCGACGATGCTGGAGAGTTGCTTGCGGAATTCGGCGACGTACGCGGCCGACCGCGTCAGCACCTCGTTGATCGACGGCTTCTGCGCGGCGGGCTGGGCCGCCATCAGAGCCGCGAGGACCGCCGTCGCCGAGAACAGTCGACGTTTCGACACGGGCTGATTGTATGATCCGTCCGCCGATATGAAACAGGTAGCCGCCCTCGCGTCCTTGATGCTGCTGACCGCGGTGGCGCCGAATGCGCAGGCGCCGCGGCCCGCCGTGCCGGCCGCCGCGAGCAAGCCGAAGCTCGTCGTGTTGATCTCCGTCGATCAGATGCGCGGTGATTACGTCGATCGCTTCCGTCACCAGTGGACCAAGGGGCTGCATCGTCTCGTCACCGAAGGCGCGTGGTTTCGTCAGGCCGACTATCCGTACTACACGACGGTGACATGTCCCGGCCACGCGAGCATCAGCACCGGCACCGTGCCCGCCGTGCACGGCATGGTGTCGAACACCTGGGCGGTGCACAACAACAGCCGCACTGTCAGCTGCACGGATGACGAGTCCCAGAAGCTGATTAGTTACGGCGGCAAGGTGACCGGCGTCGGTCACAGCGCCGCGAACCTGATGTCGCCGACTATTGCTGACGAAATGCGCTCGCAGACGTGGCCGGCGACTCGCGTCGTCGGCATCTCGCTGAAGGCCCGGTCGGCGATCAACTTGTCGGGACATAGACCGGACGCGGTGATTTGGCTGGATGAGCGCGACGGCGAGTGGGTGACCTCGACGGGGTTTGCCAAGGCGCCGGCGCCATTCTTTGCCGAGTACCTCGCAAAAAACCCGATGCGGGCGGAGCTGGGCCGCACCTGGGATCGCGCGTTGCCGAAGGAGCAATATCTTTACAACGATTCTCGGGAGTTGCGGCGTCGAACGCCGCATGCCACCGCCGGGTTTCCCCATGTCGCCAAGGGGCGAGGTGATGAGGTGGGCGGCGCGATCACCGATGCGTGGGAGGCCAGCCCCTATTCGGATGCATACCTGAATGGGCTTGCCTTCGCGTCGCTCGACGCGATGAAGCTGGGGCGAGGCGCCGGCACGGACTTCCTCGGCATCAGCTATTCCGCGCTGGACGCCGTCGGGCACGCCTATGGCCCGGACTCACACGAAGTGCAGGATGTGATGGTGCAGCTCGATCGACAGATCGGCCTGCTGCTCGACAAGCTCGATCGGGATCTTGGCACGGGCAACTACCTGGTCGGCCTGAGCTCCGATCACGGCGTGTCACCGGTGCCGGAGCGATTGAAGGCAGAGGGATTCGATGCCGGCCGCATCGACAACCCGGCGGTCGGCCGCGCCATCGACGTCGTGCTGGCCCGCGAGCTCGGTCCGGACAAATACCGAACGCGCGTGCTCGGCAACGACGTCTATTTCAACGATGGCGTCTACCTGAAGCTGTCGCAGAAACCGGCGGCCATGGAGGCGGTGCTCGCCACGATTCGCAAAGTCGACGGTGTGTGGCGGGTGTATCGCAAGGAGGAACTGTCGGCGACCGATCCGCTGACGCGGCAATCGTTCCTCAGTCACTACGAAGGCCGCAGCGGCGACATCAAGATGCTCGCCCGCGCCTATTGGGGCACGTCAACCTCGACGACGACGCACGGTACCGGCCATCGCTACGACACGCGCGTGCCGGTGATGTTGTACGGGTTCGGCATCAAGAAGGGCGAGTATCTCGAGCCGGCCGCGCCGCTTGACCTGGCGCCGACGCTGGCGTTCCTGACTGGCATCACGCTGCCCGACGCAATCGGCCGCGTGCTGACCGAAGCGCTCATCCGCCACTAAGCGTTCGCTGGACGTCCGAGAGTACCGGCACGCTCGCCATCGCCCCGGCACGCGTGCACGACACCGCCGCCGCCGCATTTGCAAACCGCAGCATCTCGCCCGGCGGAAATCCTTTCAGCAGCGCAAAGATAAACGCGGCGCGGAACACGTCGCCGGCGCCGGTGGTGTCGACCGCCTTGACCGGGAACGCCGGTGCGATGACGAGCTCATCGCCCGTCAACATCATGGCGCCCGCCGCGCCAAGCGTCACGCACAACAGGCCGTCGTGCGATCGCCGCACCGCTTTCAGCGCGCGCGCCATGTCGGATTCGCCGGTGACCGCCGGCAGGACGTGTTGCGCGAAGATCGGGATGCTGACGGCGGCGATCAGATCGGTCGTGCGATCGGTGATGCGATCGATGTCGCTCGTGCACGGCACGCCCGCCGTCCGCGCCAGGCCCGCCGCGGCAATCGCGCCTTCCTGATCCTCATCGTCCACGTGCACGACAAGGGCGGACGCGATCAGGCCGGGATCGATGTCACGCGCCGTCAGATTCAGCCGCTCGTCGCGATCCCACAGCACGACGCGCTCGCCGGAGGTCTCGTCCACCGTGATCACCGCGAACCGGTTCGCGCACTCGCGCGTCATCACGGGAGAGATGTCGACGCCGCGCTGCTCGAGCTCGCTCTTGATCAGGCGGCCGTTGTGATCGTGGCCGACGCACCCCAGGTAGGTGGTCTTCAATCCGAATCCGGCGCACGCCGCCATCGCCGTCGCCATCTGCCCCCCGCTCATCGTGGCGTAGCTGGAGATACGCAACTTGGCGGTGGGACTGTCGGCTTTGGGCGCGGCGGGCAGCCGGTAGACGTGATCGACGGAGTTGCAACCCACGCCGAGCACGTCCCACAGCTTGGGAACGGGCATCGGCGGACAGTATAGGATGCTCTTATGCACTTGCCGCAAGGCAGAAGGCAAAAGGCAAAAGGCAAAAAGAGGCTGCTGTATTTCCTTCTGCCTTCTGCCCTCTGCCTTCTGCCTTTGACAGGCCACAGCCAACAGCCCGGCCAACCGACTTTCAGGGCCGGGACGGATCTTGTTCGTGTTGATGTCACCGTGACCGAGCGCGGCGATGAGGCCGTCACCGATCTCAGGATGGACGACTTCGAGGTCACCGAAGACAACGTGCCGCAGACGGTCGAGACCCTGAAGTTCCTGCAGGTCGACGGGACGCGGAGCACCAACCTCGACGAACCGCTCGAGATTCGATCCAAGGAGCACGCGCTGCTCGAAGCCGCGCGCGAAGACGTCCGGCTGTTCGCGATCTTCCTCGACGACTACCACATCACCAAGCGCCCCGAGATCACGCTGCCGCTGCGCGAGGCGCTGACCAAGTTCATCAACCAGCTTGGCCCCAACGATCTGGTGGCGTTGATGGAGCCGCTGACGACGTTGTATGACCTGAAATACACGCGCTCGAAATCAGACCTGCTGGCGCGGGTTCGCAACTTCGAGGGCCGCTACGGTGAAACGTTCCCGGTCAAGAGCGTCATCGAAGAAGCGCAGCTGTCGCAGCGCAACTGGATGGAACTGCGCAGCGGCGTGACCCTCTCGGCGCTCAAGGCGCTGGCCACGCAGATGGGCGGACTGCGCGACGGCCGCAAGTCGATCCTGTTCTTCAGCCAGGGCCCGGGCGTGCGGCCCGGCAGCCCCAACGATCATCTGATGCGCGAGATCGACGAAGCCGCCAATCGCGGCAACGTCACGATTCACGTGATCGATCCGCGCCCGCTCGGCACCGTCGGGTTCGGCGGCGACACCGTGCTGCGCCGCCTCGCCGCCGACACCGGCGGCCGCGCCATCGTCAACACCAACAACCCGATCGAGCAGCTCGCCGGCGTCATGGCCGACGCGAGCGCCTATTACCTGATCGGCTACACGCCGACGCGGCGGACCAACGACGGCAAGTTCCACGAGATCAAGGTGCGCGTCAAACGGCGCGGCGTCCGCGTCACCTCGCGCCGTGGGTATTGGGCCGTCAGTGAGAAGGAGCTCACCGCCGCCGCGGAAGCGGCAGCCACGCCGGTCAATACCGCGCTGACCGGAGCGCTGTCGTCGCTGTCGGACTCGGTCAACACGCGCGCGGTCTCGATCTGGACCGGCTTCGCGAAGGCCGATGCCGAGCGCACGCGCGTGATGTACACCTGGGAGCCGAGCCAGGCGGCGGCGACGCAAAAGCCGGCGCGGCTCGAGATCCAGCCGGTCGACGACGCCGGCAAGGAAACGCTGCCCGCGCAAGTGATTGGCGGAGCGCCGGGTGAGCTGCCGCTGATGGCGCGGTTCGAGCTCGCGGGCGGCCGTCAGCGGATTCGTTTCACGTCGCTGACCGCGTCGGGCGAGATCATCGATCGCTGGGTGCAGGCCCAGCCGGTGCCCGATCTCAGCAAGCAGACGCTGGTGCTGACGACGCCGAAGATCCTGCGCGCGAAGAACATGGTCGAGCTCCGCGCCATCGAAGCGAACCCGTCGGCCTCGCCGACCGCGTCGACCAGGTTTGGCGCCACCGATCGGGTGCTGGTCGAGATCGAGTGCCAGGCCCCGGCCGGCGAGACCCCGCAGATCAAGGTCGATCTGCTCAACGCCAAGGGCGATCTGCTGAGAACGCTCGATACCCCGCCGTTGACCGATCGGCGGTTGCGGATGACGCTGCCGGTCAGCAGCCTTGCGAACAGCACGTATGTGCTGCGCGTCGAGGCGTCGGCAGGGGAGCAGACCGCCCAGCAGTGGGTGGCATTTCGTGTCCAGCGATAAGTAGAATCGGTTCGCCGAATGACGACACGCCACTTCGCGCGCGCCATCATCGCGATCGCCGCGCTCTCGGCAACCGCCGGAGCTCAACAGCCCGCGCTGTCATCGACCGCGATCGGTGAATGGCCGACCTACGGCGGCGATCTCGCAAACTCGAAGTACTCGCCGCTCGATCAGATTACCGCGGCGAATTTCGGATCGCTCAGGATCGCCTGGCGCGCGACATCGCCGGACGCGTTCCTCAGCATAACCATGCCCGACGGCACCGAGTGGTCGGCGGAGTCGAAGTTGATCTTCGAGGAGCTGAGCCGCATCGATCCGAAGCGGTGGCGCGACAACCAGCCGCCGTTCGTGCAGAACTTCAAGGCGACGCCGCTGATGGTCGGCGGCACGCTCTACGTCAACACGCCCGCGTCGGTCGGCGCCGCTTTCGACGCCCGCACCGGCGCGCTCAAGTGGATCTACAACCCTAAGAGCTACGAGGCAGGCACGACCACGTTGACGCTGCGCTGGAACCAGCGCGGTGTCGCCTACTGGCGCTCAGGAGACGACGAGCGCGTCTATTGGGGTACCGGCGATGGCTATCTCGTTGCGGTGAACGCGAAGACCGGCCGGCCGGTTGAAGGTTTCGGCGTCAACGGCAAGGTCGATCTGATGGAAGGCCTGCCGCGCGCCAAACGGGGTACCCGCGACTATCTGAATGCGCTCACGTATTCCGTGCAGTCACCGCCGATCGTCGTCAAGGACCTGGTAATTACGCCCGCGGCGATCTCGTCGCTGATCAAAACGAAAGAGCAGATCCCCGGTTGGATGCGTGCCTTTGATGCCCGTACCGGCAAAGTGCGATGGACGTTCCAGCCGATTCCGCAGAAGGGCGAATTCGGCAGCGACACGTGGCAGGACGGATCGAACGAGTACGCCGGCAAGGTGACGGTGTGGACGGTGATGAGCGCCGACGAAGAGCTCGGCCTCCTGTACCTGCCGACCAATACCACCGCCCCCGATTTCTACGGCGCCCATCGCCTTGGCAACAACCTGTTTGCCGAGAGCGTGGTGGCGCTCGACGTCAACACCGGCAAGCGCGTCTGGCATTTCCAGACCGTGCATCACGGCCTGTGGGACTACGACAATCCGGCCGCGCCCAACCTGCTCGACATCACCGTCAACGGCTTGCGCATCAAGGCGCTCGCGCAGATCACCAAGCAGGGCTACGTCTACACGTTCGATCGCGTGACGGGAAAACCGGTTTGGCCGATCGAGGAGAAGCCGGTGGCGGCGTCGGATGTGCCAGGCGAGAAGGCGTCGCCGACGCAGCCGATCCCGTCGAAGCCGGCGCCGTTCGAGTATCAGGGCGTGACGGTGAACGATCTCGCCGACTTCACGCCCGAGATTCGCGCGCTCGCGGAGAAGGCGATCCAGGGTTACCGGAGCGGACCGCTGTTCACGCCGCCGTCGGTCGAAGGCACGCTGGTGCGGCCCGGTACGACCGGCGGCGCAAACTGGGGCGGCGCGGCGGTCGATCCCGCAACGGGGATGTTGTACGTGCCGTCGCGCAATGCGTTTTCCGTCAGCAAGCTGACGCCGCCCGACCAGGCGCTCGGCAGCAACCTGCTCTACATGCAGACGCCGGCACGCACTCCGCAAATGCCCGACGCGCTGCCGCTGTTCAAGCCGCCGTACTCGCGCATGACGGCGATCGACATGAACACCGGCAACCACGCGTGGATGATCCCGACCGGCAACGGCGATCGCATTCGCAACAACCCGCGGCTCAAGGGCCTCAACCTTCCGCCGGTCGGCGGCGACATCACGCTGGCCGGGCCGTTGCTGACGAAGACGCTGCTGATCTACGCGCTGACCACCGGCGGATCGAACGGCGGAGCGCGGCTGGTGGCGTTCGACAAGGCGACCGGAAAAGAGCTGGCGTCGACGGACCTGCCGGGCGCCGCGATTGGGACGCCGATGACCTATTCGATCGGCGGGAAGCAATACATCGCCATCACCGTCAACGGCCGGACCTCGACCGACATCCCGGAGCTGATTGCGTTAGCCCTTCCTTGAAGAAACGGTGTCTAAGTTGGCGCCGATGCGTCTTCGCGACCTCATTCTCGTTGGCCTATTAGCCTGTTGGCCTATTGGCCTGCTCTCAGGCTGCGCGCCGAAAGGGCCGTCACCGCAGCTCCTGGCCGAGATGGCAAAGGCCGAGTCGCTGCGGAGCGAAGGCTGCTACACCTGCCTCAAAGAGGCGCTCGCCATTTTCGAAAAGTTCCTCCAGGCCAAGGTGCGGCCGGCCGGCGTCGCCGAGAAAACGTTCGACACGGCCCTACTCATTGCGGTGCGTGACAAAGAGCTGGGGATGCCGTCGGACGACTCGATGGCGAAAGCCCTTCGACTCCTGCCGCCCGCTCAAAGTGAGCGCCCGGCAGTCGCTCAGGGCAGGCGAGTGGTTTATGAGGCTGCGCAACTCATCATCGGCGACAGCACCGGCCTCGATCCCGAGATGCGCACCTTCGTCACCGGACGCAATCGTCCCGCGGTCGAGCCTGACAATCCCAAACGTCGCGCGCTCGATGCGTTTCCGCAAGGGGACCTCACAGCCAAGTACGTCGCGCTCGCCATCGACTGCGAGCAACAGAAACTGATCGAGAGCGTCGACATGACAGCGCTGACCGCCGCCTACGCCGGCTCACCGCTGATCCAGTTCCGCCTGTCGACGTGCGGACGCCCGGCGGCGCCAAACATCGGCGCGTTACGTCAGTCGAATCCTCGATGGACCGACACCTTCTACTGGGAAGCGCGCCGGGAGATGGTCGCATCGCTGGGACAAGCGATCGACTTGTCGAAAGTCATCGGATTGTACGGGCAGGGTCGCGAGGCCTTCCCATCATCCCTGATGCTGACGATGGCCTGGGCGAACGCCAACCTGGCCGCGGAGGAATACGAGAGCGCGCTGGCGGGGTTCGAGGATGTCGTGAAAGCACATCCGACTCATCGCGACGCGATCAACGGCAAGATGCAGGCGCAGAGTTACCTGATGCGTCACCCCGACGCGATCGCGACGGCGACGCGGCTCCTCGACCTCGGCACCTGGCATATCCCCGACGCCAACTACTGGCGCGCCTGGAACCGCTATCAGATCAAGGAATACGAGACCGCCTCGGTGGATGTGGAGAACGCGACCAGGGGCCTCTCCAACTCCCGGGTCTTCATGCTGGCCGGATTGATTGCGTACGCGAGGAAAGAGCTGCCAACCGCCGTCGACCGCTTCGATACCGCGTTCAAGGTCGATCCCAGTGCATGCGACGCCGTGTGGATGTCGGGACTGGTCAGCATCGATCAGAACGCGCTGGACGTGGCCGGTCCCAAATTCACGCGCAGCATGACCTGTTTCGTCAGCGCGGCGGCGGCATTGCGCCAGGACTACACGCAGCTGGAGCAGACGATTCAGAAGCGCGGCACTCCGTTAAACGCGCGCGATCAGCGGAATCTCGATCGCTTGAAGCGCGACGCCGACACCGCCGAGCTGAAGTCGGCGCAGTCGGCGTTCAACGGCGCGCAGTGCTACGCGCGCACCGGCGGCAAGGGGCTGGCGCTGAACCTGGTTGATGTCGCGATCGAGCACCCGGAGATGCGCGAGAAAGCGATCGCCTTGAAGGCGGCGATCGAAAAGCTGCCTAACTGAAGTCGAACTGCACGACCACGGGCCCGTGATCGCTGCTGCCGATCTCCCGCTGCACCACCGCTGACGTCGCCCGATCGGCGAGCGCCCTGGAGGCCAGCACGTAATCAATCCGCCAGCCGATGTTCTTCTCTTTCATCTGCCGCCACGGCGCCCACCAGGTGAACAGATTGTCGTTGGCGCCCTCGAACATCCGATGCACGTCGACGAGGCCGTTGCCGATGATGCGCGCCAGCAGCGCCCGCTCCTCGGGGGTGGCGCCGATCAGGCCCGGCTTGCGCAGCTTGAGGTGAATGTCGCGCTCTTCCAGCGCCACGTTGAGATCGCCGCACAGGATGACCTGCTTGCCGTCGTGCTTGGCGTCGGCCACGAACGACTCGAGCGCCTGCAGGAAGCGCATCTTGGCGTCGAAGTCCTTGCCGCCGTTCGGCACGTAGACCGACGCGATCATGACGTCACCGGCGGGTGAAGGTAGCGTTGCGCAGGCAATGCGCTGTTCGAAGTCGAAGCCCGGGTGCGAGCACACCGGCAGCGCGCCCGCGACCGACTTCGACACCAGCAGCGCGACGCCCGAGTAGCCTTTCTCGCCGTGCCAGTAGCTCCAGTAGCCGTCGATGTCGCGCAGCTCGAACGTCAGCTGATCGAGCGACGCCTTGATCTCCTGCAGGCAGACGATGTCGGGCTTTTCGGCGGCGAGCCACTCGAGCAGCTGCGCCTGCCGCGCCCGAATGCCATTTACATTCCACGTTGCGATTTTCATGTCACGTACGGGCCACGGAAGCACTGAATCACGGAACAGACCATTCTAGTTTTGTTTGTGTGGCAGCCAGTTAGTGATGATGCTGGCTATGCCTTGCGAGTTCGTGCTCGCCGGCAAATTCACGAGAAAACGTCCGTCTCTGGATACATCGAAGGAGCGAATGACTTCCTTGAGGTCAAACAGCTGACCGATCGATTCAATCTCGCGATCCTTGACGAAGCGTACGACGTGGATCGTGGATCCGCGTCGGAAGAAAAGCTCCCGGCCGTTGTTACTCCATCGCGGCTCGGTGCCGCCGGCCGTCGTCACGCGCACGCGCGCGCCGGGTTTCGGAGAGGCGTCGACGTAAATGTCGAATTGTCCCGACTCGTTCGACGCATAGGCGATGGCGCGGCCGTCCGGCGAGAACGCGCCGTAGGCCTGATCGAACTGGGCCGTCACGTACGGCTGCGCGGTGGCGCCTTCGGTCGGCGGCTGGATCCACAGGTCCTCGCCGGTGTCGTTGTGCTTCCGCCCAATCAGGAGCGATCGCGAATCGCGCGACCAGTCCCACACCTGCACCGGCGAATCGAACGTCGCGATCGTCTGCTCCGGCAGCACCGCGCCCGCGCCGCGCACCATCACCTTCCGCCGTTGCGCGACAAAGGCAATCCGCAAACCGTCCGGCGACCACACGCCGCTCTCGTCGGCGTCGGTGGCCAACGACAACCGCAGCGGCGCCGGTTGCGATCCCGTCCGGATAAAGACATCGAGCGTGCGCAGCTGGCGATCGACCTCGGTGACGACGATGCGCTTGCCGTCCGGCGCAATCCGCAGATCCCACGCATCGATCGGCTCGCTCGTCGATCCCGCCGGCGTGCCGTCGCGCGCCAGCCATCGCAGCTCGCGCAGCGCCGTGCCCGGGGCGCCGTAGATCAGCACGTCATCGGTCGCGGTCGCGAAGAGCTGCCCGAGCGGGCCCCGGCCGGCTTGCAACCCCACGACCGCGGCACGCCCGGTGGGCTCGAGCGTCGCCGCATCGAGCGGCTGCAACATCAGCACGAGATCGTTCAAATACAAGACGGCGAGGTCCTGAGGTCCTGCCTGCCCGCCGAAGCCTTGGCGGAGGTGGGAGGTCTTGAGGTCCTGAGCCGGCACGATGGCTTGCGCGTCGGCGGCGATCAATCGCTTGCGCGATGCCGGTTCGTTCAGCGACGCGATCCAGATGCCGGATCGCGAAGGTTGCGAGGCGGTGACGAGAAAGATGACGTGGGTGCCGTTTGCAAGGAACGACGGCCAGGTGTGCGCGCTCTCGCCGGATTCGAGCGTGGTCAGCGGCGCGATCGATCCCTGCGCGTCGCGCCGCATCAGGCCGCCGTTTGCTGCCGGCGCGAACACCACGCTGCCGTCACGATGCCATGACGCGCCCCGTCCCGACGGCGCGTCGGCGAGATCCGATGTCGTCCCGGCCGCGAGGTCGACGACGCGAATCTTGCCGCCGGCGAAGAACCCGATCTTTGCCATGTCGGCAGACCAGAAGGGCATGGCGGCGGCGTCGGTGCCCGGCAACGCTCGCGTGGCGCCGCTCGAGAGATCGTGCAACCACAGCGAGACCACCCCGGCCTTAGCCGCGGGGTAGACCAGCTGTCGGCCATCCGGGGCCAGCGACAGTCCAAATGAGTAATCGGCCCCTGCGCCGGCATCGAGGCCGCCCGGAGCGATCCACGTGCTCCGAAGTGGCTGAGCTGGGGGAACCGGCGCAGGCGGCCGTTCGCGCCAGTGACGAATGGCGGGGACGGCCAGGACGGCCGCGACGGCTATCGCGGCGACGGTGACTACGGTTCGGTTCGGTATACTTAAGCCCCCGGACCTAAGGAGGTTACTTCGAATGCGTACTCGTCTTCTCGCCCTGGCCGTGACGCTCGTCGTCGCTGGTCTGCCCGGTGCCACCGCGGCGCTCGCGCAGACTGCCGCTCCGACGCGCCGCCCCGACGTGATCTACGTGCCCACGCCGGAGGCTGTGGTGGAAGCCATGCTCCAGGTTGCCAACGTCACGAAAAACGACGTGGTCTATGACCTCGGTTGCGGCGACGGCCGCATTCCCGTCACGGCCGCCCGCAAGTACGGCGCCCGCGGCGTCTGCTACGACATCGATCCCGATCGCATCAAGGAAGCCAACGAGAACGTGGCGAAGAACAACGTCGGCAATCTCGTGCGCGTGGTGCACGCCGACCTGTTCGAGCAGGATCTCAGCGGCGCGTCGGTGGTCACGCTGTACCTGCTGCCGTCGCTCAACGTCAAGCTGATGCCGAAGCTGATGAAAGAGCTCCGGCCCGGCACGCGCATCGTCTCGCACGCGTTCGACATGGGTGACTGGAAGCCGGAGAAGGAGCTCGACGTCGACGGCCGCAAGGTCTACTTCTGGACGATTCCGAAGCGCTAGGTCCCAGGGTCTCAGGGTCCCAGGGTCTTCGGGGTTGAACAGAAGGTTTTTCCTCTTCGTCGCGGCAGCACTTGCGGCCGCGGCAGTGATCGTGGCCGTCAGCGGTGGTTTTCGCACCACCGTTGGCGGCTTTCGCATTTCAGCGCGGTCGCCGCTGCCGATCGCGTTCCTCGCCCTGATCAATCTCACGATGTGGCTGTCGGCGGCGCGGCGCGCGCAGTCGATTCAGTCTGATCTCGAGCTTGCCTGGCAGCGATTGGAGCGCCATTCCACCAGCCTCATTGTCGGGATCGCGTTGATCGTGGCAGTGGTCGTCGCGAGTCTGTCGACGTTCTCGGCAGCCGGCGCGGATGCGTCAGGTTATGTGAGCCAGGCGGAAATGTGGACCCGTGGCGCCCGGTTCACATTCGATCCGCTGATCGTGGAATTGCAGCAGCCGGATGGTTGGTTGACAACACCGCTGGGCTGGCGCCCTGCCAGCGTCCTGGCCTTACAGGCGCCGACGTATCCTCCGGGATTACCGCTGTTGATGGCGATTCCTCGCACCATCGGGGGCGTGGCCGGCGCGTCGTCGATCGTGATCTTCAGCGCGGTGCTTGCCGTTCTCGCGACCGGATTCCTGACGATTCACCTCGCGGGCCGAACGGCCGGACTGATCGCCGCGACCTTCCTGGCCTTCGCGCCGGTGTTCATCCATCAATCGAT
>JAYWEJ010000008.1:0-6241 GCA_043779345.1 Acidimicrobiia bacterium | reverse complement strand
TCCTGACCGCTTCGCCTTCGGAAGACCAGAGCAGCGCGCTCTCGTTATTGAGCACTTCGGGAGAGCCGCCGCTGTCATGCGCGAACACCAGCATTCCGGCGCGTGTCATTTCCGCCGTCGCCATGCCGAAGTGTTCGTTCTCCATTGCCTGGATGCCGTACCGGGACTGGCCCATCAGTTGGTTGAGCTCGTCTCGAGACAGATCTTCACGAAAGTCCACCCACTCGCCGTGGTTGGCCGCGAACCGCACGATGCGGTTCGTGTACTCGTGATCGACAGCGGAGCCGACGACGATCAGACGGGCGTCGCGGATGGCCGCGGCGCGCGCCCGGCCGACGATGTCCATCGCCAGTTCAACGCGCTTCGAGCCGTGAAACCGCCCGATGCAGAGGAACGTGTCGTCACGCTCGGACCACGGCAGTCCTTCGCCGGGATCGAGCACGGGCGGGTAGAGCACGATCGGCTTCGCGACCTCACCAAGTTGCTCCAGGCCCGCCGCGGTCCATCGCGAATTTGCGAGCGTCACGTTGCGCGCCGCGTCGGTCCATTTCGCACCGAGCAGCCGATCGCATGCCGCGAAGTAGGCATTGACGATCGGCTTCATCCGGGCCGGCTGCGGTTGAAGATCGGCAGGGTAATGGACGTACTGAATGCCCGGCTTCGCAAACGCGGCATAGTTGTCGGCGGTGACGAGCAGGTCGTAGTGCGCGGCGAGCGGACGTGCGTAGTGAAGCACCGAACACATCCGCAGCCGCGTCATGCGATCCTCGGGCAATCGCGACAACCATCGCCACGAGGCGGGCACGACATGTCTCGTCACCTGCTCCGGAATCGACGTGCCATAGAAGGCGTTGGTTTCGGTGGCGGACCACGGGGACGCCGTCAGCGTGGCGACATCATGCTTGCCGGCGAGCGCATGCACCATCCACGCGGCGACGGCGTTGCCGCCCCCTGGCGGCGACAGCGAGCGCTGGACCACCAGGACCCGCACGATCAGCCCCGGAACTCGCTCACGAGCGTCCGCACCTGTTGCGTGAAGCGCGTGGTTGAGAACTGTTCGCTGCTCACCGCGAGCTTCTCGCGCAGCCGGAGCTGTTCGGACGCGCTCGCCAGCGTCGACGTAATCTTGGTGACCGCATCATCCTCCGACTCGTACATCAACGCCGGCTCACGGCCGACGATCTCCATCTGGCCGCCGCCGCGCGGCACCCACACGATCGCGCCGGCGCGCGCCAGTTCGGCGGGCGCCATGCCGAAGTGTTCCTCTCGCATGCCGTGAAGGCCATAGCGATGCGACGCCATCAGCGCCCGGACGTCGTCTCGCGTCAGGTTATCGCGGAACCGGATCCACGATCCCAGTGACTCCGCCAGCGTCGTCAGCGATCGGAGATAACGCCGCGAGTGCCGATCCCACGTGCCGATGATCGTCAGCGTCAGGTCGGGAACCTGCTCGCGGACGCGAGCGAGGATCCGCATCACGCGTTCGTATTCCTTCTCCGGCGAGATGCGGCCGACGGCGAGAAATGCGTTGCGGCGCTCTTCCCAGGGCAGTCCCGGCGCCGGATCGACGACCGGCGGATACAGCGTCCGGGTCGGAATGCCGAGGAACTTCGCGACCTGCCCTCCGGTCCAATCGGAATTGACGAGCGTGACGTTGTTCTTGAGCCGATCGAGCGAGAAGTCGGCAATGCGATCGGCGAGCGCGTAGTACAGGTTCAACCCGCTTTGCGGCGGGTGATACCAGCGCAGATCGACCTTAGGTCGCGGCCGGAGATAGGTCGGGTAGTGGATGTATTGAATGCCGCGCCGCCCATAGTCGGTTTCGTTGTAGACGCCGAACAGCACGTCGAAACCCGCGCTGACGCGACGCGTGTAGCGCATCAGCAGCGCCATCTTGATCAACGTCGACGGCGTCGGCAGGTGATCGGCGATGATCCGCCACGATCGCGGCACGACGATCGTGTCGAAATCACTACGGCTCAAGTGCGTGCCGAAGAAGCGATTAATCGGCTCGATCTCAACCGGCCGCCACGACAGCACAGTGACGCGGTGTTCCCTGACGAGCGCCTGCAGCACCCAGGCGGCGACGCCGTTGCCGCCGCCCGGCGGCTGCATCGATGGCTGCACCAGCAGCACGCGCGTCATGGCGTGGTGACGTCGGCCGTGGCGAGCGCGATCAGGGAGAGAATCGCGGTGATGCCGTAGAGAATCAGCACGCTGCGCCGCACCGACCAGCCCATCGCCAGCATGCGGTGATGAATGTGCTCGCGGTCCGGCTGCGCGATCTGCCGCAGCGTAGCGCGGATCGATCGCCCATTCGACGGCCGCGCCAGGACGCGGCGGACCAGCGCCAGCGCGCTGTCGGCAATCGGCAGCGCGAAGATCATCAGCGGCACGCCGGTCGCCAGCGCCGTCGCGCCTTTCTGCCAGCCGGTGATCGCCGTTGCCGCGAGCAGGAAGCCGGCCAGCAGACTGCCGCTGTCGCCGAGGAAGATCGACGCCGGCGCGAAGTTGAAGACCAGGAACCCCATCGCCGCGCCGACAAACGCGGCCAGCAGCATGGCCTCCGGCGCATGCCCGCGCGCCACCAGGATCGCGCCGCACGCCGCGCCGGCGAGCGCCGTGATCCCAGTCGCCAGCCCGTCGACGCCGTCAATCAGGTTGAACGCGTTGGTCACGCCGACCAGCCACGCCGCCGTCACCGGCCACGCCATCCAGCCGAGCGGCCACGTCCATCCCAGCAAAGTGATTCGCTCGATCAGGAGCCCTGATGACATGATGACCGCCGCCGCCGCGAATTCGAAAAACAGCTTGGGCACCGGCCCCAGCCCGCGCACATCGTCGATGAGGCCGACCAGGAAGATCAGCCCGCCGGCGATAAAGAAGGGCCGCATCGCCGGCCAGACGCGAGGATCGACCCAGGCCGGGTAGAGGGTGGCGACGAGGAACAGGGCGAGGCCCGCGGCCAGCACCACGGCCACACCGCCCAGGCGCGGTACTGGACGGGCATGAACCTTCCGTCCGCCCGGGGCGTCTACCAGTCCAAGCCGGGTCGAAGCCCGTCCAACCACGGGGGTCAGCAGCAAGGCCAGGGCGGCACCACTCAGTCCGAGCAGCAGGTAGACAGTCAAATGCGAACCGCCGTTATCGTAATCGGAGATCTTGGCCGCAGCCCGCGCATGCAATACCACGCAGGCTCGCTGGCCGCGGCCGGCAGCGACGTCGATTTGATCGGGCTCGAGGGCGCGGCCGTCATGCCGGCGCTCGCCTCCAACCCGCGCATTGACGTGCACCGCCTGCCGGATCGATCGTTCGCCGGCCGCAGCAAAGGCGGCGTTCGCCGCTTCGTCTACAGCTCGGTGGCGCGCGGGCTCGGACAAGCGGTGCGCTTGTTCGGCATGTTGATGCGCCTCCCGACGCCGGACGTAATACTGGTCCAGAACCCGCCGGCGTTTCCGACCTTGTTGATCGCGTGGCTGGCGTCGCGCGTGCGCGGCGCGCGATTCGTGATCGACTGGCACAACCTGTCGCACACGATCGCGGCGGTGAAGCTTGGCGAGCGTCATCGCGCCGTGAAGGCGCTCGCGCGCAGCGAGCGCCGCTGGGCGAAGCGCGCTGACGCGCACCTGACCGTATCGAAGGCGCTCGCGGAGTGGCTGGCGCGAGAGTACAAGGTCAAAGCCGCGGTCGTCTACGATCGCCCCGGGGACGCCTTCACGCGTTCGAGCCCGGCCGATGCGAGCACGTTGTGGGAAAAGGTCGCAAACGAAACGCAGCTCGGCGCGCGCCTGCCGATCGTGGTGTGTCCAACGAGTTGGAGCCCCGATGAGGATTTCGATCTGCTGCTCGAAGCGCTGGAGCGCGCCGAGCGTCAGCTGACGCGCACCGGCGCCGTGACGTCGCCGCAGCTGGCGGTATTTCTCACCGGTCGCGGCCCGCTTCGCGAGACCTTCG
The DNA here is from genome assembly GCA_043779345.1 of Acidimicrobiia bacterium. Lineage (GTDB taxonomy): Bacteria > Acidobacteriota > Vicinamibacteria > Vicinamibacterales > UBA2999 > 12-FULL-67-14b. Next base: position 2,287 of record JAYWEJ010000008.1, on the reverse strand, counting down.
AAGCGCGCGCCGCTCGCCGGAACTTCAAGGCGATTGCGGTCAAGACGATCTGGCTCGAGCCCGCGGAGTATCCAATCCTGATCGGGATGGCCGATCTCGGCCTCTGCCTCCATCAATCGTCATCGGGCCTCGATCTGCCGATGAAGCTGGCCGACCTGCGCGGCGCCGCGGTGCCGGTCGCGGTCTACGACTACGCGCCGGTGGTTGGCGAGGTGATGACGCCCGGGCGCGAAGGCGTGATGTTCCGCGATCCGGGCGATCTCGCCACCGTGCTCGTCGCCGTTGCGCAGCAGGCGATCGCCGCCGACTCGCCGATGGGCCGAAGCCGCGCGTGGCTGCTGCAGAATCCAGCGGAGCGCTGGAGCGCGCAGTGGGACGCCGCGGCCCGGCCCGTGCTGCTAAAATGATGCGTTCCCCATATGCCGCCGATTGCCGACGTTGCTGCCCGCCTTGGACTCACCCCCGACCTGCTCGAACCCTACGGCCACGCGATCGTGAAGATCAGGCTCGAGGCGCTCGACCGCTTCCCGAAGCGCCGCGGCAAGCTGATCCTCGTCACCGCGATCACGCCGACGACCAGCGGCGAAGGCAAGACTGTCAATACCATCGGATTGACGCAGGGCCTGGTGAAGCTCGGGCACAACGCCGTCGCGGCGCTGCGCGAGCCGTCGCTCGGCCCGATCTTCGGCATCAAGGGCGGCGCCACCGGCGGCGGCAAGGCCTCGCTCCAGCCGATCGATCGCATCAACCTCCACTTCACCGGCGACTTCCACGCCATCACCACCGCGCACAACCTGCTGGCGGCGCTGCTCGACACGCACCTGCATTTCGGCAACGACTTGCGAATCGATCCGAAAGAGATCCTGTGGCCGCGCTGCATGGACATGAACGATCGCGCGCTGCGCCGCATCGCCACCGGCCTCGGCGGCCGCGAGAGCGGGCCGGCGCGCGAGACCGGGTTCGTGATCACCGCGGCGTCGGAGATCATGGCGATCCTCGCGCTCGCTGACAGCCGCGCCGATCTGCGCCGCCGTCTCGGCCGCATCGTCGTCGGCTTCAGTTACGACGGCAAGCCCGTGACCGCCGACGACCTGAAGGCGGTCGGCCCGATGATGCTGCTGCTGAACGACGCGCTGATGCCAAACCTGGTCCAGACTACGGAAGGCGCGCCGGCGATCGTGCACTGCGGCCCGTTCGCGAACATCGCGCATGGCACCAGCAGCGTGCTGGCGCAGCGGATGGGTTTGCATCTTGCCGATTACGTGGTCAACGAAACTGGATTTGCCGCCGACCTCGGCGCCGAAAAATTCTTCGATCTGGTGATGCCGATGTGCGGCCACGTTCCCGCGGCCGCGGCCGTCATCGTCACGTTGAAGGCGCTCAGGACGCAGGGCGGCAGCCCCGACGGTCCGCTCGACCTGGGCTTCCCGAACCTGGCGCGCCACCACGACAACTTGAAGCGCTGGGGCGCGACGCCGGTGATCGCGCTCAATCGCTTCCCGGGCGACCAGGACGACGAGCTCGATCAGGTGTTGACGTTCTGCCGCACGCTCGGCGCCGAGGCGTCAATGTGCGAGGGCTATACGAAGGGCGGCGAGGGCATGCAGGATCTCGCCCGCAAGATCGTCGCGGCGGCGGCCGCGTCGGATCCCGAGACCGTCAAACCGATCTACAAGAGCGATGACAGCCTCGTCGACAAGATCACGACGGTGGCGACGACGGTCTACGGGGCGAAGGACGTGTCGTTCAAGCCCGCCGCCAAGTCGCGGCTCGAGAAGCTCCAATCACTGGGCTACGGCAAACTGCCGGTCTGCATCGCGAAGACGCAGTATTCGTTCACCGACGATCCCAAGCAGGTGGGCGCCCCGGTCGGCTGGACGCTGACCATCAGCGACGTGTCGCTTTCGGCCGGCGCCGGGTTCGTGGTCGCCATCGCCGGCGCGATGATGCTGATGCCCGGTCTCGGTAAGGTGCCGCAGGCGCAGAAGTTAGACATCGACGACCAGGGCCGCGCCATCGGCATGGACTACTAATGTCGATTTTCCGGATGCCGGTTCGTCAGTAGGGCAGAAGGAGAGATTCCAGGGCCGGGTTCTGAATGGAACCGGCGGCGCGTTGAAGTTCACCGACGGCCCGTTCGCCGAAGCGCGCGAAGTGATGGGCGGCCTGTTCGTCATCGAGGCCGCGAGCTACGACGAGGTCGTCGAGCTGAGCAAAGATTGCCCGCACCTCGAGTTCGGCTCGATCGAAATCCGCGAAGTCCAACCAACTTAAGCGATTTGTAACG
>JAYWEJ010000007.1:0-30988 GCA_043779345.1 Acidimicrobiia bacterium | reverse complement strand
AGGAGATCGTCCCTTGGTTCAGCCGGAATTACATCCTCAGGATGACAGACGCGAAGGCGACGGAGATCCCGGTCAGCCGATCGCAGACCCGACGCCTTCGGGAATACCTGAAGCTGTAGTGTTCGCGGACCCCGGCGACGAGAACCCGACCGCTCTCGACAACGCTGCCTTCCAGACCACCAGCGACGCGTTCGCGCGCACGACGCCCGCGCCGCTGCCGCTGCCGCTCGACACCGACTCGCAGCAGATGATGATGCGCCGCCTCGAAGTGTGGCGCGACGAGTTCTTCGCGTGGGTCCGCACGCTGGCGTCGGCCGCCGTCTACGCGACGTTGATCGTCACGTTCGGTTTCCAGGTCGCGCGCGTCGAAGGCCAGAGCATGGCGCCGACGCTGGCCGACCAGGATCGCCTGATCGTCAACAAGCTCCGCTATCGCCTCACCGCGCCGCAGCGCGGCGACATCGTGATGCTCTACTACCCGCTCAACCCCGACAAGTCGTTCGTGAAGCGCGTCATCGCCGAGGAAGGCGACACCGTGCGCGTCGTCGACGGCCGCGTCTACGTCAACGACGTGCCGATGCGCGACGACTTCGTGCCCGCGGAGTACCGCAGCCACGACGACTGGGGCCCGCAGGTCATTCCCGAAGGCTATTACTTCGTGATGGGCGATCACCGGAACAATAGCTCCGATAGCCGCCACTGGGGCTTCGTGCCGAAGAAGTACATCATCGGCAAGGTGCAAGTGCGGTGGTGGCCGGTCCCGCACGCGAGAGTCTTCTGACGCGCGCGTCGGAAGTCTCGACCGTCCTTTACCGCGTCCTCTTCCTCAACCTGATCGTCGCCGCGGCGAAGATCGCGCTCGGCATGTCGACCGGCGCGGTCTCGGTGCTGTCCGACGGCTACCACTCCCTCACCGACACCGCCTCGAACGTCGTCGCCATCATCGGCGTGCGCATCGCCGGCGAGCCGCCGGACGACGACCATCCCTACGGCCATCGCAAGTTCGAGACGATGGCGTCGCTGGCGATCCTGGTCTTCCTGCTGCTGGTGTTGCGCGAGGTGCTGTCGGCGGCGTGGGATCGGCTTCAGACCGGCGGCGCGCCCACCATCAACACGCTGACGTTCGTGGTGATGGGCGGCACCTTTGCGATCAACCTGGCGGTGGTGTTTTACGAACGCAGCGCGGGGCGCCGGCTGCAGAGCGAAGTGTTGCTCGCGGACGCGTCCCACACGCTGAGCGATCTGATGACGTCCGCGACGGTGATCATCGCGCTGATCGGCGTGAAGTTCGGTTACCTGTGGCTGGATCCGGTCGCGGCGCTGATCGTGGCGGTGTTCATCGCCCACGCGTGCTGGGAGATCTTCAACTCGACGACGGGCATCCTCGCGGACCGGTTCGTGATCCCCGAGGACGAGATTCGCGCAGTCGTGAAGAGCGTGCCCGAGGTGATTGACTCGCACCGCATCCGCACGCGCGGCTCCGCGGATTTCGTGTTTCTCGATCTCCACATCTGGATGGATGCCGCGATGCCCCTCGACCGCGCGCATTCGCTGTCGCACGTCGTCAAGGATCGATTGATGGCCCGCTTCCCGCAGATCAAGGACGCGATCATCCACATCGAACCGCCGCCAAGAACTTAACAGAAGAAAGAAGAATGAAAGGTCTTCCCTTCTTTCTTTCTTCTGTAAAAGAGCTAATAGCCCAGATCCGGCTGTACTTGGAATTTGAGCGGTTCGCCGCGCAGCCAGCGATCGAGGTTGTCGCCGAACAGCTCGACCACTTCATCCCAATGCCCCTGCCTGAACCCCGACGTGTGCGGGGTCAGGATCACGTTCGGCGTCATCCAGAGCGGATGCTCGGGCGGCAGTGGCTCCTGCGGAAAGACGTCGAGCGACGCGCCGCCGAGATGGCCGCCGCGCAGCGCGCCGATCAAGGCGTCGGTGTCGATGATCTTGGCGCGGCCGACATTGACGACGATCGCGCCCTGCGGCAGCTGCGCAAACTGCGCCGCGGCCATCATCGAATGCGTTTCGGGCGTCAGCGGCGCGCAGATCACCAGCACGTGGCTTTGCGAGAGGAACTCGTCGAGCTGATCCTTGCCGTAGACGCGCTCGACGTGGCCGATCGTTCCGTACGCCGGCCGGCGGCGCAGCGCGACCACGCGCATGCCGAACGCCTCCGCGCGCGTCGCGATCTCGGAACCGATCGTGCCGACGCCGATCAGCCCAAGCGTCCGTCCCTTGAGGAGCCACGGCAGCCGGGCGCCCATGAACTCGTTCTGCGCCCACCGCGCCTCATGCTGGTTCTCGATGACGAACGGAATCTGCTTGGCGAGCGCCAGGGTGACCGCCATGACGTGCTCGGCGATCGGCACGGCCTGGACCCCGCGCGTATTGCTGACGGCGACCCCGCGCGCGAACAGCTCCGGCAGGCACAACGTCTCGACCGCAACCGCTGAGGTGTGCACCCACTTGAGACTGCCCGCCTTCGCGGCCTCGTGGTCCTTCAGGATCCACGTGTACGCAATGTCGCAGTCGGCGAGGCCGTCGGAGCGTTCTTCTGGAGTGGTCGCGTGAATGAATCGAATGTGAGGGAACCGTTGACGAAGAGACTCGACTCCTTCAACGGGAACTTGCCACTGTTGGACGGGCTGCTGAATCGAAACTAAAACTTTCAACTTCAGACTCAAACTTTAAACTTTAAACCTTAAACCTTAAACTTCCTGTAGCTGCCCGACCGACCGCCTTTCTTTTCGACCAGCTCGATGTCGCCAATCACCATCGTCTTGTCGACCGCCTTGACCATGTCGTAGAGCGTCAGCGCCGCGATCGCCACGGCGGTGAGCGCTTCCATCTCGACGCCGGTCTTGCCCGAGATGCGGACCCGGGATTCGATCGCGTAGCCCGCACGCGTCGCGGTCAGATCGACGGAGACGTGCGAGAGGTTGAGCGGATGGCAGAGCGGGATCAGCTCGCTGGTCTTCTTCGCGGCCATGATGCCGGCGAGCCGCGCCGCTTGGATCGGATCGCCCTTCGTGTTGTTGCCGCCCTTGATCAGCTTGCGCGCCGCGGCCGACATCGCGATCGAGCCGCGCGCGACGGCCTCGCGATCGGTGACGGCCTTGTCGCCGACATCGACCATGCGGATGCGGCCCTTCGCATCGACGTGCGTCAAGCCCGGCCTCGCCTTGCGAGGCCGTCGCGCCGTAGCGGCCTTCGGCCGCGAAGGCGGATTAGGTTTCGTCATCAATCCCTTGAGCCAGGTAAAACGACAAGCTCTCCAGCGACACCGTCAAATCGACGCCCTTCATCTTGACGCCGCCGGGCACCTTCAGCGCGCCCGGCGAGAAGTTCAGGATCGCCTTGATGCCGGCGGCCACCACCTGGTCGAGCACGTGCTGCGCCGATTCGGCGGGTACCGCGATCACGGCGATGTCGATGTGCTCCTTGCGGACGATCTTCTTCAGCTCTTTCAGATCGTGGATCGGCACGCCGCTCTTCGATTGATCGCCGATCTTGGTGTCGGCGACGTCGAACATCGAGACGATCTCGAAGCCTTCGCGCTTGAAGCCGGGATAGTCGGCGAGGGCCAGCCCGAGGTTGCCGGCGCCCATGACCGCGACGCGCAGCTTGCGATCGAGCCCGAGAATCTGGCGCAGGTGGCGCTTCAGGTCCTTGACGTAATAGCCGACCCCGCGCACGCCGAACTCCCCGAAGTAGGCGAGGTCCTTGCGGATCTGCGCCGCGTTGAGGTGGAACTGCTCGGCCAGCGCCTGCGACGAGATGGTCTCGACACCCGCGGCCTCGAGCTGATTGAGGCTGCGCAGGTAGACCGAGAGCCGGTTGGTCGTGAGTTCGGAAACCGGCTCCATGGCCGTCTTCCGCTTGTTCGGTGAATTCACAAGCAGATTTCAGAATACCGCAAATTCGCGCCGAAGTATCATCCGGCGCATGGCAGACACCTCGAAAGGTTTTCAGCCCTACGTCCCCGCTTCGCAATCGATGGCGGAGTTCACCGCCAAGGCCATCTTCCTCGGCGTGCTGTTTGGCTTGCTGTTCGGCGCATCCACGGTCTACCTCGGCTTGCGCGCCGGCCTCACCGTCAGCGCCTCGATCCCGATCGCGGTGCTGGCGATCTCGATCCTGAAGAGATTCGGCGGCTCGACGATCCTCGAGAACAACATCGTCCAGACGATCGGCTCGGCGGGCGAATCGGTGGCCGGCGGCGTCGTGTTCACGATCCCGGCGCTGATTTTCCTGCTCCCCGATGGCCCGGGCTACTTCAACTACACCCAGATCATGATGTTGTCGTTCGCGGGCGGCATCCTCGGCGTGCTGATGATGGTGCCGCTGCGCCGCGCCTTAATCGTCAAGGAGCACGGCCTCCTGCCCTACCCGGAAGGCACCGCCTGCGCGGAGGTGCTGGTCGCCGGCGAGCGAGGCGGCCAGCTCGCGTCGCTGGTCTTCAGCGGCCTCGGCATCGGCGCGCTGTGGAAGTCGCTGTCGTGGACCTTCAACATCTTCCGGCAGGAAGTCGGCCATTCGCTGGCGCGCACCAGCCAGTTTCCGAACGCGACGCTCAACGTCGACATCTCACCGGAATACCTGGGCGTCGGCTATGTGATCGGTCCGCGTATCGCCGGCACGATGGTCGCTGGCGGCGTGTTGTCCTGGCTGGTCCTGTTGCCGCTGTTGTCGCTGCTGGGCGCGGCGATCAACACGCCGTTCCCGCCGATTCATCCCGGCATGGTACTGAACGAGGCGACCGGCCGGCCCTACCTGATTTCGGAAATGACCCCGGGGCAGATCTGGAGCGCCTACATTCGCTACATCGGCGCCGGCGCCGTGCTGGCCGCGGGCCTGATCACGCTGAGCCGCACGCTGCCCACCATCGTGTCGTCGGCGCGAGAAGGCCTCAAGGGATTTGGCGGCGGCGGCAGCGCCGTCCAGACCCGCACCGAGCGCGACATCCCGATGATGGTCGTGCTGATTGGCTCGCTGCTCCTCGCCGTGTTCCTGGTCGCGGCGCCCGGCCTGCCGACGCAGGGCAACATCGTGGTGTCGATCCTGATCGTCGTCTTCGGCTTCTTCTTCGCCACGGTGTCGTCACGCATCACCGGCCTGATCGGGTCGTCGTCAAACCCGATTTCGGGCATGACCATCGCGACGCTGATCATCACGTGCATCATCTTCGTCTCGCTCGGCTGGACCGGCGACGTCTACGGCCCGGTGGCGCTGTCGGTTGGCGCGATCGTCTGCATTGCTGCGGCCAACGCCGGCAACACCTCGCAGGATCTCAAGACCGGCTACCTGGTCGGCGCGACGCCGCTGTATCAGCAGCTCGGCCTCGTCATCGGCGTCGTCACGTCCGCGTTCGTGATCGGCGCCACCATGCTCTACCTGCACGACGTCTTCACGATCGGCTCGGTAGACGTGCCCGCGCCTCAAGCGACGCTGATGGCGACGTTGATCAAAGGCCTGCTCTCGCAAAACCTGCCGTGGGGCCTGGTGCTAGTCGGTGTCTTCATCGCGGTCACGCTCGAACTCTGCGGCGTGCACTCCCTGTCGTTCGCGGTCGGCGCGTACCTGCCGATCGCGACCACCGCCCCGATTTTCGCCGGGGGACTGGTGCGGTGGTGGGTCGAGCGCAGCACCGGAGAGAAGAGCGATTCCGATCTCAGCTCGGGCACGCTGTTCAGCTCCGGCCTGATCGCGGGCGGCTCGCTGGCCGGCATTCTCTACGCCGCACTGGTCGGATACACCTATCCGTCAGCGGACAATCCGGATGTCGAGACCTCGTTGTTTGCCGACTATTTCGCGCCGATCGGCAATATCGCGCCGTGGCTGCGAGAGGACAGCACCGCGGCCCACATTGCCGGAGGACTCCTGTTCTTCGCGCTGGCCGTGATCGTGGCGCGCTTCGCGAAACGAAAGATCTAATACAGCGGCGTCGCAGCCGCACGCTGATCCGTGTCAAAGCCATTCTCGATGAGGTGCCGATCACCTCTTCGAGGATGTCCGCGCAGGTCGATGCCCATCGTCGTCTTCGTCACGCTTCCACTCCCCTTCGCGCACCACTTGCTGCAAATGTTTGCGTGAGGGGTCGTAGATCCCAGCCCCGCTCCTCGGCGTAGGTCAGGAAGCGGTGGATTCCCCAAAGCACGAATAACGCGCCGAGAGCGATGAGGGTCGCCTGCATTTGCTAGCATTGACGAAGATGCGCTTCCGGACGTTCACGGCGACAGCAATCCTGCTGGCGGCAGCGGCCACCGCCCTGGTGGCGCAGCCGCAGCCCCGCCGCGCCACCACCATCAGCGCGCTTCGCAACTATCCAGGCTTCTATCACCAGCAAACCGTGCTCGTCGTCGGCAACGTCCAGGGGACGGTCCAACGCGCCACCATCGGCACCGATGAAGGCACGATCACGCTGGGAGCGCGCGAGCTGCCGCGTGACACCAGGATCGAGGCGCGCGGCCAGTTCCTCGACATCGGCCGCATGTCGCAGGACGATCCGCGGCTGATTCCATTCAACCTGCTCGATCGCGTTCGAACGGCATACCAGGATCGCTGGCCGAAGCCGGGCGAGGAATTGATCCTGCTGCTGAGCAGCTCCGCGGCGCCGCCCGCGGCAATCGACATCACCTCTCCCCCGCTGCGCGCGCTCGCCATGGAGCCGGCGCGGTTCGACGGCCAGAAGGTCACCATCACCGGGCAGTTCCGCGGCCGCAACCTGTTCGGCGATCTGCCGGAAGCGCCCGCCCAGAACCGCTTTCAGTTCGTGTTGCGGTCGAGCGACGCCGCGCTGTGGGTGATGGGCGTGCAGCCCAAGGGCCGGACGTTCAATTTCGATCCGAGCAGGCGCATCGACACCGGCCGCTGGGTCAAGGTGCAGGGCACCGTGCGGACGGCGAAAGGCCTGACGTGGCTCGACGGCACGAGCATCGAGCTCGCACCGGAGCCCGAAGAGACGACCGAGGTCGCGATCGATCTTCCTCCGCCACCCCCTGTCGAGATCCTGTTCACGGCGCCGACCCACGGCGAGTCCGACGTGCGGTTGACCGAACGCATCCGCATGCAGCTGTCGCGCGACCTCGATCCGGCGACGCTGAAGGAGCGCGTGCGGCTGACATACTCGGCGGCGGATTCGAAAGAGCGGGGCGAGCCGCAGCCGCCGTCGATCGCGTTCACCGCGAACTACACGAAAGAGAATCGCGCGCTCGAGATCCGCCCGGCCGAGCCGCTCGAGCGGTTCCGGCTCGTGAAAATGGAAATTCTCGAAGGCGTGAAGGGCACCGACGGCGGCCCGATGGCGCCGTTCACGCTCACGTTTACGACTGGTGGGTCGTAGGGTCTTAAGGTCTTAAGGGACGATCCGGAATTCGTAGCTCGCGACTTCCTTCTTTCCGTTCACGTCAAACGACAGCTCGAGAATGTACTGGCCGATCGCGAGCGGCGCGAGTGTCACGTCCGCAATCCCCACCGTCCTTCCGTTGGTCGCCGTGGTCGAGTAGGTCACCACCAGCGGCATCGGCTGTTCCAGTTTCGTCAGTACCCTCCCGACGGCATTCGTCGCGCCCGCCGGGACAGCCAACTCGATGCGGAGGCGCTCGGTGCGGCGAAATGCCGGTTGGTCGGCGCGCACGTATCTCAGTCCGGTGCCCGGGCCGCGCCGCAGGGCCGTCATCCCGGCGTTGCGCCGCACCACCGGCAAGACGCCGGCGGGAAGCGCCGGCGTTTTCACGCTGACGCCGCCGGCACGCGCTTCCGACTCCGTCGGCGCGAGATAGCCCGGCCGCGCCCGCACCTGCACACCCGGACGATTGACGCGGACGGTGATCGAACGGAAGCGGCCATCGAGCTTCGGATTCGTCGAGTAGTACTGCATCAGGTAATACGACCCAAGGTCCGCCATCATCCGGGACACGCCGCTCCTGACCTCGTTGGTGTTGAGGACGACGGCGCCGTCGGTATTGCCGGCAAGCTCGCGCAGTCCGCCCTGGCGCGCTGCCATGCGCTCCCGATCCTGACCCGGTGTTGCCGGCCGCATCGGCCCGATCGAATCATCAAACACCGCCAGCCCGCGCGGATCGACGGCGTAGAACGTGACGTTGGCGCGATTGGCGCGCTGCGCCAGCTGGCGGATTTCAACGGTGTGATCCAGGAACGCCAGCATCGATCGCTCGCGCTCGCACGATTCGAATCCGCGATCGTAGGTGACGCTGCCCTTGTTCGTTCCGGTGCTGATGCGGCCGCTCTCGACGCCGATGCCAGGCGGCGACGAGGGAATTGATCCGGGCTCGAGGACCGCGGCCAGGCGCTCGTTCTGCCGGAACAACACCCAGCCTTCCGACAACAGCACCACGAACTTGCGCTCGTCGCGCAGCGTCCCTAGATGCTCGATCAGGTCGTCGAGCGCGCGCAGCGACTTCTGCTCGCGCCGGCGCTCGATCATTTCCTTGGCGACGCCCCGGAACTGCGGACGCCGCAGGTCGTCTGGATAGCAGATGTCGATCTCGCGCTCGCGGGGATCGAGGGTGTCGATGCGATCGCGCTGCGCCCAGCTGCTGGTATCGCGAACGACGCGCTCGATCGCCTCCGTTCGACGCGTCAGCGACAGCGTGCGCGCGGGAATATCCGGCGTCATGACGCCAACCAGATCGCTGGCGCCGACAACGCGGTTCAGGAGCTCCGAGACGGGCGCCGCCGCCTTCGCCGAGCCGGCGGTGCTGACGTGCCAGTGATCGAAGAAAACTACGAAGATGCGCGACTCGACGTCCTGGACCGCCGCGCGTGATTCCGCGACGGTGGCCGGATCGGGCTTCGCGCGCGGTCCGCCCTGGCCCCGGGGAGCGACAATGCGAAAGCTCTCGACCGTCTGCGGGCGATTGTCTTCGAGGATTTCGATCTCGTCCTGCTTGAGATCGCTGACCGCCGCGCCGCTCTTCGAGAAGTACGCGTCGACGGTGACGAGGTTCGCGCCCGATCGGAATCGAGGAAGCTCTTGCGCGAAGGTTACAAGGGTTACAACAGTTATAACCGTTATAACGCTTGTAACCCTTATAACCCTCGTCACGGAATCATTCTGAAACCGTAGGTGACGACCTCGGTCTTGCCACCTTTCGTCAACGACAGCTCGACGACGTACTCACCTTCCGCGAGCGGCGCCAGGGTGACGTCGGCCACGCCGAACTGCTGCTTTGTGCTGTCGTCGGTTCGTTGGGTGAAGTTCACGATCAGCGGGGTCGGATGGCCTTCGCGCGTCAGCAGGCGGCCGGTACCGGTGAACGCCTCGCCGGCCAGCGGCACCTCGATGCGCAGACGCTCGGTGCGGCGGAAGCGCGGATCGGCAGTGGCCATATAGGCGAGGCCCGTGCTCGGGCCGCGGCGCGACGCCAGGCCTCCAGTGCCGACCTCTGCTGCCTCGGCCGGGACCGTCGCGAACGTCGTCACCTGCATCGGCAGGCGGCCGTTGCGCGGCGTGAGCTCGGCGCGGACCGAGTAACGGCCCGCGACCAGCGGCCGCTCGGTGCCGGGAACGACGATGCTGCGCTGGCCGGGTTCGATGGCCACGGTCATCGTCTGCGACTGCGCGGCAGTGCTCGAACCGGTCGTCCGCTCCGGCTCGAACGTGAGCCGCAGCGTGCCACCCGACAGCCATTCGGGTTGCTTGGCGGTGGCGGCAGCAAGCTCGACGATCGCGCGAATGGTACCGCGTCCGCCGACGGCCTGGACGCGGACCGGCAGGTTGCCGCGGGCGGGCGCCAGCGCGTCGAGCGCGCGGGTCACCGTCGGCGGCGGCGCGGGTTTCTCGCCGGCTCGCGTCATCGACATGCCTGCCGCGCGCGCCTCGGCCTCGGTTGGCGCCAGGTATCCGGGACGCGCCCGGACCTCCGCGTCCTCGCGTTTCACTTCGACGCGGATGCGGCGGAAGCGGCCGTCGAGCTTCTGGTTCGTCGAGTAATAACTCAGGAGGTAGTACGAGCCGACATCCTGGAACACCTTCCGCATCGCGCCGGAAGTGTCGTTCGTATCGAGCACCGCTTCACCGTCGGTCTGCGCCGCCATCTCGCGCAAGCCGTTGTAACGGTCGCGCAGCCAGGCGGCATCGAGCGAGGGCGGCACGCCGAGCTCGATCGGCGTGTCGAACACCACGAGCCCGCGCGCGTCGATCGGATAGAAGCTGACGTTGGCGCGGTTGGCGCGCTGCAGCAGCTGGCGGAACTCGGTCTCATGATCCGAATACGCGAGCATGGTCCGCAGCCGTTCGCAGGCTTCGTACGTCATCACCTCGCCCCGGCGCGGGTCCGTATCCCCCTGTCTCGCGAGGCCTCCCGTGAGCGGGTTGACGCGAATCGGATCCTGTCCAGGAACGCCGCCTTCGGCGCTGCGCGCGAGGCTTTCATCGGGACGGAACAAGCTCCAGCCCTCGGTGAAGACCATCACGAACTTTCGCTCGGGACGCATCGCTTCGAGGTGCGCCACCAGGTTCGAGAGCGCCGAGAGGGTTTCCTGCTCGCGCAGCCGCGCGATCATTCGACCGGCCAGATCGCGCGTTTTGCTCGACCCGTAGCAGCCAGTGATTGCGTCCTCCTGCGGCGTCGAGTAGAGCGTATTCTTGGCGCCCCAGTGCCAGGTGTCGGTGACGGCGCGCTCGATGCTGCCGGTGCGGCGGCTATACGTCACGCTTGACGGCGACATCTCCGGCGTCATGACGCCGACGAGATCGTCAGGGCCGATCACCCGGTCGAGCGTGTCGATGATCGGTTTCTTGGCGTGGTAGGAGCCGGCGATCTGCACGTGCCAGCGATCGAAAAACAGCGTGAAGACGCGCGCCGCGTCGGTCAGCTGCTGCTGCATGTCGCGGACGTTGGTTGGATCAGTGCGCTCCGATTGCGGGTTGGGCCGCCGCGCGCGCACGAGTTCGAAGTTTTCGACCTTCTGCGGCTTGTCGTCTTCGAAGAGGCTGAAGTCTTCCGCCTTCAGATCGGTCAGCGCGACATCGTCTTTCGAGACGTACGCGTCAACGCGAACGAGGTTGGCGCCGGCGCGGAACCGCGGCAAGGTTTGCTCGGGCTGCTGTGCGGCGAGCAGTACCGGCATGACGAGTCCCAACAACATTACGCGGTAGCGCATGGCTTTCCTCGGTCCTCGGACAACAGGCTGGCAAGAGCATCATATCCCCGGGACTACCGGTGTAAACCCTTCTCTGCCGCCAACGTATAGTTAGGGAGACCAATGACCCTTGCGGCCAACGAGCCGGCCCTCCCCGAAGGACGCCGGCCATAGCGATCACCCGCCATCGCCGTCGCGTGGAGTTCGCGGAGACCGACGCCGCCGGCATGGTCCACTTCTCGGTGTTCTTCCGCTACATGGAGGAAGCCGAGCACGCTGTCTGGCGCGCCGCCGGCCTGCAGATTCATCCGCCTTCGCTCTCCAGCGATCCCGCGAGCTCCGGCGGGACGAGCCCTGACATCACGTGGCCGCGCATCGCCGCGAACTTCGACTTCAAGTCGCCGCTCAGGTTCCAGGACGAATTCGAAGTGCAGACGGAGATCGCCGCCGTCACGCGCAGCACGATCCAGTGGGCGCACGTCGTGATGCGCGGCAATGTGGTGATTGGAACCGGAACGGTGACGGCGGTCTGCGTCAAGAAACTGCCTGACGGGACCAACAAGGCGACCGGGATCCCCGACGGGATCATTTCACGATTGCGATCGGCTCTGCAGGCACCCGCCTCCTGAGCCACTTCCACAGCGATCGCGCCACCATCACGATCAGGATCAGGATCGCGATGCTGACGCCGAGCGCGATCAGCGGGAACTTCAGCGTGATGAAGCTCAGGCCGATCACGAAGGCATCCCCGGTGAGGCTGAGAATCCAGTTGCTGAAGGGCTCGGGGCTGGCATTGGCCGCGATCCGCGTGCCGGCCTTGGTCGCATGACTGCTCGCCGACACCACCCCGCCCAGGATCGCGATCCCGGCCGTCATCGCCGGTGAGGCATCGCCCAGCGACGCGACGGCGATGACGGCGCCGCCGACCGGACGAATCAGCGTGTGCACCGAGTCCCAGAGCGAATCGACCCAGGGCACCTTGTCGGCGACAAACTCGATCACGTAGAGCACGCCGGCCGCGCCGATGATCCACGGGTTGTCGAAGGCCTTGAACTGTGCGGGGAGCTCGACCCACTGGTAGCGAGACGCCAGGCCGAGGATCGCAACCGTGGCATACAGGTTGACGCCGGCGGCGAGCGAAAACCCGAGGGTCCGCCCGAGGGTGGCGAGCAGTTCCATTACTGGATTCTACGGTCTTGAGGTCCTGAGGTCCTAAGGTCTTGAAGTAAGACCTCAAGGCCTCATGGCCTTAAGACCTCCGGAGCTCTTCAATTCGCGTTCGCACGATCTCGATCAGCTCATCCCGCTCGTCAACCGTGATGCCGGTCGTCTCGACCGGCGGGCCGATGCGCACGTCGACCATCACCGGACGCACGAGCCAGCTGCCCTTTTGCATGGCAGCCCGGCCGCCCGACACGGCCACCGGCACGATCGGCGCCTGCGCCTTGATCGCCATGATGAAGCCGCCCTTCTTGAACGGCAACAGCTCGGCGGTCTTGCTGCGCGTGCCCTCGGGGAAGATCAGGAACGAATTGCCGGCGCGGATCGACGCCGCCGCGACGTCGATCGACGCCATCGAAGCCTCGCGGCGATCGCGCTCGACCGGGACGAACCCGCCGGCCACCATGACCGCGCCTAGCAGCGGAAGCTTGGTCAGCTCGGCCTTGAACAGCACGTGCAGGCGCTTGTGCAGCGCCTGGAACAACACCGGCGGATCGACGTTGCTCTCATGGTTCGAGCAAAACACCACCGCGCGATTCGCGGGAATGTGTTCCCGGCCGTGGACGCGATACCGGATGCCCGAGAGTCCAAGCGCCAGCCCGACGCCGATGTGGCCGGGACCGTAGAGCGCCGTCTTGTTCTTGAACCCGATCCCAATGGCGAGCGCGATCGGCCCGGCGAAAAGAAGGTAAAGGGATACGACGAGGTAGGTCAGTACAGAACGAACGGCGGCAATGAGGTTAAGCATTGTCGCCGTTCAGTCTACGACTACGTGTACGACTACGTGTACGAAGAATAATAGGCTATGAAGCGCGGGCTTGACGCTGCTTCGTCACCACCGGCGCGACCGTGCGGGCCACCACCGCCTTGGCCGGAGCGGCCTTGGCATTAGCGGCGCGGGTCACCGCGCGCTGCGTGTTGCGCGCCTTGGTCATGAAGCACTTCTCGAGCGCCTCGTTGACGCGATCTTCGATCGCCTGCGCCGTCGTCTGCATCACTTCGGAGATCTCCGAGATGATCAGCGCCTTGGCGCGGTCCAGCATGCGCTTCTCACGAAACGAGAGGCTCTTCGATTTCGCGAGGAACGTCAGGCTCTTGAGGACGTCGGCCATGTCGTAAATCGAGCCGGTGCGCATCTTGTCGGAATTGTCCTTGAAGCGACCCTTCCAGTTCTGGTGGTTGTCGATCTTGCCGTCGCCGAGGAGCATGAACAGCCGTTCAACTTCTTCGTCCGTAATGGCGCGCCGGAGACCAACATTGTCGACATTGGCGACCGGCACGAGCACCGTCGTCTCATTCGACAGAATTCGGAGATGGAAGAAACCGCAAGTAGTTCCGAGAATGGTCTTCTCTTCGACCTTCTCGACGACCCCGAGCCCATGATTCGGGTATATGACCTTGTCACCGATCTTAAATCCCACGTGCCCCTCGTTTCGATCTGGTGGTAATGGCGGGAGTGAATTGCTCTATCAGGTTCAGTCAGTATAGCCGAGAAACGGCCCAAAATCAACGGAAATGGCCGAAAAACACGCATTTTCGTGAATTTCGGGCGAGCGCCGTCGCTCACTTCTAACCCCTGATTCCGCGCACGGTTACAAAGGATTTTGTATGCTCAGACCCATGCGCAGACTCGTTGCCAGTTTGTCTCTTTTTGCCTCTTTGACAGTTTGTTTAGTCGCCGTCCCTGACGCACAGACGAAGCGGCCGGATGCACCGCAGTTGGCACCGTACGTGCCCACCCCTCAGGAAGTCGTCGACCGCATGCTGGCCCTCGCCAACGTGACCAAGAACGACCTCGTGGTCGATTTGGGCTGCGGCGACGGCCGGATCCCGGTCACCGCCGCCAAGAAATACGGCGCCCGGGGTCTTGGCGTCGACATCGATCCCGTTCGCATCGAAGAAGCGAACGCCAACGCAAAGGCCGCCGGCGTCACGCACCTGGTCGAGTTCAAGCTCCAGGACGCGTTGAAGACCGACGTCAGCAACGCCACCGTGGTCACGACGTATCTGCTGTCGCAGTCGAACCTGCGAGTGCGCCCACTGATCACCAAGCAACTCAAACCGGGCTCGCGCATCGTCACGCACTCGTTCAGCATGGGCGACTGGGAGCCGACGAAAACCGAAACGTTCAACGATTCGACCGGGCGTGCGCGCACCCTCTATTTGTATTTGGCGGATGGTAAGGTTCGTCAGTGACCGACCTGCCCCGAGCGGAGTCGAGGGGTTTCGAGAAGCTGGGACTGTTCTACCTCGGGCGTGAAGTCGACCCCGAGAGCAAGTCCCGGGACGACGCTCCCCTTCTCTACGATTCTTCCGATCTCGTGACTCACGGCGTGATCGCCGGCATGACCGGCAGCGGCAAGACCGGTCTCGGCATCGGCATCATCGAAGAAGCGGCGATCGACGGCATCCCCGTCATCGCCATCGATCCCAAGGGCGACCTTGGCAACCTGCTGCTGACATTTCCAAAACTCGCGCCGGCGGATTTCGCGCCGTGGGTGGATGCGGACGAGGCGCGCCGGGCCGGGCAGACGGCCGAGGCCTTTGCCGCCGCCGAGGCGGCGAAGTGGTCGAAGGGTCTCAGCGAATGGGGCCAGGATGGGGCGCGCATCGATCGGCTGCGTCACGCCGCGGAATTCGCGCTGTATACGCCGGGCAGCTCCGCCGGGCGGCCGCTGTCGATCGTCAAGTCCTTCGCGGCGCCGGATCCCGAGATCATGAACGACGCGGATCTGCTGCGGGACCGCGTCTCGACGGCGGCGACGAGCGTGCTGACGCTGGCGGGTGTCGACGCCGAGCCGCTGCGCAGCCGCGAGCACACGCTGATCGCGACGCTCTTTACCGACAGCTGGCGCGCCGGCCGCGATCTCGACCTGCCGGCGCTGATCACGCAGATCCAGACGCCGCCGATCGTGAAGATCGGCGTCGTCGACCTCGAATCGTTCTTCCCGTCGAAGGATCGCTTCGCCCTGGCGATGCAGCTCAATCAGCTGCTCGCCGCGCCGGGTTTCGGCGCCTGGCTCGAAGGCGAGCCGCTCGACATCGATCGCCTGCTGTATAGCGAGAACGGCCGGCCGCGCGTCAGCGTGATCTCGATCGCGCACCTCGACGACCAGGAGCGCATGTTCTTCGTGTCGCTGCTCCTCAACGAGATCGTCGGCTGGATGCGCAGCCAGCGCGGCACCTCCAGCCTGCGCGCGCTGATTTATTTTGACGAGATCTTCGGCTTCATGCCGCCGGTCGCGAATCCGCCGTCGAAGAAGCCATTGCTGACGATCCTGAAGCAGGCGCGCGCGTTCGGGCTTGGCCTGGTCGTGGCCACGCAGAACCCGGTCGACCTGGATTACAAGGCGCTCGCGAACGCGGGCACGTGGATGCTGGGCCGGTTGCAGACCGATCAAGACAAGCAACGCGTGCTCGACGGACTGGAAGGCGCCGCCGGCGGCGCCGCCCTCGATCGCTCACGCCTCGATCGCTTGCTGTCGAGCCTCGGCAAGCGGCAGTTTCTCCTGCACAACGTGCACGAGAAGGAACCTGTCGTTTTCGAAACCCGCTGGGCGCTGTCGTACCTTCGCGGTCCACTCGGTCGCGACGAGATAAAGCGGCTCACGTATACACCGCAACCGCAAGACGCAGCTGCGACCGAAGGTCGCATCTCGACGAAGCTCGCCGAAACGGCGAGGGCGAGCGTCGTCGGACACTCCGCTCCTGTTCTCGATCCAGCGATTCAACAACTCTTTGTTCCCGGTTCCACCGCGTACGTTCCAATGGTTCTCGGCGTGGCGCGCATTTCGTACTCCGATTCGAAGCTGGGGCTCGACGAGACGAAGACGGTATCGGTGGTGACGCCGATCGTCGATGGTCCGGTGGCCGTTGACTGGGAGCGCGCCGAGCTCGCCGACTTCACCGTTGACTACCTGTTGAAGGCGGCGCCGACCGGCGCCACGTTCGCGGATGTGCCTGCGGCCGCGGCCAGGGCGAAGAATTACGCCACCTGGGAAAAAGACTTCTCGCAGTGGCTCGGGCAGTCGCAATCGATCGAATTGCTCAAGAGCTCGCGCGCGAAGGCGTTGTCCGCGCCCGACGAATCGGAACGCGATTTCCGCATCCGGCTCCAGGGTGACGCGCGTGAAGCGCGCGACACCGCCCTGGCGCAAGTGCGCAACAAGTACGCGTCGAAAATGACGGCGATCCAGGATCGGATTCGCCGGGCCGAGCAGACCGTCCAGGTGCAGAGCGAACAGGCGACGGGCGCGAAGATGGGCGCGGCCGTCTCGATTGGCGCCACCATCTTCGGCGCGCTGCTTGGCCGCAAGGCCGTCAGCGCCAGCACACTTGGCCGGGCGACGACCGCGGCGAGAGGGATGGGGCGCGTCAGCAAGGAAGCACAGGATGTGGCGCGCGCGACCGAGAACGTGACCGCGCTCAGGACGCAGTTGAGCGATCTCGAGACCGCCATGCAGGAGGATCTCCAGGCGGTGACGTCCGATTGGGATCTGGCGAATGAGCCCTTCGAGCGCGTGCTCGTGAAGCCGAAACGCGGTGGGGTCTCGGTGCAGCTGGTCTCGCTCGTCTGGGTGCCTGCGTAACGGGTCAAACGGCTTGCCCTGAGCGAGACATCCTGTGAGACTCTCGAACAGGATGTCGAGTCGAATGGGCCGCTGCCAGGTCGAAGCACTGCGCGGCGGCATCGTTGAGTCCGTTCATCGTGTGCACGTTGCGGTGGCGCACGCGGACCAGGGGCTGATCGCCAGCGCCGGCAACCCCGCCCATCAGAGTTTCGTCCGCTCCTCGATCAAGATGTTCCAGGCGCTGCCCTTCGTCGAGGCCGGCGGCGTCGAGCGCTTGCAATTGACGGACGAGGAGCTCGCGCTCTGCGTGGCCTCGCACGGCGGCGAGCCGTTTCACGTCGCCGCCGCCCGCTCGATCCTCGCCAAGGCGAAAGTCACCGAGGCGGCGCTCGCCTGCGGCCCACACTTGCCGCTGCACGACAAGACCGCGAACGCGATGTTGTGCGCCGGCGAAGCGCCTGGCCGCATTCACAACAATTGTTCGGGCCAGCATGCCGGCATGCTGGCGCACTGCGTGCAGCAGCAATGGGTGATGAGCGGTTATCACAAGCCGGCGCACCCGATGCAGCAGCGCGTGTTGACGACGTTGGCACAGTGGATGCGGATCGATGCCGGGGACGTCGCCGTCGGCGTCGATGGCTGCGGCCTGCCGACGTTCGGAATCATGCTCGATGCGGTTGCGGAAGGCTGCGCTCGATTCGCGGCCGCCGTGGCCGAGGGCGTTCGCGCGCCATCGGCGATCTTCAACGCAATGGTCAAGCATCCGGAGTACGTGGCGGGCACCGATCGTCTCGACACCGACCTGATGCGCGTCGCCGGCACCCGCCTGATCGCGAAAGTCGGCGCCGAAGGTTTCTATTGCGCGGGCATTCCTTCCATGAGGCTGGGCGTCGCGTTGAAAGTCGAGGGCGGCTCCAAGCGCGCCGCCGAGCCCGCCATTCTCGCGGTGCTCAGGGCCATCGACGCGATCAGCGCCGACGAGCTCGACCGTCTGGGCAAGTACGCAACGCCGGAAATTCTCAATACCAGGCAGGAAGTCGTCGGCCACGTCCGAACTGTTCTAGAAATCTGAAATCCGAGATCCGAAATTTGAAATTACCGCTCAGCTTGAGGCGGGCCGTCCGGTCAGCTAGGCTCGATCCCGGAGGGCTCGTGCGAAGACTGCTGTGTCTGGTTGCCGTGGTGGCGTCGATTGGGGCCGGGGCCTGTTCGAAGCAGACGACTCCGACTTCGCCAACTGCGCCCACGCCCACCTGCACGTACACCCTGTCCAGCACGTCGCTCAGTGTGGCCGGCACCGGCGGCACCGCGTCGCTCAGCGTCACCGCGGGCAGCGGCTGCGCGTGGACCGCATCTTCCAACGCCGGCTTCGTCACCATCACCTCCGGGACCAGCCAGTCGGGTAACGGCACCGTCAACCTGACCGTGTCCGAGAACAGCGGCGACGCGCGCAGCGGGACGCTGACCATCGCCGGACAGAGCGTGTCGGTGAGCCAGGCGGCGGGCGATCAGTTGTACGGCAACTGGGCGGGCTCGATCGTGAAGGGCGCCGGCTGCCCGGCCACCTTGCCGGCATCGGTGACGTGGACCGGAACGATTCGCCGCACCGGCGCCGCGAGCTCGGAGCTCGTCATCACGATCGCGTCGGTCGGGATCTTCAACCAGGTAATTCCGTTGATCGTCAACGGCAACGCGCTGCAGTTCTTCGTGCAGATCGACACGCTCTACACATTCAACGCCACGCTCGCCGGTGATCGCCGCTCGTTGACCGGCACGTTCTCCGGCGGAGGATGCTCGGGGAGCTGGACCGGGGCGAGAACCTGAAGAAAGGGTTCCCCGTCGCGTAATGCGATATTCTGAGTGACTCCGGCCGGAGTGGCGGAACTGGCAGACGCGCGGGACTCAAAATCCCGTACAGGCAACTGTGTGTGGGTTCGACCCCCTCCTCCGGCACCATTCGACTCGCAATGAACGTGTTTCGCACATTCATTGCTCGCTCATGGCAGGCCACCCCGCAGCTTCACGAGTGCCGGCGTGCGCTTGCCAATAACCCCTGAACTTCCTGTCCGCGTTCGCGTCGTAACACCACGTGCTCGACCGCGATCGAATCGAGCCCGGTTGCGGCCAGCGCCTGGCGCACGTAATTCTCCGAGTGGCTGTAGCGGCCAGTTGGATCGAGGTGGTAGCTACGCACGTCGTCGGCCGCCCGTTCAACCGTGAAGACGACGCGGCCGCCAGAACGCAGCGCACCCGCGGCGCCGGCCAAGGCCTGTTCGAGCGCGCCGAAGTAGCACAGCGTGTCGGCCGACACGATGAGATCGAACTCGTTGGCGCGGCCGGCCAACCACGCGGCCAGCTCGCTCTCGATCAACTCGTCATAGGCCTTCCGCGCGCGCGCCCGGGTCAGCATGCCCGCTGACAGATCCACGCCAACCAGCCGTGCCGCGCGGCGCCGCAGAAACTCGGCGCACAATCCGGTGCCGCACCCCGCATCGGCAATGACGAGCGCGACATCGGTGGCGGGCACCACACGGTCAAGGAATTCCGCGATCAACGCAGGTGCGCGGTAGCCAAGTTGATCCAGCACCTGGTCGAAGCTGCCGGCGAAGGCATCGAAGATGCCGCGCACATAGCTGTCCGAGGCGCGATCCGGCGGCGCGGCGCCGGTGCAGGCCGCCATCATGTGGCGCGCCACGGCGTTGTCCGGATCCACGGCCAGCCACTCGTTGTAAACAGCGATCGCTTCGTCGATCTTGCCGGCGCGGTAGAGCGCGCGGCTGAGCCCGTTGTAGGCGAGGGTGTCGCCCGGCCGCAGCTCGAGGGCGCGCCGGTAGGCGGCGATCGAGGCGTCGAATTCATCGACCCGAGCCGCCAGGCTGCCGCGGTTCTGCCAGGCGGCGACGTGCGCCGGATCCGTCTCGACGGCGCGCGCGTAGGCGTTCTCCGCCTCGGCGTACTCGCCGCGGCCGCTGCGCATCACGCCGATGTTGTTCCAGGCGTCGGCATGGCGGGGTGCGATCTCGACAGCACGTTCATAGGCCCGCAGCGCGAGGTCGTACTGGTTGGTTTCCCTGTAGATGTTGCCAAGGTTGTTGCAGCCGTCGGCATATTGCGGATCGAGGTCGACGGCCCGCGTGATGTTCTGCACGGCCACCTCGCTGTTGCCGATCTGGTGCTGCAGCACGCCGAGAAAGTGCCACACCGACGCGTTCCGAGGATCGGCGGCGAGGATTTGCTCGTAGAGCCGCTTCGCATCGTCCAGCCGGCCGGCACGATGGAGCGCCAAGGCCTTGTCGACGTCGACGCGGCGCGGCGCCAGACGGAAGGCTTTCGGCTTCATGCGTGTGATGGTGCGAGCCCGGAAACATCGCGACGATGTCTCCGGGCCGTGTGGCGGAGAATTATTGCGGGCAGGTGCTGTTGATCTGGAACACCACCGCGGTGCCCACCGAGCCGTCCGGATTCTGCGGCCGGTACTCGCCCTGGATCGAGCTGAAGCTCAACACGACGGTGTCGACCAGCGGCTGGTTGTCGCCCGAGCTGCCACCAGTCTGATACGACGTCACCAGCACGTCCTGCATCTTGATGACGAGGTATTCCTGCGGCTGATCCTTTGACCCCGATTTCCGCACGGTGAGGGTCGCTTCCTTTGCGGCCTCTCCCATCACGCCATTCATGATCAACTGCGGCGTCGCGCTGTCGACGAACTTGGTCAGCGCAAGATCCTGGATGCACTTCGGCGCAATGGTGCCGCGTTTCACCTTGCCGGTGCCGGTGGACATGCCCCACGACCATGACAACACGTCGATGGAATCCTTGTGCTTGGAGTCTGTGGATTCACCCTTGATGCCGCTGATCTTGAGAAACATGTCGCTCGCCGAGACGACGCTGGTGGACGATGCGACGCTGGCTGCCACGAGACCTGCCGCAACCAGGCCTTTAAAACCGCTTCTTTTCATGTAAACACTCCTGCTATCTGGGGGGATTGACGAGCTAGTCTACGCGATTCCTGCTCCGGGCTAACCACCGTCGCGAGCTATTTCGCCGCGTGCGTCAGCTGGACGGTACGCGGGACAGCCTCCGATCGGCACGCAACGTGAATATCGATCCTCGCGATGAAGTTACCGTCGAGGTGCAAGGCCCTTCTGTTGGCCACATTGGCAATCGCCGGGTGCAGTCACGGCACTGTCAGTGAGTTTCCCACTGCGCCGACACCTGTCGTCACGCTGACGACGCTGCAGATCACGCCGACCGGCGGCGGCACCATGATCGAAGGCGTCACCCTGCCGATCACGTCCGAGGGAGCGCTTCCATCGACCGGCGCGATGCTTGGCGCGTTCGCGCAATACAGCGATGGTTCCGGGAAATACGTGCCCGCGAACTGGACCACCAGCGACAGCACCATCGTCGCCACTGACGGCGCCACACTCAACGCGAAGTCCCGCGGCACGGCGATCGTGACCGCATCAGCGTCCGGCAAGACCGCGAGCGAAACCTTCATCGTCGAACCCGGGATGGCGGGCACGTGGGGCGGCACCTACACCGTCGAGCAATGCGCGGCCGGCAGCGGCTCGATGCAGGAGCTGATTTGCTACCCGCTGAACCAGGGCCGCACGCCAGGATCGCAGGCGGTCGGCGCGACGCCGCCCATCGCCTTCCAGATCACCAAGTCGGGAACCGACCTCATGGCCACCGCGCAACTCGGTGACGTGCGCGGCACGCTGACCGGCAGCGATCGCGGCCAGAACTTCCTGACGCTGAAGGGGGATCTCCGCCTGAATGCGACCACCATCACGGTGATCCACTGGGACTCGCGCGTGCGCGGCGACGTGATGGAAGGCGTCGTCGCATTCGAAGTGCGGATCGCCGGGATCGCCAGCCACGCGCAAGTAGTGGCGCGCCTGGACAAGGTGACGCGCCGCTGATCGGTGGATCAAGGTGACGCGCCGATAATCGGTGGATCGTTGAATCGGTGGCTCAGGCCATTCGCATCTTGCGCAGGAACCGCACGATCTTCGCGCGCAGGCGATCGTCGGTCCACTCCTGCGCATCGTCACGCTTGTCCGGCTCCTCCTCGTTATTCACGATGTGGCCGAACACCAACAGTCGCGTCGCCTCCAGAAGCCCGTCGGCGCCGAACGGCTTCTCGATGAACGACTCACCCTCGGCGAGCTCCTGCAAGTCCTTGAACAACGTATCCGCAAAGCCGGTGATGTAGAGCACGCGCACTTTCGGGAACGTCCGGCGCGTGATCATGGCGAGCTCGCGGCCGTTGATCCCCGGCATCATCAGGTCGGTGACCAGCAGATCGACGCCGGCAAAGCCCGGCGCGTTGATCATCTGCGCCGCCCCATCACCCGAGTTGGCGGACATGACGTCGTAGTTGTCGGTGGCGAGGATGCGGGTGACGAGCTTCAGGATCGGCAGCTCGTCGTCGACGACGATGAGCCGCTTGCGGACATCCAGCGGCGGACGCCGCAAGCCGCTGACGGCCTGCTCGCCTGGCCGATGGATCAGCGGAACGTTGGGGAGCGGCTGATTGTCCGGGCCTGCCGACATTCGAGGGACATCTTAACGTCCCTGTCCACTCCCCGCACATGAGACAGGCGACGCGGAGGACATTCGCCTCTCGCGCCGCCTGCAGTTATGCGCAGTTCGTATCCCTAGCGTTTGGTCGACTCGTAAATCGTCGCGGCGCCGCCGCCGACCGCCGCGCCGATGAGGGCGCCCTTCTTGCCGCCGATGAGGCCGCCGATGCCCGCGCCGGCGCCGGTGCCGCCGCCGATGATCATCGCGGTCTTGCCCCACGAGCGATTGTTCTCACGCTCCGCGGTGACGACGCGCTCGCGCCTGGGCTGCGTGACCGTGCGGGTCCGGACGACCGGACGGCTCACGGCGTTTTCCTCATACACGTAGCCACGGTTGGCCGCTTGCTGATACACAGGCTGCCGGTAGGCCTGCGGCGCATACGCGGCCTGCGGCATGTAGGCGCCGCTGCGCGTGATGCAGGTCACGTCGGTGACCTCGCGGCCGTTGACGATGGCGCGGCGCAAGACCGCTTCTTCGTACGGCTGGCATTGCATCGAAGCGCCGTTGTTGAGCGATGCCGTGTTGGCCACCGTCATCGCATACGCGCCGTTCGCATTCGGGTCCGGTCCGTAGGCCGGAGCCGGAGACGGTCGCATCGCCGCGGCCGCGCCAAGCGCCACCGCGCCTGCCACCAATCCGCCGATTGCCGATCCCACAACTGTGTTCATCATGACCGCACCCTCCATCAGGTTGTCAGGTTGTCAGGTAGCCAGGTTGTCAAGTAGTTCAGACCACCTGACCACCTGACTTTCCTGACTACCTGACTGACTGATACATCAAGGCTCGTGCCGTCGATTTCGGGTGGAATTCGCACTGATTCGGGGACGATTGGCGGGGATTCGCGAGGTGTCCTCGATCGGCAGGAGGACACCTCTGCCATCACGGCGTGTGCGAGCGATTGGTGAATTCGTTCTCGGCCCAGATCGTGAGGGTCGCGAATTACGGGGCAATCGCCCACTTGAAGGTCACGCCGAACGAAATGCGCCAGTAGTTGAAGCTATCCGGCCGACGGAGGTCCGGGTGATCGCCGCCTGAAAAGAAGTAGCGCGCGTCGGCGCGGAGGGCGGCCAGATCGCTGAGCACGTAGGAGGTTCCGGCGCCGGCATTGAATCCGAGATCGTAGGTGCGCGCCGTGCGGTTGCACGGAGAGTCGCAGCCGTTGACCTGCATCACACCCAGGCCGGCGAGGCCGAAGGGCCGGAACCGGCCCTCGGGTCGCGCCCACACCGCGTTCACCATGTAAGAGGTGACGTCGAGAATCTGGCGGCCCGACAGCGCATCAGACGTGTGGCCGAGATCGAGCTCGGCGCCCCAGCCGTTGTCTTCGTGAACCGCGACCGATACGCCGACCGTGGCGCGGGCCTCGCTGATCTCGCCGCCGGCAATCCCGCCGGCGTGCGCCGTCAACGAACCATTGAACGAGCCCACGCCGGCCTGCGCGCGCGCCTCGCCCGCGGTCAAGGCGAGCAACCCGAGGATCCACACGACAAGCCGCCTTGCCCTGAGCGAGCCGCGAGAGCGGCGAGTCGAAGGGTTCATCAACACATCTCCTGACCGGTAAAGAGCCGCTGTCCGTCCGACAGCAGCCACTTGCGGGCTTCGTGGTACCGCGGACACGCCGCGGCCACGTGCTTCCAGAATCGTTTCGAGTGATTGAGCTCGCGACAGTGCATCAGCTCGTGGATCATCACGTAGTCGCGGACCAACGGCGGCACCAGGATCAACCGCCAATTGAGCGTGATCGAACCGCGGGCCGAGCATGCCCCCCAGCGCGAGCGCTGATTACGAATCGAGATGCGCGTCACGGAAATCGCGTGCGCTGCGGCCAGGGCGGCGAGCGCTGGCGGCAGCTCCTTCAGGGCGCGCTTGCGCAGCGCGGGTTCGTCGGGATGGACGACGGCCGGCCGCGCGTCGTGCGTGAGGCGCTGCTTTGCGATCCACTCGCCGCTCCGTTCGACGAACGCGGTCGCCTCTTTCTTCGATCCCCAGCGTGGCAGCGTCACCCGCAACGTGCCGTCATCGAGCACGCGCAGGATGTAGCGCCGCGCCCATCGGTGACGCACGAAGACCGTTGCCGGCCGCTGGGCGAACAGATCCAGTTGCATAGAACGTCTCTAGTGGGGCGTGGCAACGAAAACGCAATTACCAGCAACCTTGCTCATCGAAGCCATTGGGGCCGTTCCGTAGGAACGGCCCGCGTGAGACATCGAACGCACATGCCATTAAAGATACCGTAAAGTAAGCGGCTATGGCCTCCGGGTTTGAGGCGCTGGCGGATCTGGTCCGCGGCGCCACGTTCGACGACTTCCTGCTGCGTCCGCAGTACAGCGTGATCACCAGGCGCGATCCGTCCATGATCGACCTGTCGTGCCGCTTCTCGACCAACATCACGCTCAAGCGGCCGCTGGTGTCGGCCAACATGGATACCGTCACGCGCGCGCCGATGGCGATTGTCCAGGCCGAAGAAGGCGGCCTCGGCATCATCGATCGCGGGTTCCGGAACGGCGACATCGAGCCGCAGGTCCGGGAAGTCGCCAAGGTCAAGCGGATGCAGCACATCATCATCCGCGATCCGTACTCGGTCACCCCCGAGACCCCGCTCGCCGACGCGGTCGCGCTGATGCGCCGGCGCCGCGCCGGCACGCTCGTCGTCGTCGACGCAGCGCGGAAGCTGAAGGGGCTGCTGACGGAGCGCGACGTGCGATTCGTCAATACCAGGGAGGGCGCCGTCGCGTCGCGCATGACGCCCGTCGATGGCCTGATCACCGGCCAGGGCGAGCTGACGCTCAAGGCGGCCGAAGACGTGATGATCAAGCGCAAGGTCAAGAAGCTCCCGCTGATCGACACGAGCGGCACGCTGCTCGGCCTGATCACGGCGAAAGACATTCATCGCCAGGAACGGCTGCCCTTCGCCACCCGCGATGCCCATGGCCGGCTGAGGGTGGGCGCCGCGATCGGCGCGACCGGTGACTTCATCGAGCGTGCCGCCGAGCTCCTAAAAGCGCACGTCGATGTGATCGTGATCGACATCGCGCACGGCCACTCGATCGTGATGGGCACGGCGATCGAGACCTTCAAGAAATCGTTTCCCGACACCGAGCTGGTGGCCGGCAACGTCGCGACCGCCGAAGGCGTGAAGTTCCTGGCCGAGCGCGGCGTCGACGCGGTCAAGGTCGGCATCGGCCCCGGCGGCGGCTGCACCACTCGCTTGACGACGAGCTTCGGCGTGCCGCAGCTGCAGGCGCTGTATGAGAGCCGGATCGGCGCCGGCGACCGGGTGCCGCTGATCGCCGACGGCGGCATCAAGCGCCACGGCGCGATTCTCGAGGCGCTGCTGTTTGGCGGCGACACCGTGATGCTCGGCAGCATGTTCGCGGGCACCGAAGAGACACCGGGCGAGGTGGTGCAGAAGGCGGTGATGCTGCCGGATCAGCAGCGCTCGGTGAAAGTGCCGTTCAAGGTGCTGCGCGGCATGGCGTCGATCCAGGCGATTCGCGATCGGCTCGATGTCGAAGACGAGGAAGAGGTCGATCTCGAATCGATCGGCGCCGAAGGCACGGAAGTGAGCGTCCCGGCGCGCGGGTCGGTGCGGCCGATCATCCAGGACATCTTCAAGCACCTCTGCTCGTCGATCAGCTACGGAGGCGCGAGCAGCCTGTCGGACCTGCGCCAGATGTTCCGCGCGGACCCGATGCGTTATCTCATCAAGCTGTCGGCGTCGTCCAAAAGAGAGAGTTACGAGCGGTGAGACCAGCCGGCCAGGAACACGTGGCTATTGACGCCGGGGTTTGATCCGAGCTGGTTGCCGTTTGAAAGATGCTGAAAGCGATACGCGATCAGCAGCGCGTGGGCGCCGCGCGGCCGAAGGCGCAGGCCGCCGCCCCAGTGCGCCGTGAAATTGCCGCGGCTGGTGTCTTCGGGAATCGGATCGCTCGTCCACAATCCGCCCATCGAGAGTTCCGCGAACGCCGACCACCGCGGACGCGGCGGGAAGTTCCAGCGCCACACGACCGGTGAGAAGCCAATCCCGTAGATCGTCGACGGATTGAACTGCGCGAACAGCGGCGTCGCCTCGACGCCCCACGCGAACCGCCCGCGAATTCCCACCAGCGTCAACTCGCGGGTCAACTCGCGGCTGTAGCCCACGGTCTGCACCGCATACGCGCGACCCGACAGGGATTGGTAGAGATTGACGCTCTTCGCGATACCGGCGCTGATCTGCCACTCACTGGCCGGGCGTTCGACGATCGAGCATTCCACCGCGATCCGGCCTTCAGTGTTCATGAGATCGACGGCGGGGTCGAGGTCGCGCTCGATATTCACCTCGAGGCCGTGATTCACCAGGAGACTCAGCGTGGATGGACCGTCCGTAATGGTCCATTCGATCGACCGCCCACCGTTCGCCGACGCAAACGACAACCGGATGCGGGTCGGGGTCATCACAGGCGTCGCACTCGCCAGCGGCAGCTCGACGCGAGGCTTGTCGAGTATTTTCGCGCTGAAGACCACGCGCCAGTCCGCTCCCGCCCGCTCGAGAGCCCAGACGCGCTGCTGTGAATCGTTGGGGATGTGGCAGATGGCGACGGTCTCACCCGCCGCCACCTGCGCAGACAATACGAGGGCCGCGATCATCACGCGCCGGCGACACGCTCCGCAAACGTGATGATGTGGCCGTCCGGATCGGCGACGGCAAACTCGCGCATGCCGTAGAACTGCGTCTTGAGCGGCATGATCACGGTGGCTTTCGGCGCCACTGCATCGTGATACGCATCCACGCCGCTGATGATGAAGAACATCGCGGCGGTGCCGCCTGGCGGCAGTTTCGCGGCATCGGGATAGTCGTGCGCCGCGGCGTTGATGTCGTTCAGAAACACCGACACGTCGTCTCGCTTCATCCACACGAAGACGAACGGCTCCTGGTCGGGCACGGTCTCGCCCATCGTGAAACCAAGGACGTCGCGATAGAATTCGGTGCTCTTCTTGACGTCGCGGACGAGAAGATTTGGCGTGATTGAAACAAAGCGGGTTGCAGTGGTCATATAGGCGGACTCCTAGCTACGCTCGCGAGGCTAGGAACCTGCCTATTTTAACGGATGGAAGGTTTCTGCTAAGGTCAGATCGATGGCGCGCGGGTTTGAGAGCAAGTCGGTCGAGTCGCAACAGGAGGAGGCGCAACGTGCCAAAACCCTGCGGCCGGCGCTTAGCAACGATGAAAAGAGCCGCCAATCCCGGAAGACCGGACTCGAAATGGCGCTGGCTCAGACCCAGTCGGAGATGACCGCGGCCTGCCGTCCGGCTCATCGGGACATGCTCAAGCTCAAGCTTGAGGCCATACAGGCCCAAATCCGGGACTTGTGACCCTGTGGGAGATTTGCTAAGCTTCGCGCAAAGCCGACCCACCTAACTTCCATCCGGAAATCAGCTACGACCCTATTCCCTTCAGCCGTTAATCGTTAGAGCTCAATCCCGTGCCACCAGTCAGATTGTTCGTGGGCAATTTGCCCTATCAGGCGACCGAAGACGATTTGCGTACGCATTTCGCCCAGGTCGGAAACCCAACACAGATCGTCCGTCCGCTCGACCGGGAAACCGGCCGCGCGCGAGGCTTCGCGTTCGTCGAATACGCCGAACGCAAGGATGCCGAAGAGGCGATCAAGAAGTTCGACGGCCAGTTGTTCATGGGCCGTCCCCTCGCCGTCAGCGAAGCGCGGGCCCGTGAGGATCGCGGGCCGGGCGGTCCGCCGCGGCCGGCCGGCGGATACGGCGGTCCCCGACCCGGAGGTTTCGGCGGCGGCGGAGGGGGCTTCAGCGGTGGCGGAGGTGGCGGCTTTGGCGGACCACGGCCGGGCGGCGGCTTCGGCGGCGGTGGTGGCGGCTACACCGGGGGCGGCGCACCGGGCGGGCCGCGCCAGAAGGACTTCGGTCCTCCGGCGCCTCCCAAGGACAAGAAGAAGCCGTTCAAGAAGAACGACGACAAACCCAAGGGGCCGATCCCGACCAAGTTCACGGGCCGCACGTTTGACCTCGACGACACCGAGGATGACGACTCGATCGACATCACGCCGGACTTCATGAAGCACGACGATCCCGAAGTCGACGCGCCGGACGCTGAAGCGGCCGCGGCCGCGGACACGGGCGAAACCCCGGACACCGCCGCCGACACCCCGGCCACCGGCGACGACACCCCGGACCACGACGACGACAAGGAATGAAACGAGATAGGTGATCGTTCGATGCTGAAGCGCGAAGACGAAATCCTGTTCAGTGGCGGCGCGCTCGGCGCCGAAGAAGCGTTCGGCGCCTGCGCCGAGAGCTTCGGCATCGAGGAAGTCAACTTCTCGTTCGAAGGACACAAGCCCGCGCGCACGCGCGGCCTGCGCGTGCTCAACCACGAAGAGCTCGCCGCCGGCGAGGTCAGCCTCGCCTACGTCTCACGGATCATGAACCGCCGGTATCCGGACACGCCGACGTTCCGCAAGATCCTGCAGAGCATCTGGTATCAGGTCAACAACGGCCAGGAGATCTACGTCATCGGCAGCGTCCAACCCGATCACACCGTGCGCGGCGGTACGGGCTGGGGCGCGGAGTTCGCGAAGTTGTGCAACAAGCCGCTGTTCGTCTTCGATCAGGAGAAGGACCGCTGGTTCAAGTGGGATAGCGACGCGTCGACGTGGCTCGCCAAGGGCAGCGGCGATGAACCGGTGATCGAGCACGTGCACTTCACCGGCACCGGCACGCGCATGCTGATGCCCAACGGACGCAAGGCCATCACCGACCTCTTCAAGCGCTCATTCTGAGCCGCGATCCCAGATCCCCGATCCCTGATCCCTGATCCCAGATCAATGAGCGACGCGCCCATCCTCTCCGCCGCGCTCGACGAGCTCCAAAAGATCAAGAAACTCGCCGACAAGTCGATCGAACAACTGTCCGACGCGCAACTGCACGCGACCATCGATCCTGAAGCCAACAGCATCGCGGTGCTGATGCGGCACATGGCCGGCAACATGCGGTCGCGCTGGGTCAATTTCCTGACCAGCGACGGCGAGAAGCCCGATCGCATGCGCGATCGCGAGTTCGAGGATCCCGGCCAGACGCGCGCGGAGCTGATGGCGGAATGGGAGCACGGCTGGCAGTGCGTGTTCGACGCGTTGACGCCGTTGCGCGATGCCGATCTGCAGCGCACGGTGATGATTCGCGGCGAGGCGCACTCGGTCTACAAGGCGATCTCGCGGCAGGTCGCGCACTACGCGGGCCACGCCTACCAGATCCTGCTGATCGCGAAGCATCTGCAGGGGCCGCAGTGGAAGACGCTGTCGATCCCGCGGGGTCAATCTGAAGAATTCAACCGCCGCATGTTGGCGAAACTCAAGGCGGAAGGCTGATTTGTAACGGAGACTGACATCGCAACGTGCTTTTTTGTTTCAATCTTTTCGTACGAGCCCTGACCAAAATAGAAGTTTTTGCAATGACATCAACAGGTACGCAGGAACTGAATCAAACACACGGACTGCGATGTCAGTCTCCGTTACATTTCGCATGATGCGTTGGGGAATCCTCGGCACCGCGCGCATCAATCGGCGCGTGATCCCGGCGATGCGCCTCGCCCGCCGGAGCGAGCTGACTGCCGTGGCCAGCCGCGAGCGCGGCCGCGCCGAAGCGTACGCGCGCGAATGGTCCGTGCTCCGCGCGATGGTCGGCTATCAAACACTGCTCGATGATCCGAGCATCGACGCCGTCTACATCCCGCTACCCAACAGCGAACACGTCGAGTGGACGCTGGCGGCGATCGCTGCGGGCAAGCACGTGCTCTGCGAGAAGCCGCTCGCGCTCGAACCGGCCGATGTCGATCGCATTGCCTACGCCGCCGCCGCGGCCGGCGTCATCGTCGAAGAAGGCTTCATGTACCGTCACGAGCCGCTCACCGCGCGGGTGATGTCACTCGTCAACGACGGCGCGATCGGCACGATCCGCGCGGTCGTCTCGGGATTCACCTTCGCGCTCGAGCCCGCCCACAACATCCGGCTCGATCCAGCACTCGGCGGTGGATCGTTGTGGGACGTCGGCGGCTATCCGGTCACGTACGCGCAGCTGATCACCGGCCACGAGCCGAAGATGGTGTTCGGCACGGCGCACTGGCACGAGTCGGGCGTCGACGAAGAGTTCATGGGCATGCTGCGGTTCGGCGGCGGCGCGACCGCGAACATCTACGCGGGCTTTCGCGCGGCGTATCGCACGTGGCTCGAGATCCTCGGCAGCGACGGCGGCTTGACCGTACCGAATCCCTTCAGGCCCGGCCCGCTCGAGACGCTGGAGCTCGAACGCCACGGCGCCCTCGAGCGCATCGACGTCACCGGCTCCCCGGAGCTCTTCGTGCGGGAGATCGAGGATTTCGAGGCCGCCGTGCTTGACGGCGCCGCCCCTGTCGTCAGCCTGGCCGAGAGCCGCCGCACCGCCGCGACCCTCGCGGCGCTCCACGCTGCAGCGCGGGAGTCCGG
>JAYWEJ010000006.1:0-14960 GCA_043779345.1 Acidimicrobiia bacterium | reverse complement strand
TCGCGTAAGGACCTTCCAACCTTAGGCACCTCAGGCACCCGAGGCGCCGTAGGCAGCCTGTCTGGGTGGCACATCTCTTGATATGTAGATGGGGTATGAAGACTCCTTCGACCCCGAGCACGACCCAAGAGTTTGTGCGCTGGCAGTTTCGCCTCCGCAATCACCTGCTCACCTGCGGCATCGCCAAGAGCGACGCGTCGGGCTACAGCGTGGTGACCGTTCCCCACAACAACGTTCGCACCGGCACCGTGGAGATCTACAAGGATCTCGTCTCCGCGCTGCAGCGCCATGCGTCGATCGCCTCGCAGCTGCGCGCCGACGGCTGGTCGATCGCGTCGTACACCACGACGTAGATCGAGGGAGCAGGGATCAGGGATCAGGGATCAGGGAAGCCAACCGCATCGTAGGTTGGCACGGCGCTGGTGCTGCCGAAATTCGGCGAGCCGCCTCGCTAACTATTTGTAGTCGTCCCTGACGGGTGCGAACGCATCAAGGACGCGGCACGCCGTCAGCGCGCGGCCCGAGTGGCGGGCATTCGGCGGGATGACGAAGACCTGCCCCGGCGACAACCGGTGACCGACGCCTTCCACCACCAGTTCGAGCTCGCCCGCAATCATGCTGACAATCTGTTCGTGCGGATGCCGATGTTCTGGGAATGTCGCGCCCGCGTCGGCCTCGACCCACGAGTGCGAGACGCGGTCGCTGTGAATAAGGCGCGCGCGCAGACCGGGGAAGATCTCGCGCACGGGTAGTTGATCGACCTGGATTAGCGGCATCGCCCTACGTTACAACAGCCCTGCCATTGGCCGGTTCCGGTAACATGCTGCCGACCTTGGGGTCTGTGGAGTCCGGCTTTAGCCGCACCACAGGCGGCGATCGGCCTAAATCCAGCCCTCGAGCTGGTACCAATCTTGGATGCTGGAGTACGTTTGCTTTTCACAGCTACGCGGTCTGGTACTTCGGAGGCCAATCGGCCCTTTCGCGATGAACCGCTGAGCTCCGAGCGGCTCGATGAGCGGGCGCTCGCCCTGGCGGCCAGTTTCACCATTGACTCGCGCCGTCGGCATGCGCGGAGCATCTACCCGCGGCTACGCGACAACGAGCGCGTCCTCGAGGCCGCCTATCGCACGCTCGCCGAGGACGTGCGCGAAGGCGCGTTCGTCACGCCGGCCACCGAGTGGTTCCTCGACAACTTCCACCTGATCTCGTCGGAGCTCGTGGAGATCCGCGAGCACCTGCCGCGCCGCTACTACCGCCAGCTGCCCGCCCTCGCCACGCGTGAAGAGGCGGGTGAAGCGCGCATCTACGCGATGGCGGTGGCGCTGCTGCGTCATACCGACAGCCGGCTCGATCTGCCGCAGCTGACGCTGTTCCTCAACAGCTATCAACGGGTCGCGCCGCTCACCCTCGGCGAGCTGTGGGCGTGGCCGAGCATGTTGAAGCTCGCGCTGATCGAGAACCTGCGCCGCCTCGCCGACGAGATTCTCGGCAGCCGCGGCGCCCGGCTGGGCGCCGATGAGGACGTCGCGCAGATCGACCAGAATCCCCCGGACGACGAGGTCGCGATTCCGGATGACGCGCACGACGCCTACCTGATGCAGATGCTGCATCGGGCGCGCGAGTACGACGTGCGGCGGTCGCCGCTGCGCGGCGCGCTCGAGCGCCACCTCACCGATCGCGGCCGGATGTCGGAGGACATCGTCCGCGCCGAGCAGCAGCGGCAGGCCGCGAGCCAGGCGTCGGTGGCGAACGCGATCACCAGCCTGCGGCTTTGCACGACCATCGACTGGCGCGACTACGTCGAGGGCGTCAGCCTGGTCGAGAACGTGTTGCGGCGCGATTCGTCGGGCGTCTATTCGCGGATGAATTTCCTCAGCCGCGATCGCCAGCGCCGCGCCGTCGAAGAGCTCGCGGAGCCGACCGCCGAATCACAACTGCGGGTCGCGATGAAGGCGGTCGAGACGGCGCGCCAGGTCGCGTCGCAGTCGCCGACGCGCGCCGCCGCGCACGTCGGCCATCACCTGATCGGCCGCGGCCGAACCGGGCTCGAGCTCGATCTCGGCTATCGCCCGAAGTGGAAACCGCGCCTGCGCCGGTTCGTGCGCGCCCATGCGACGCCGATTTACATCGGCTCAATCGCGGGGGCGCTGGTGCCGCTGATGGCGGCGGCGCTGTCCTACGCGTGGTTCTCCGGGGCATCGACCACGATGCTGGCGATCGCCGCCCTGCTGTTCCTGACCCCGGCCAGCGAGCTCGCCCTCGCCTTCGTCCACAAGCTGGCGAACCGCTTCGTCCATCCTGAGCCGCTGCCGCGGCTCGAGCTCCTCGAGGGCGTCCCCGAGGAATCCAAGACCATCGTCGTCATCCCGACGCTGCTGACCAGCGTCGAGGGCGTCGCCGCGCTGATCGAGCATCTCGAGGTCGTCGCGATTGCCAATCGCGACCCGCGCATTCACTTCGCGATCCTGTCCGACTACGCCGATGCGCCGGCGCGCGTCGCCGTCGACGACGAGCTGATCCTGGCCGCGGCAAAGACCGCGATCGCGGAGCTCAACGCGCGCGCCGGCGGCGAGCCCGGCCCGAAGTTCTTCCTGCTCCACCGCGATCGGCAATGGAACGAGCGCGAGCAGGTGTGGATGGGATGGGAGCGCAAGCGCGGCAAGCTCGAAGAGTTCAACCGGCTGGTGCGCGGCGCGACCGACACCAGCTTCACGACCCAGGTCGGCCCGCTCGATGCGCTCGCCGGCATCAGGTACTGCATCACGCTGGATTCCGACACCCAGTTGCCGCGCGACGCCGCGCGCGAGCTGATCGGCATCATCTCGCATCCGCTCAACCGGCCGGTCGTCGATCCGAAGCTGCGGCGGGTCACCGACGGCTACGCCATCCTGCAGCCGCGCGTCAGCGTCACGATGGCGAGCGCGGCCGGGTCGCTGTTCGCGCGCACCTACGCCGGTCACACCGGCGTCGATCCGTACACCACCGCGGTTTCGGACGTCTACCAGGACCTGTTCGGCGAAGGCATCTTCACCGGCAAGGGCCTCTACGACATCGACGCGTTCACGACGGCGCTCAAGGATCGCGTGCCCGAGAACGCGCTGCTCTCGCACGACCTGTTCGAGGGCATTCACGCGCGCGCCGCCCTCGTCACGGACGTCGAAGTCGTCGACGACTATCCGTCGAACGTGTTGACGCACGCGCGCCGCCAGCATCGCTGGGTCCGCGGCGACTGGCAGATCCTGTGGTGGCTGTTCCCGTGGGTGCCGACGCGAGGGTCGCTCGAGCGCAATCGACTGCCGCTGATCTCGCGCTGGAAGATCCTCGACAACCTGCGCCGCAGCCTGGTGGCGCCGTCGCTGGTCGCGCTGTTCATCGCCGGGTGGGCGCTGCTGCCGGGGCGACCGATGGTGTGGACGCTGGCCGCGCTCACCACCATGTCGTTCGCCGCGATCGCGCGGGCGCTGTCGTTGCTGGCGGGACCGCGCAAGGGGCTGGGCCTGCGCGTGTTCCTGCGGGCGTGGACCGAGGACCTGGGCACCGATCTCGCGCGCGTGGCGATCCAGCTGACGTTCCTCGCCCACCAGGCGTGGGACATGCTCGACGCCGTCGCCGTCACGCTGGCGCGCCTGGTGACGCGGAAGGGCCGGTTCCTGCAGTGGGAAACGGCGGCGGCCGTCGCGGCGCGCGCCCGGCGGCTCGGCGTCCACGGCTTCTACGACGCCATGCGCGCGAGCCCGATCATCGCGGGTCTGGCACTGGTGACGATCGCCATCGCGCGTCCGCAAGGGTTGGCGGCGGCGGTGCCGATCATCGCGCTGTGGGCGATCGCGCCGCTGATCGCCTATCAACTGAGCAAGCCCGCGCCGTCGTCGCGTCCGGAGATCACCGCAGACGATCGCGACTACCTGAGGACCGTCGCCCGGGCGACCTGGCACTACTTCGAGACGTTCGTCGGACCGGACGATCGCTGGCTGCCGCCCGACAACGTGCAGTTCGATCCCGAGCCGCGCATCGCGCACCGCACCTCGCCGACCAACATCGCGATGAGCCTGCTGGCGTCGCTGTCGGCGCACGATCTCGGCTTCATCGACGCCGGCTCGCTCGTCGAGCGCATCGACGCCACGCTCACGACCATCGATCGTCTCGAACACTTCGAAGGCCATCTGCTCAACTGGTACGACACCCAGAACCTGATGCCGTTGCTGCCGAAGTACGTGTCGACGGTGGACAGCGGTAATTACGCCGCGGCGCTGCTGACCGTATCGGCCTCGCTCCGGGAGCTGGCCGATGCGCAGGCCGATGACGATGACGGCCAGGCCATTGCGGAGCGCATGGCGTCGCTGGCCGATCGCGCCGCCGAGTTTTTCGACGAGATGCGTTTCCGCTTCCTCTACGACAAGAAGCGGCACCTGTTCGCGATCGGCTACCGTCTCGCCGATCAGTTCGGCGGCGCGCGGCTCGATTCGTCGTTCTACGACCTGCTCGCATCCGAGGCGCGCCTAGCGAGCTTCATCGCCATCGCCAAGGGCGACGTGCCCGAGCAGCACTGGTTCCACCTCGGCCGCCTGATCACCAGCGTCCGCGGCTCACCGGTGCTGCTGTCGTGGAGCGCGACGATGTTCGAGTACCTGATGCCGCTGCTGCTGATGCGGAACTTCCCGGGGACGCTGCTCGACGAGTCGTGCCGCATGGCGGTGCGGCGGCAGATCGATTACGCCGCAACTCGCGGCACGCCGTGGGGCATCTCGGAGTCCGCCTATGTCGCCGTCGATCGCGCCGGCAATTACCAGTACAAGGCCTTCGGCGTGCCGGGCCTCGGCCTGAAGCGCGGTCTCGGCGACGAGCTCGTGATCGCGCCGTACGCCACGGCGCTGGCGGTGATGGTCGATCCGGCCAGGAGCGCCAAGAATCTCCGCCGGCTCGCATCCGAGGGGCTGTTCGGCGAGTACGGGTTCTTCGAGGCGATGGACTACACCGATCGCGCCGGCGGCCGCATCAGCGGCACCGGCACGCCGGTGCCCGCGTTCTTCGCGCATCATGCCGGCATGTCGCTGGTCGCGCTCGCCAATGCGATCAACGACGACGTCATGATCCGCCGCTTCCATTCGGATCCGCGCGTCAAGGCCACCGAGCTACTGCTGCAGGAGCGCGTGCCGCGCCAGCGTCCGGTGACGGAGCCGCGGCCGGAAGACACGATGTTCGTGTCGCCGCAAAGCGTCAGCGTGCCGCTGCGCCGCTACAAGACGCCGCACACCATCATGCCGCACACGCAATTCCTGTCGAACGGCAAGTACGTGACGGCGGTGACCAACGCCGGCGGCGGCTCCAGCTTCAACGATCACCTGGCGGTCACCAGGTCGCGCCGCGACTCGACCACGGATCCGGGCAGCAACTTCATCTACCTGCGCGATATCCGGAGCGGCGAAGTCTGGTCGCCGACCTACCTGCCGACGCGGCGCGAGCCCGAGCGCTACCACGCGACGTTCCAGCCCGAGATCGCGGTGTTCGATGCGAAGGCCGAAGAGATCGCGACCAAGCTCGAGATCGCCGTCTCGCCCGAGCACGACGTCGAAGTGCGCCTGCTGCACCTCGTCAACCACGGCGATCGCGTCCGCGAAATCGACGTCACCAGCTACGTCGAGGTCGCGCTGGCCCAGGCGCGCGATGACTTCGCGCACCCGGCGTTCGGGAAGCTCTTCGTCGAAACCGAGTTCCTGCCCGAACGCGCCGCCCTGATCTGCCATCGCCGTCCCCGCGATGCAAGGGATCCCGGGACCTGGGCGGTGCACGTGCTGGGCCTCGAAGGACGCGCGCACGGTCCGATCGAATGGGAAACCGATCGCGCGCAGTTCATCGGCCGCGGCCGCACCCTCGATCGGCCGATCTCGCTCGATGGCCGGCCGTTGTCGGGCACCACCGGCTTCGTCCTCGATCCGATCTTCAGCTTGCGGCAGCGCGTGCGGCTGCCCGCGGGGGAATCCGTGCGCGTCTGCTTCGCGACCGGCATCGCGCCCGATCGCGAAACCGCGCGCGCGCTGGCGCTGACGTATCGCGATCCGTCGACGGCGATGCGGACCCTCGCCCTCGCGCTGGCCCATGCCCAGGGCCTGCGCCGCCACATGGACATCTCGAATGACGATGCGGTGTTGTTCGAACGGCTGGCGTCGCGCGTGATTGGCGTCGACGGCTCACTGCGATCGTCCGCGGACATCCTCGCCACCAACGAGCTCGGCCAGAGCAGCCTGTGGAAGCACGGTATCTCCGGCGACCTCCCCATCCTCCTGGTCCGCGTCGTCGACGACGATCTGACGGTGGTGCGCGAAGCGCTCGAGGCGCAGGAATACTGGCGCCTCAAGGGCCTCAAGGCGGATCTCATCATCCTCAACGAGCATCCGGTGAGCTATCTGGACGAGGTGCAGTCGCGGGTGACGGCGCTACTGGACGAGGGCCCGTGGCGCATGTGGACGCACCAGTCTGGCGGCGCGTTCGTGCTGCGCGCCGACGGGATGGGCCGCGCCGAGCGCGCCCTGTTCTACGCGGTCGCGCAGGCGGTGCTCGAAACCGATCGCGGCGACCTGCGCGCGCACCTGGCACGGCCGCCGCAAACGCCGATTGCCGCAACCGCGCTGCCGGCGCTCGCGCATCCCGAGCTGCACCCGCCGGTGCAGCCAAGCATGAGCGTCGGGGTGCCGCCGCTGACGATGCCGAACGGCATTGGTGGCTTCGCCGACAACGGCCGCACCTATGCGATCGTCCTCGACGGCGATCAGGAGACGCCGGCGCCATGGGCGAACGTCATCGCCAACCCGCGCTTTGGCACCATCCTGAGCGCGAGCGGTTCCGCCACGACGTGGTCGGAGAACAGCCGCGAGAACCGGCTGACGCCGTTCGCAAATGATCCCGTGATCGATCATGGCGGCGAGGCGCTCTACGTTCGCGACGACGACACCGGCCGGGCGTGGTCGCCAACCCCGGGACCGCTGCCGCGAACCGCGGCGAGCGGGCGCCTGCTCATCCGCCACGAGGCCGGCCTGACCCGGTTCTCGCGGTCGCATGAAGGCATTCATCATCAGCTCGAGGTCTTCGTCGACAACGAAGATCCGGTGCGCTTCGCGCAGCTCACGCTCGTCAACACCTCGGCCAACCTGCGTCACCTCAGCGTGTTCGCCTACAACGACTGGGTGATCGGTCCGCCGCGCGAGCTCGACACCCGGCATGTGATTACGGATTACGACGCGCCGCACCAGGCCATCCTGGCGTGGAATCCGTACAACACCACGTTCTCCGGGCGCGTCTGCTTTGCGGCGTGCAGCGAGCGGCCGATCTCGGCGACCGGCAACCGCCGCGCGTTCATCGGCCGCAATGGCTCGATGGCCGGGCCGTTGGCGCTGGCCGACGACAGCCTGACCGGCGAGTTCGGCGCCGGCATGGATCCGTGCGCGGCGATGCAGATTCGCATCGCGCTTCACCCGGGCGAGACGCGCAAGATGGTGTTCCTGCTGGGTGAAGGGCTGTCGCGGTCGCACGCGCTGGCGTTGATCGCGCGTCACCAGGCGCCGGACAGCGCCGCCGCTTCGATGGCGCGCGTCCGCGAGCAGTGGGACACGCTGCTCGATGCAGTGCAGGTGAAGACGCCGGACGATTCGCTCGACATCCTGCTCAATCGCTGGCTGCTCTATCAGTCGCTGTCGTGCCGCATCTGGTCGCGCGCCGGCTATTACCAGCCTGGCGGCGCGTATGGCTTCCGCGATCAGCTGCAGGACGTGCTGTCGCTGCTCTACACCGCGCCGCAGCTCGCGCGCGAGCACATCATCCGCGCCGCCGGCCGCCAGTTCGTCGAGGGCGACGTGCAGCACTGGTGGCACGAGCCGGCCGGCCGCGGGCTCCGCAGCCGCTGCTCGGACGATCTGCTGTGGCTCCCCTACGTCGTCGCTGAATACGTGCGCGTCACCGGTGACGACGCCGTCCTCGACGCGATGGCACCGTTCCTGACGCAGGCGCCGCTGCCCGAAGGCGAGGCGGAAGCCTACGATCTGCCGTCGGTCGCCGGGGAGACGGGGACGATCTTCGAGCACTGCCGGCGCGCCATCGACAAGGGCATCACCGCCGGTCCGCATGGACTACCGCTGATGGGCGCCGGCGACTGGAACGACGGCATGAACCGCGTCGGTCACGAGGGCCGCGGCGAGAGTGTGTGGCTCGGCTTCTTCCTCTACACCGTGCTGAACGATTTCGCGCCGATCTGTTCGGAACGCGGCGAGGGCACGATGGCGTCGAAGTATCGCGAGCTGGCGTGGCAGCTCTCGACGCGCCTCGAGCAGGCGTGGGACGGCGAATGGTTCCGGCGCGCCTACTATGACGACGGGCGGCCGCTGGGGTCGGCGCAGAACGATGAATGCGCGATCGATTCGATCTCACAGTCGTGGGCGCTGCTGTCGGCCGCGGTGCCGCGCCGGCTCGCCGAGCGCGCCATGGACTCGGTCCGCGCGCGCCTGATCGATCGGCAGTCGCGGCTGCTGCAGTTGCTGGCGCCGGCGTTCGACAAGTCCGACCAGGATCCCGGTTACATCAAGGGTTACCCGCCGGGCATCCGCGAGAACGGCGGCCAGTACACGCACGCCGCGGTGTGGGCGCTGATGGCGGTGGCGAAGTCAGGCAACGGCGACGAAGCCGCCGAGCTGTTCCACATGCTCAACCCGATCAACCACACGCGCACGCCCGACGCCGTCGCGAAATACCGCACCGAGCCGTACGTGCTCGACGGCGACGTCTACGCCCGCCCGCCCCACGCCGGCCGCGGCGGCTGGAGCTGGTACACGGGCTCGGCGGGGTGGCTCTACCGCGCCGGCCTCGAGCACATCCTCGGCCTGCGCGCCCGCGGCGATCACTTCACGATGAGCCCGTGCGTCCCATCCGCGTGGACGGAATTTTCGATCACCTGGAAGCACCGCGGCTCGACGTATCAGATCGACGTGAACAACCCGGATCGCGTCTGGACGGGCGTGTTGAGGGCGGAGATCGACGGCAAGCACGTCGATCATCGATCGATTCCGATCGTCAACGACAGCGGCCACCACATCGTGAAGATCACGATGGGCAGACGGATGTGAGTCTGAAAGCTGAAAGCTCTAGCGCAGTGATGCGCTGAGAGCCGGGTCGCGGTGAATCACCGCGCGAGCGTAGGAACAGATCGGAACGACCTTGAGGGTGGAGTCTTTCGCGAACGCGACCGCCTTCTCGACCAGCTGTTTGCCGAGGCCGCTGCCGCGCAGCTCGGGTGAGACTTCGACATACTCGATCCGCATTACGCCGACATCGGGGCGCGTGAATTCGAGGAACCCAAGGCGCTCACCATCGATTCGCAGGACGAATTCGTGGACGCCGTTGAGTTCCTCGCGTTCGATCGTGACGGCCTTTGATTCCATGCGTGATCAGATTCCGAGCGCCGGCTGGAACCCATAGTCTCGCACGGGAGGCGCCGGCCACACGAGCAGGCGCAACAGGCGCCGCAGTTTGCGGCGCCCGTGCGATCTCATCATCATGGAGTGGTTCGCCACTACACACTCCCCATCGGCCGCGGCGCCGCGCTCGGGTCGGCCAGGGTCTCGCCGACGACGGTCTCGGCATAGGTGGCGACCTTGTCGGTCACGTTCTCTTTCAGGTTGTTGGCGACGGTCTTCGCCTTGGCGAGCGCCTGGTCCCGGGTCGCGCCCATCGTGCGATCCTCGTACTCGGTCGCGCGCGCCGACAGGCCGATGGCCGCGCCGACCGCCACCGCGAGCGCGCCGGCCGCGAGCGGATACTCGTGGACCCAGTCGTTCGCCGACGTGGTCGCCGTGCTGGCGGCACTGGCGACACGGCGCGAGGCCGTCTTCGCCGTCGAGGCTGCCGAGGCGGCGTAGTCGGTGACGGTGTCTCGCGCGCTGGCGGCATATTCGCCGACCGTCTCACGCGCCGTGGCCGCAGCGGTGCCAACCTTCTGGCGGGCTGTCGACGCGTATTCGCCGACCGTCTCGCGTGCGGTTGACGCGACGTTGCCAACCCGATCGCTCAGCGACGGGTCGACCGGGCCGAACTCATCGTGATCCCACGACGACGTGTCGGCCGCGCCGTACCACTGCTCTGAGCTGTTGGCCCCGCGGCCCCGCAGCAACCACCACGTCACCAGGCCGGCC
This sequence comes from Acidimicrobiia bacterium, assembly GCA_043779345.1. Taxonomy (GTDB): domain Bacteria; phylum Acidobacteriota; class Vicinamibacteria; order Vicinamibacterales; family UBA2999; genus 12-FULL-67-14b. Next base: position 4,785 of record JAYWEJ010000006.1, on the reverse strand, counting down.
GTGACCGCGATCTGGATGGGATGTGCCTTGGCATACCACGCGAGCTGGTTACCGGCTCCGCGCGCCCGCTGGGCGGCGTTCTGTGCTGTTTCGCTTGCCGAATGCATGATGTCTTTCACCTTTCCGGTGGCGGCTTCCCGCACACCGTCCTTCGCCTGTTGAATGAGGTGATCCGGACGCAGCCGCTCCTGGATTTCACCAATGGTTTCGCTCATCTCGACGCGGGTCCGCTCGATCTCACCGCGGATCTCGGCGGTCTCGGAGGCCGACACCTTCATCTCGTTCCGTTCTTGAGCCACTGGGTCGTCTCCTTCAGGGAATGAATCGTTTCGACGGGGGCGATTGATTTCTGGCGCAGCGCGGTAATGCCCGACTGCGCCAGCAAGTAGGCCGTCAGGCCCATCGCCGCGGCGGTGATGCCGGCGGCGAGCCACGGCTCGACGCCGACCTCGATCAGCACCAGCGCGATCGCGCCGGTGATCGCCATCACGGCCGCGAGGCCGAACGCGACCGCGGCGCCGATCATCATCGCGTGCTTGCCGACGTCGGAGAGCTTCTCGCTCAGCTCGACCTTGGCAAGACGCATCTCCTGCTTGATCAGCTCGGCGGTCTGCTGCGACAGATCGGAGAAGAGCTCGCCGAGCGAACGGTCCATGCGTGGAACATCCATGGCTAGTAGCCTTTGGTTTCGCCGAGGTCGCCCGAGTACGACGGCGAGCCGGTGCCCGCGGTCATCGGATCGACGTCGCTGAAGCCGTCGCCGTAGTGGCGCATCGCGTTCTGCCGATCCGCCGACGCCTTGAGGAAGCGCGCGATGCCGAGGCCGACCAGGAAGGCGCCGCCGATGAAGAGGGCCGGACGCCGTCGCGCGAACGCATGCACGTCGTCGAGCATGTCGCCGACGCCCTTCTGGCGGATCTGATCCGCGAAGCGACGCATCTGGTCGCTCGCCGCGTCGACGTAGGACGCCAGGGTCTCATTCTCATCGCGCAGCTCGTTGCCGGCGCTGCGAAACACATCCGCAATGCCGCCGAGGCCATCAGCCGCGCGGTTCTTCTGTTCGTCGACACGCGACGTCACGCGCTGCTGGATTCCTCCGAGCACGCCGTTCGCTGTAATCCCGTTAGCTCCGCTATTAACCGCAGTCTCAGATGCGCCAAACGATCCGCCATTGCCGATCTTGGCTGATCCGTTGGGCTTGTTCTCTCTATTCGTGGGCATGTGCCGCTCCTCCAACTTACGAAAAGAGCAAGACACGAGCCACGTTTTCAGGGTCAGGGATCGGGGATACAGGGCTCAGGGGAGCCGGGAACCGGAAAGGCGATGCGTACTTTGGGACTAGCGGGTGACCGTGATGGTGACTTGTCCGTCAGCTGTCAACGCGCCATCGTCGGCGCGCGAGCGGAGGACGTACTCACCAGGTTCCGAGAAGGTCGCCCAGACCGTCGCCTTGCCGTCGGCGGGCCACTGCGGCGCGGCCCAGACCGGCGCCCACGGCGAGTTGGCCCCGGCACGTGTGTCTTCCCACGACATGATCTGCTCAGGTGAGAAGGTCACCTTGCCCTTGCCGCGGTAGACGTACCACGACACGTGCAGGCCGATGTTCTTGCCGACGGTGACGCGCGCCGGCGGCTGCATCGCCCGATTGACGCGTGTATCCACGGTGACGTTGCGTGAGCCGCTGTTGCTCACCGCCGCTCCCGCGAGACCTGCGCCGCGGCGTTTCGGAATCCCGTCGTCGGTGGCGATCGCCGTGAGCTGAACGGTCTCGCCGACTTTCGCCGTGAGGGACTTGCGGCCCTGCACCTCGATCTGCGGCGGCTTGTTGGAGCGAATCTCGGGGCTGCTCGAGCCGGCGCCGAGCGCGCCGGTCTCCGACGCGCGCACCACGTCATCGATCTGATAATCGAGGCGCAAGCTCGCGAACGCCTTCTCGGTCTTCCCCGCCGTGGTCAGCGTCCAGACCAGTTCGTCCTTGTCCGTGAAGCCCGCGGGAACGGCAACGCGAAAGATGAATCGATTGCGGCGCGGCAGGAAGCGGCTCGGCTGCCCCTGATCGGCGCCGCCAATGTTGAAGCCGTTCTCGGGCCCGATCGGCACGTCGATCTCTTCGACCCAGTTGCGATTCATGTAGCCGAAGACGAAGTACTTCACGCCATCGGTGCCGACTTCCCAGCCCTCGTAAGCCGGCGACACGTTCTGCCCACTCGAATAGGAAAGAGACTGAGCACGAAGTGCACTCGTCGCCAGCACCAGGGCGAGCCCTAAGCCCGCAAGCCCCAAGCCCGTAGCCCTCGTGATCATCGTTGCTGCCTCGGCGCCGGCGTGGGTTGCGGCAGGATGTTACACAGCGGACAGCCGATCACCATGCTGTTGCGCGTCAGGTTCAGCTTCTCGCGCCGCGACGCCATTTCCGCCTGGAACTGCTCGTCGGTCAGGAAGACGCGATTGCCGAGATCGATGAACATGTTCGCGACCGATCGATTACCCGAGCCCTGCCAGTTGCGCGGATCGGGCACGTTCTTGTTCGACGGCGAATTGTCCATGTAGCCGACGATATGGAGGATGGTGTCCTTCGGCAGCAGCGGCGCCGAATCATCGTCGTAGTCGTAGCCGCGCACCCAGTTGTGATCGTAGCCGACGCAGTTGATGGTCTGGATGTTGTAGCCCCAGATCGCCTCGAGACACATCCGCTGTCCGGGCGCGTGCAGGTGCGGCTCGAACGACAGGATCTTGGTGTTCTCCTTCAGCAACGCATACGCATGCAGCTGCTGGCCCGGCTCCATCGCCTTGATGTCGATGTCGACGCCGTTACCGAGCGCATAGGTGGCGCGTCGATAATCAGGCTGGTAGCCCTTCGGCATGAACTTGAACGCGATCTCGAGATGCGCGGTGGTGTCGCGGCCGTTCGAATGCAGGTGCACCGAGTCGGAGACGATGCTCGATCCGGCTTTCAGCAACCGCGCTGATTTGGCGTCGAAGAAATCGGCTTCGCGCCCGACTTCATGCACGGGCCACGAGGTGCTGTCGTCCGGCACGGCGGGATCGCCCGCTTGCTCGCCGAGGACGCGCGTCGACCAGATCATGTGATGGAACACATAGCGGCCGCCGACGGTTTCGCGGCCGGTCCCCGACGATCCGACGTCGTTCACTTCGCGGATTTCGAGCGCCGATACATAGCGATCTTCGGTGAGGCCGGTCGCCACGCGCGGGATCTCGCCCCACCAATCGGGAGCGGTGCCTTTCACCACGAGGTCGGTCGTCCGCACCACCAGGTCGGGCGTGCCGATCGACCACTTCGTCGCGTCGGTCCACGCGCGCAGCGGCGGCATCTCGGCGGGATTGCCGCGCGGCGCGCCGCTGTCGGCCCACTTCGCGATCGTCGCGATCTCGTCGGCGCTGAGTGACGGATCGTTCTTGAACTTCTGGATGCCGATGTTCTTCTCGACGTACCACGGCGGCATCACGCCGGCGCGGGGGCCGATGCCGGTGCGCTGCTTGATCGCGCGCGCCCACGGCCGCACTTCGTCGTAGGTCCGCAGCGACATCGGCGCGACGCCTTCGGGGCGATGGCAGCTCTCGCAGCTGCGCTGGAGAATCGGCGCGATGTGCTTCGTGAACGTGACTTCGGCGGCGAGTTGCGCCGGGGCAGTTTGCGCCAACGGCAGCGCCGCCGCGCCAATCACGAAACACAGTCCGAGAAGCACAGACGTTCGAGCCATGGCCACGTCCTCCGCCGGTAAATTTACATCAAAAGGGTGGCAGAAACGGGGCCTTCTTGGCCTTCTTGGCCTTCTTGGCCGCGCAGGCTCTATCGAAACGGAAAGGGGTCGAGCAACAACTAGTTCTTGCCGCCGAACATCCGCGACCAGAAGCCCGGCTTCGACTCCAGGACCGGCGGCGGCGGATTGACGCGCGCGTCGCGAATCGCGCCGCGCGGGCGATTCACCCACGTGGGCTTCATGCCTTTGGTCGCGACCTTCATGAACCGCGTCCACATCGGTACCGCCAGCTCCGCCGCGTAGCCGTTGCGGCGAATCGTTTGCGGCTGATCGTAGCCGACCCACACGCCGGTCACGAGCGACGGCGTGAAGCCGATGAACCACGCGTCCTTGTAATCGTTGGTGGTGCCGGTCTTGCCGCCGGCCGGCAGCGCGAATCCCATCTGCCGCACGCCGTAACCGGTGCCGCCGTCGATCACTCCGCGCAGCATGTCGGCCATCAGGTATGCGGTCACCGGCCGGATCGCCTGCTGCGGAATGCTCTCGCTCTCGTAGAGCACCTGGCCATCGCGATCGACGACGCGGCGCACGAGATGTGGAATGAAGACGGCGCCGTTGTTCGCGAATGCGCCATATGCGGCGGTGATCGCGCTCAGCGTCACTTCGCCCGAGCCCAGGGCCACCGACGGCACCGCCGGCAGATCACCGAAGCCGAACCCGCGTGCCGACTTCATCGTCTTGCGCAGTCCGACCGTGCTCAGTAGCTGCACGGCGGCGCGATTGCTCGACATCCGCAGGCCCTCGCGCAGCGTCACCACTTCGTCATCCACGTGTTCGTCGTCCGGCGTCCACGCCGCGTTGGAGGCGACCACCGGCTCGTCGAGGTTCTCGATCACATCATCCGGGCCGAACCCGTCCTCGACGGCGGCCGCATACACGAACGGCTTGAACGCGGAGCCCGGTTGACGACGGGCGAGGGTGGCGCGATTGAAGTTGCTGACGCGAAAATCACGGCCGCCGACCATGGCGCGGACGGCGCCGGTGTTCGGATCGATCGCGATCA
>JAYWEJ010000005.1:0-15018 GCA_043779345.1 Acidimicrobiia bacterium | reverse complement strand
TCGGCGGCCGACTGATACCGATCGGCCGGCAACTTCGCCATCGCGCGCGAGACGATGGTTTCGATCTCGGGAAGCATCCGGCTCAGCTCGGTGTCCATCGGCGCCGGCGGCTGCTGGATGACCTTGAGAATCACCGACGAAATGCTGTCGTTGTCCGGCTCGAACGGTCGGCGGCCCGACAACATCTCGTACGCCATCACGCCGGTCGAATAAATGTCGGTGCGGCGATCGACACTCTCACCTTTCAGCTGTTCCGGCGACGCGTAATGCGGCGTGCCGAGCACGTTGCCGGAGGCGGTGAGTGTGTCGGCGACGAGCACGCGCGCGAGGCCGAAGTCCATCAGCTTGATGGTGCCGTCGGACTGCAGGTGAATGTTGCTCGGCTTGATGTCGCGATGGACGACGTCGAGGCCATGCGCGTGGTGCAGGGCGTCGAGCACCTTCGAGAGAATGCGAACCTTTTCTTCAAACGACAGCGACTGGGTCTCGAGGACCTCCGCAAGGTTCTTGCCCTGCAGGTACTCCATGGCGATGAAGACCACGCCGTCGACCTGGCCGGCTTCAAAGACGGTGACGATGTTCGGGTGCGAGAGGCGCGCGCACGCCTGCGCCTCGCGCATCATGCGCTCGAGGTACTCGGGCCGATCGATATCAGGCCGCACCGTTTTGACGGCGACGGTGCGCTGCAGCGTGGGATCGAAGGCCTTGTAGACCTCGCCCATGCCGCCGCGGCCAAGCACTTCCTGAATCTTGAAACGGCCTATCGTCTCAGGCAGCGGCGTGTTTGGACGTCCCATGGTGTCTACCTCTTCAGACCAGCAAGCGCATCGTAGGGTTGATGCCCTGAAGACACTTCAAGGCCAGTGCCGGAGCGAAGTTACAGAATTGGGCGTGCTTTTGAGGGTCTTACACGGGGATTATGTGACGAAATTGAACGTGGGCGACAGAAATGACTAAGGGCGGTGTTCCCTATTCGGGAACACCGCCCAAAAGTTGCCGCCAACCTGGCTCCCCCCAGCTACTGCAGCACTAATGCCACAGTAAACAGACTGGCGACGCGGACCCATAATCCAAAGTCCATGCCGCGAGCATTTCGGCCAGTTTCCGCGGTCTTTCCGCTTTGTGCTTGCACAAAGCATACGGATTTGATCGCTGCGATCACAGTTCTCGCGTTTTCTAGCCTGCGGCGCCTTCCGGATACTGCAGCGCCAGCCGCAGCTCCTTGGTGAGGTTGTCGACCGTGGTGCCCTGGCGCTTCCAGGCGCCGTCGGTCTCGAAGCGCAGCGCGCCGATGCGGCGGCCCCACGGCGAGATGACGCGGCCGATGGCGCGGAAGTCGGTGCGGTCGGCGTGGTGCTGGTCGATCTTCTGGATGACGTCTGGCGCCACGCGGATGAACGCGCGGAGCGCGGTCGCCGACTTGATGCTGTACTTGCGGCCGTTCCACGCCGACTCGAAGATGCTGGCGATCTGCTTGAAGTAGTTGACGAAGAACTTCTTCGATTCCTCGCGGAACTGTTCGCTCTTGCGGGCGCCGCCGAGCGCGGCTTCATCCGCGAACAACTTCTTGAGCTCCTGCGCGAGCGGGGCCTGGCCGACGCGGCCCTTGCCGACGCCGAGCAGCTTGATCTCGCCGACCAGCGGCGATTCCTCGCGATCGTTGATGGCGCGGACGACGTCGTGGGCGGCGGCGAGCGCTTCGTCGCGATACAGCTGCCGTCCCGAGAGCGACACGAGGTGCGACGCGTTGAGGCGCGTGTGCTTGGCGTTGATGGTGACGAACATCTGCACGATGTGATCTTCCGGGACGCGATCGAAAATGATCGCCGGCACCGTGAAGGGCTCGTCACCGAACCGGGCGATGTCCGCATGCAACGCCAGCAGGCGGTGCTGGCCGTCGATGGCGCGGAGGATGCCTTCGCGCTCCGGCACCTTGAGGCGGCCGACCCACGAGCCGCTCTCAACGGGCTCGAAGCTCAATTTCTCGTCGCACGAAATGATGACGGCGCCGGGAATCGACGGCAGGTCGCGGGCCTGCCGGCACTGCTCGTAGTACTGCACGAGCTCGTCGATTTTCTTGCGGATGATCTGGCGCTGGTAGGCCTTCTCATTCGACGCGATGCGGCGCTCGAGGAGGTCCCAGTTGATCTTGGATTGCGGGCCCTTCTTCTTCCCCCGCAAGCCGGCTTTCGCCTCGTCCTGATAGCTCAGCACTTCGAAGCGCACGAGCTTGTCGATATCGCTGGCCGTCAGGGAGGCCTGATAGAATTGCACGCCGAACTGCTGCATCCGGATAGCCGCTACGCTGATCATATGAGTCCGTCTAACGGTGGATAAGCTCGATTCGCACGTGCGGCCGTTCCGTAGGAACGGCCGGTAATAGTTGGCCGAGCCGAGTTGTTACGTAGTGGGTAACTCCTTGATACGCTCCCCTAAAGAGGTGGATTCTATCGTTTGCGGATGCGGTCACTCAACGGTTTTTGCCCAAAATCGTGAGTGTCCGCACACAGTTCCGGCCCCATGAATTCCTGTAAGTAGTCGTATTTGAAGGGCTTATTCGCAATGACCAAAAAGATACGCCTCCAGGGTTTTCTGCTCGTCCTTGCCCTCTTTCTCAGCTCATCCATTGAAACGGTCACGCACGCCCAAAAAACTGCGGCAGCAGCTGTCCCAGACGACGTGGATTTTGCCGAGTTCGTGAAAAAAGCCACAACCAAGCCCGAATTCATGTCGCCCCTGGTCGACCATTTGCCCAGGAAAGCGGGCGTTCCGACGCCGAAAGACGTGCTCGGGTATCACATCGGCACCGAGAAGAAACTGACCTACGTCGCCGATCAGCAGCGTTACTTTCGCGCGCTCGAGAAGGCGCTGCCGGGACGCGTGAGGACCGAGGTCACCGCCAAGACCGAAGAGGGCCGCGACATCATGGTCGTCTACGTCACGTCTGAAGCGAACCTCAAGAACCTCGAGATCAACCGGCAGAACACGAAAAGGATCGCCGACCCGCGCGGCCTCACCGACGCGGCAGCGCAGAAGCTGATCGCGAACACCAAGCCGCACTATCACATCAGCGCCGGCCTGCACTCCGGGGAAACGAATCCACCGGAAGCCGTGATCGAGCTCGCGTATCGCCTCGCAGTCAGCGACGAGCCGTACATCAAGCAGATTCGCGACAACGTCATCGTCAGCATCACCGGCACGACCGATGTCGATGGCCGCGATCGCTACGTCGACTGGTACTACGCCTACAAGATCGATGAGGCGTACGACGGCGGTGAGAACTACGGCGGCCCTCCGTACTGGGGCAAGTACGTGTTCCACGACAACAACCGCGACATCAACTACGGCGTCGACTCACTGCGCGCGCATCTCGACTGGTACCTGCACTGGGTGCCGCCGATCTGGCACGACGTGCACGAGGCGCAGACGCTGCTCTACACGTTCAGCGGCCAGCCGCCGCAGAACGCCAACCTCGATCCGATCCTCTACACCGAGCTGCCGTTCTTCGCGGCCTACGAAGTGAACAAGCTGACGGCGTTCGGCATGCCCGGCGTGTGGCACTTCGGGTTCGTCGACATGTGGTCGCCCGGCTATCTCGGCTTCGCCGCGGCCAACCACAACGGCATGCTGCGGATGTATGAAGTGTTCAACCAGGGCGGCGCCAACACCAAGAAGGCGCGCCTCTCGGGCAGCCAGTTGACGCGGCAGTGGTACCGCCCCAACCCGGCAACGGCGGGTGAGGTGGACTGGTCGATCCGCAACTCGATCAACTACGCGCAGACGGGCCTGCTGACCGCGCTCGAGCTGACCTCGAAGTTCCCGACGATGGTCGTCGAGAACTACTACAAGAAGTCGGCGAACGCCGTGAAGAAGGGCGCCGAGAAGCCGCCACATGCGTTCGTGATTCCGGCGGGCCAGCGCGATCAGACGCAGGTCGATCGCGTCGCCAACCTGCTGCGCCGGCAGGCGATTGAAGTGCATCGCGCCACCGCGGAGATCACGGTCAAGGAAGGCACGTTCGCGGCCGGCTCGTACATCGTCAAGCTGAACCAGCCGTACGGCCCGCTCGCCAAGACGCTGATCGAGAAGCAGAACTATCCTGATCCGGCGCTCACCACCTACGACGACAGCGCCTGGTCGATGGCCATGGCGAGCAACATCGACGTCAAGACCATCGAGGACAAGACCATCCTCGACACCGCGGCGATCCTGCTCAAAGACGACGTGACGACGCTTGGCGTGCTCAGCGATCCAAGCGGCGCGATCGGCGCCAGCAACTCCGTCTACATCGTCTCGCACAACGGCTCGCTGAACCTGATCACGCTTCGCTACCGGTTGAAGGACTCGGCGATCAAGGCCGCGAAGGCGGCGTTCAAGGTGGGCGATCGCGAGTTCCCGGCCGGCTCGCTGCTGATTCCGGCGACCGATCGGGCGCGGCGCGAGATCGAGCTGCTGGGCCTGCAGGGCCTTGCGGTCCAGTCGGCGCCGGCGGATCTGCAGACCGTCGACGTCGATCTGCCGCGCCTCGCGATCTACACGACCTGGTCGAACACCGAGAAGGTCGGCTGGGTCCGCCTGGCGTTCGATCGCTGGGAGATCCCGTTCGATCTGATCCACAAGGATCACGTCCAGGCGGGCGCCAACCTGCGATCCAAGTACGACGTGATCGTGATGCCGCACCAGACCCAGAACGGCAAGTCGATCGTCTACGAGACCTCGAAGCTCTCGAAGCCGCTGCCCTACAAGAAGAACGACAAGTTCAAGTCGCTCGGCATCTACGCGGAGACCGACGACGTGCGCGGCGGGATGGGCCTGGCCGGGGCCGCGGAATTTCAGAAATTCGTCGAGGACGGCGGCGTGCTGCTCACGCTCGGTGTTGCCAGCTACTTCCCCGCTGATTTCGGCATCGCGAAGGGCGTCGACGCGCAAGGCCCGGCGCCGGGCTTCTACGCTCCGGGACCGTACGTGAATGCCGACATCCTCATCCCGACCCATCCGACGATGTTCGGGTATTCGCAGAAGACGCTGCCGATTCGTTACGCGGGCGGCCCGCTGCTGCAGGTGGGTCCGCCGGCCGGCGTCGAACAGTTCGCCGGCACGTCACCCGATCGGCCGCAAGTGATCGCGCGATTCACCGGCGGCGAGGCCGGCGTCCTCAGCGGCCTGATGCGCAATCCGGATCAGATCCGCAACCGCCCCATGGTCGTCGATGCCCCGTCGGGCAAGGGGCGCGTGATCATGTTCGCCAACAACCCGATCTACCGCTGGCAGACCTTCGGCGAACACGAGATGGTGTTCAACGCGTTGATGTTTTGGAACGACATGGCGGCGGCCGCACCGGTCAAGACGTCGACCGCGGCCCAGCAGAACTGACGTCGGTCGACGACAGGAATTCGCGCATCAGTTGCGCGTTCTTGTCGTTGGCCCTGAACCAGAGGTCGGCGAGCGGGCCGACGACCGGAATGGCGCCGAGGATGACGTCGACCAGCACGTTCGACAGCATCCTCGACACCAGCGACGGCGGCGGGCCGTACTGAAGCGTCCGCGCGATCAGCGTCAACGACACCGCCGCGCCGGCAAAGTTTCCAAACACCGGAATCAGGTCGAGCACCGCGTCGAGACCGACCCGGCCGACGATGGGCAGCGTCACCGCACTGTCCATGATCTTCGCCAGGCGATCGATCCTGAGGCCGAAAATCCTCTGCGCTTCGTCGATGCCGATGCCGCGCGCCTGCGCGAAGCGCGCGATGCGCGTGAACGCGTTGGCGGCGACGCCGCCGACGCTGCGATCGACGACCGCGGCCATCTGGTCCGCGGTGCGCATGAACACCCAGCGCAGCCCAAAGTAGCCGAGCACGGCGCCGACCGTGACGACCACGAACGCAACGGTCAGCCACAGCAGGAGTGATTCGAGCATCTCGCTCGATTCTAGGTCTCTTTGAAGATTCCGAGACGCTAAGCGCGACGGTAGTTTATTCTCCTTCCCGTAGGGGGAGACGTGGGCCAGATCAACATCGGCGGTGTCTTGAAAGGCGGGCTGGCAGCGGCTGTGCTGATGAACATCAGCCAGTACATCCTCAATCTACCCGTCGCCGGAGCGCAAATGGCGGCGGAGCTGGCCGCGCGGAACCTGCCGCCGGCCGAGGGCGCCGGCCAGATCGCGGTATTCGCCGTGTCAACGACCGTGCTCGGCTTCATCACGATTTTCGTGTACGCGGCGATTCGCCCGCGCCTGGGGCCGGGGCCGATGACCGCAATGGCCGCGGGCCTGATGATCTGGGCGGCGTCGTACCTCTACGCGGCAATCCTTGGCGGCACGATCGGGTTGTATTCGATGGGTCTGGTCCTCACGATCATCATCTGGTCGGCGGTTGAAATGCTGATCGCGTCGGCCGTCGGCGGATACTTCTATAACGAATCCTGATCACCTACTTGATCACGAGTAGCCGGTAATTCGCCGGGTGAAGAAACTGGATTCCGGCATCCGTCAGGATCGCATCGTCTTCGATCGGCACGCGTAACTTCGCACCGCCCCATTCGGCGATCGGCGTGTAGGCGAAGTATTCGAACGAGAACATGTGCTGCGCGTGCATCACGAACGTCGACTGCAGCGGCTGCCAGGTCGTCAGCGACGGGCCGATGTCGTGCCCGGTGTTGCCGACCGGATGGAAACCATAGACGACGTCGGTCTTGTCGTCCTTGTTCGGGCGGTTGAATTCGATCACGCCGAAGCCGGCCGCGCGCAGCGCCGCATCCATGTTCTTCATCGTCTCGTCGGCGCGCACGCCGACCTTGATCGCCTTCTTGAGGGCGTCGCGGACGGTCAGCGCCTTGTCGAAGGCGTTCTGGATGCTCTGCGGCGGCGCCGTTTCACCAGCCTTCAGGACGTAGGCGACGCGCTTCACGTCGGTGCCGAAGTTCATCAGCTGCACGCCCCAGTCGATCATCATGACGTCGCCGGGCTGGATGATGCGCGAGCTCGAGGTGGCGACGATGCCGGTGGGGCCGGTGACGTAGACGGACGGCATGTCGAACTCCGACCCGAGCGCGCGATCGAGCAGGCGGTCCTGCATCCACCATGCGACGTCCTCGAGCGTGGTCTTGCCGGGCGTGATCACTTCGTTCGAGAGCGCCCGTTCGGTGAGCTGGATCGCGATGTTGGCGGCCTCGCCGAACGCCACGATCTCCGCCGCGACGCGGTGCGAGCGGAAGTCGGCGACGAGTTTCTCGGCCGACACGAATCGCGATGCGAACGCGTCGCCAAGCGTGGTCTTGAGGTGCGCGAGCATCGTCACCGAGAGGCCGTCGGCCGGGCCGATCTGCTCGGACATGTTGAGGCCGATGCGTTTCGGGTTGCGCGCCTTGACGTGATCGGCGAGCGTCGCTGCGCCCGCGATGATGTCGTAGGCGCCGGATTGGCTCAGCATGTATCCGCTCGGGCCGAGGGCGGCGCGCTCGATGCGATCGCCGCCGCGATCGGTGAAGACGTAGTAGCCGATGCCGGTCACGTAGCCGCGGCCCAGGTCGTTCCAGAGCGGGTCGTAGTGGTTCTCTTTGACGGCGACGATCCACATGTCGATGCCGTTGTCGCGCATGGCGCGCGGCAGCACCTGCTCGAACTTGTCGAGCCGGATCTGGCGTTGCATTTCCCATCGCCGGCGGGCTTCCTGTCCCGACATCGGCGTGGTGACGGCGAGAACCAGGGCGGCGGTCATGAGCAGCTTCATGTTTACATTCCGTTACACGCAAAGGCTGATTTCAGGCGACCATATGTGTTTGCCAAAGACACCTTTGGCTCCAACAACACTAATGAACTTGCACATGCTACTCGCGCGCGCGGCGCTTGCCGCCATGATTGTGGCGGCGGCCGGCCCCGCCTCCGCCCAGACCTCCCAGAACGGCGGGATCGACTACGCCACCGCGCGCGAGGAGCGCCGGCTGAAAGCCACCCAGGCACAGGGGCCGATCGCGCTCGACGGCCGGCTCGACGAAGCGTCGTGGGCGGCGGCGCCGCTCGCCACCAATTTCGTGCAGAACGATCCGCGCGAGGGCGAGCCGGCGACGTACGACACCGAAGTGAAGTTGTTGTACGACGATCGCGCGATCTACATCGGCGTGTTCGCGAAGGATCCGGAACCAGGCCTGATCATCGTCAACGAGCTGCGCAAGGATTTCAATACCGGCAGCGCCGACGGCTTCCAGGTCGTCATCGACACCTTCCACGACGAGCGCAACGGCTACCAGTTTGCGATCAATCCCAGCGGCGCGAAGTGGGACTCGCAGATGTCGAACGAGGGCCGCGATCAGAACGCGAACTGGGACGGCATCTGGGACGTCGCCACGCGCATCGGCGAGGACGGCTGGTACGCCGAGATCGAGATTCCGTTCAAGACGTTGAAGTTCGGTCCCGAAGCGATGCAGACGTGGGGCATCAATTTCCAGCGGCGCCTGCGCCGCAAGAACGAGAACAGCTACTGGTCGCCGCTGCGCCGCATTCACCAGTTGTCGCGGGTGTCGATGGCGGGCACGTATGAGGGCCTGCAAGGGCTCAAGCCGGGCGCGAACGTTCGCGTCAAGCCCTATGCGCTCGCGAACATGAACAAGCTGGCCGGCGTGTCGCTGGATAAGGACTTCGACGCGGGACTCGACGTGAAGTACGGCGTGACGTCGGGACTAACGTGGGACTTCACGGTCAACACCGACTTCTCGCAGGTCGAAGCCGACGAGCAGCAGGTCAACCTGACGCGCTTCAGCCTGTTCTTCCCGGAGAAGCGCGACTTCTTCCTCGAAAATTCCGGCGTGTTTCAGTTCGGCTCGGGCAACACGGGCGGCGGCGGCGGGGGGGGCGGAGGCGGCGGGGGCGGCGGCCGGCAGAACCAGTCGCAGGACATGATCTTCTTCTTCAGCCGGCAGATCGGCCTGTCACCAACCGGCGACGCGATTCCGCTCCTTGCCGGCTCGCGCCTCACGGGACGCGTCGGCGGCTGGTCGGTCGGCGCGCTCAACATCGAGCAGCGCGAGAAGGACGCCAGCCCGTCGACGAACTTCACCGCGCTGCGCCTGCGCCGCGACATCCTCGCAAACTCCGACGTCGGCGTGATGTTTGTGAACAAGGATCCGCGCGGTCTGGATCACAACCGCAGCTTCGGCGCCGACGCCAATTTCCGATTTCTCGGCGACCTGACCGCGAACGTGGCGATCGCCAAGAGCGATTCGCCCGTGTCACGCCTGCCGGGGACTGGTGATGACTGGTACTCCAAGAGCGGCGTCGGCTACCGGAGCAACCGGTGGGAAGCGCGCGGCATGTTCCAGACGATCGGCAGCCGCTTCAATGACGAGATGGGCTTCGTCCCCCGCCGCGGCGTCGACAACTCCGAGTTCTACGTCGGCGCCCGCTTCCGCCCGCGCCGGTTATCGCGCTACGTGCGCGAGACCTTCCCGCACATTCAGTTCGAGAACTTCACGCGCCGCAACGGCGGCGGCCTCGAGTCCCGCTACATGGACTGGCACTTGCCGGTGACGTTCCAAAACAGCACCTTCGTTGAGGTCGGCGTCAATCCGAACGTCGAGGTGATCGACGAGCGTTTCACGATTAACAGCCGGCGGAAAATCTTCGTCAACCCGGGGCGCTACGAGTTCAACGAGAACTTCATCCTCGTCAACACCAACTCCTCGGCGCCGTTCTCGATGAACCTGCGCTACGGCAACGGCGAGTTCTACGACGGCTACCGCCGCACTTACACCATCGGCGGCACCTACCGGATGAACGAGCACCTCAACTTGTCGCTGAGCGATCAGATCAACGACATCGCGCTCGATTCGGGATCGTTCACCACTCACCTGGTAACGGGCCGCGTCAACGTCTACTTCACCACCAAGATGTTCGTGAACGCGCTGGTGCAGTACAACACCGACACCAACCAGTGGTCGTCGAACGTGCGCCTGGATATCATCCATCGCCCATTGAGCGACATTTACCTGGTCTACAACGAGCGGCGGGATTACCGCAGCGGCGACCTGATTTCGCGCGCGGTGATCGCGAAGATGACCTACCTGCTGGCCTTCTAATCACTTCAGGACGGGCGCGAGGATTCGCCACACGCCCGTCAGTTCTCGACCCGCCATCTTGCGGTCCTTCCATCGCACGATCGTGTAGAGCACCGCTAATAGCGCGACGGTCGCCAGCAGCGACAGCTCGAGCGGCAAGGCGCGTTTCAACGGCAGCGCGATGCCGCCATAGGCCATCTCGACGTGAATCCAATAGACGAAGAGCGACGAGCGGCCAAGCGTGCAGACGACGCGGCCGGGCACGTCGGTGGTGCCGGCGCCGATGCCGACGCGCCGGCGCAGGAGCCCGTGAAACAGATCGACGCCGCGCGCGAACGGCAGCATCGCCGTGCACAGGCCGAGGCGGATGAAGAAGAACGTCGGCGAGCTGGTCCAGAAGTTCGCGACCGGATAGATCGATGGGCGAAACGACGCCTCGTGCGCGAGGATCGCGCCGGCGACGCCCGAGAGCAGCAGCGCGGCCTGCAGGCGCCGCTCCTGCGCGACGGTCTTGGCGGCGAAGACGAGCTCGCCCGCGATCGCGCCCGCCAGGACAAAACCCATCCACGGAAACAGCGCGAAGTTGGTGCGGCCGGGCAGCGGACGGATGTAGGCCTCGATCGGATCGGGCAGCGCCGCCAGCATGCCGGCCTCTCGCACCAGCGGCGTGCTCATCGCGACCGCCGCGGTCGCGATCGCAAAGAGCAGGATGCGAACCAGGCGATGCGATGACAGCGACCAGATCAGCGCCGCCGCGATCATCGCGATGCCCATCACGTTGAGGATGTCCACCTTGAGGAAGTTGCCGAAGGCGCCCCAGCCGAGCAGCTGCGATTGCAGACGGAAGAGACATGCCAGCACGAAGATCTGCAGCCCTCGCAGGCGCGCCTGCGACGCCGCCGCGGCGTGCCCCACTTTCGCGGCCCGCGCCGAGGCCGCCAGCGCGATCGTCAGGCCCGCGAGAAACAGGAACAGCGGCGCCGCCATGCCGGCGACAAAGACCGTATACATGTACAGCGTGCGGCCGCGATCCTCGACGCGCGTCCAGGCGTCGGTGACGTGCGCGCCGACCATGATGATCACCGCGACGCCGCGCAGCCAGTCGAGATAGACCTTACGAGCCAGGAGCGACCTCGAACGTCGTGCGCAGGTCGATGTCCTGGCGCAGCGAGTGCCACACCGAACAGTATTTGTCGCGCGACAGCTGGATGGCCCGCTCGACGGCGTGCACGGGCACGTCACCGGTCAGCGCGAAGTGCAGCGTGAAGCTGACGAAATGCCGCGGCGGTTCCTCGCGGCGCTCGCCGGCGATCCTCGCCTCGAGTGATGCCAGGGCGTGACGGCCCTTGATCACGATGTCGGCGACATCGATCGCCATGCACCCGGCCAGCGCCATCGCGATCGCCTCCGGCGGCGACGGCCCGGCGGTGCCTTCGCTATCGAGAACCATGGCGGCGCGGGGTGTGGCGGCGTGAAAACGCAGGTCGCCTTGCCACGTCAGCGTGGCGGTGAGTGGCGGCTTGGGCACAGGTTGAATTTTGGGGTCTGACCCCGAAATTCAACAGCGAAATGTTGACAAACGGGGTCTGACCCCGCTTGTCAACATCAGGCGGCGCGGCCCGGCGCGGCGGAGCCCGCCGCCGGGGTGCGGTTGCCGCCGGTCAGCATGGCGAACAGCAGCCAGCCAAGGGGCATCGCGACGAGCATGTAGGTCAGGTACTGGCCATACACGCCGTCAGGCCCGTAGGGCTCGGTGGCCCAGTGCAGCGCCTCGCTGTTCGGGAACAGGTTCGCTTCGGTCAGCTCGTGGAAGCCGTAGATCAGGAGCTGCCCGACGAAGACCAGCAGGAAGATCGCGGTGACCTGGAAAAACAGCGCGAGGTTGACGCGGTGTCCGTACCGCGACCACATCATCGCGATCGCGGCCGCGGCGAGCGTGCCGGCAATCGCGCCGCCGACAATCGTCATCGTCTGCACCTGCGTCAGGAGCGCGCCCATCAGCAGCGCGGTTTCCATGCCTTCGCGCGAAATCATCAACAGCGTGAACAGGAAGACGCCCAGCCACGCGGCGCTGCCGGTCTTCTCCGTCGAGGCGCGGAGCTGGCCTTCGATCTCGCCCTTGATCTTCTTCGCGGTGCGCCACATGTGCACCGTCAGCGTCGCGACCGAGATGGCCGCGGCGATGGCGAGCACGCCTTCCCACAGCGCCTGGTTCGACGCCTGCTGGAACAGGTAGGCGGCGCCGATGCTGAGCAGCACCGAGAGGGCGATGCCCCAATGCACCGCAGCGATCAATTCGCTGCGTCCGCTCTTGCGGAGATAGGCGAGGCTGATGGCAATAATCAGGAAAGCTTCGAGGCCTTCCCGCAGGGTGATGACGAATGCTTGCAACATGAGATTGCCGCGATGGAAGCAAAAATGAGATTCAGTCTCAGTTTGAAAACCCAGCATATGCGACCGATCTGGTCGGAGGCAAGTAATTGATTTGTACCCGAGGCACTTGCGCTGGGAAGGCGGTACTGCTAAATACTTAGCACGTGCTAAAAATTTCGCCACCGCCAGTTTCGCGATGAGAGGCCTGAGCACAATGGTTCCCGGCGACACGCTGTCGCGGCGAGAGCGGCAGATTCTCGACATCCTCTATGCGAAGGGCTCGGCCACCGCGGCCGAGGTGCGCGAAGCCCTTCCGGACCCGCCGAGCTACTCAGCCGTGCGCGCGCTGCTTCGCATCCTCGAGGAAAAGGGCCATGCGCGCCATGAATCGCAGGGCACGCGCTATCTCTACCTGCCGCTGGTGCCGCGCGATACCGCGCGCAACTCGGCGCTCACCCGCATCGTCAAAACATTTTTCGAGGGCTCGGCGGCGCAGGCCGCCGCGGCGCTCGTCGACTCGGGTTCGCTGTCGGACGAGGAGCTGACGCGGCTCTCGGCCCTGATCGATCGCGCGCGGAAAGAAGGACGGTAATGGATATCGAACTCGTCGCGCGCACGTCGGTCATCTTGATCGCCGGCGCCCTGATCGCCGCGCTCCTTCGTCGCGCGGCTCCGTCGACGCGGCATCTGGTCTGGCATGTCTCCATCGTGATCGTCGTGCTCGCGCCTGTTCTCATCACGCTCGCTCCCACGATCAGGGTTCCAGGGATTCCAAACATTCCAGAGGTTCCAAGGGTCGTGTTCGAAGGGGCGCCAATTGTTCCAAGTGTTCCAACGGTTTCGAACGCCGTGGAACACGCTGGAACCCAACGGAACGATGCCTTTGGAACTCTTGGAACCGTTGGAGCCTTTGGAACCGTTGGGGTTCTTGGATGGTTCCTGTTCTGTTGGTGTCTGAGTGGAATGACCGTCTGGAGAGGATCAAGACCGGCTCCGGAACAGTGGGTGAACGAAGCACGATCGATCGGCGCGAGGATCGGGCTCAGGGGACCAATCGGCGTTCGGCAGTCATTGAGGGATACGAGCCCGCACGTGGCGGGTCTCTTTGCGTCGGTGGTGATGATGCCGCTGTCGGCGGCGTCGTGGAGCATTGAAGCACGCCAGGCGGCGCTCGTGCACGAGATGACGCACATCAAGCGCGGCGATCGGCGCACGCAGGCGATCGCGCAGCTCGCCTGTGCGATCTACTGGTTCAATCCGCTGGTCTGGTATGCGGCCGCGGGCCTCGCGCGCGAGCGTGAGCGCGCGTGTGACGACGAAGTGTTGCGATTCGGGGCGAAGCCGTCGGCGTACGCGACGCTGTTGCTCGATCTCGCGCGCCGGCCCGGATCGGCATGGACGCCGGCGACGGCGCTCAGCATGGCGAGGCCGGCGGCGATCGAAGGCCGCCTGCTGTCAATCCTTGCCGACGCGGCACGCACGCCTCGCCGATCGACGCGGTGGCTCGTCGGGTTCGGGATCATCACGATCGCCACCGCGATTCTCGGAGCCCAGCCGAAACCGAACCTCGCATCGCAAGAGCCGCTGCCGGCGTCCCAGGCCGCGCCGCGGCCGCTCGTCAAAGCCCCGCTCGTGATGTCGATCGACGATCAGGTGGTGGTGCCGTCGGTGACGGCGGCGCTGGTCCAGGCGCTTGGCGATGCCGACAGCCAGGTCCGCGAGCAGGCGGCGATTGGGCTGGCGGTGACGCCCGGCTCCGGCGTGATCGATCCGCTGCTGAGCGCCTTGCAGGACTCCGACGCGCAGGTGCGCGAGAAGGCGGCGATCGGTCTGGCGTTCCGCCGCGATCCACGGATCATCGAACCGTTGTTGACCGCCATCGACGACAGCGATTCGCAGGTGCGTGAGAAAGCGGCCATCGCGCTTGGCGCGAGCGGCGACGCGCGCGCGGTCGGAGCGTTGACGAAAGCGCTGAAGGATCCGGATGCGCAGGTGCGCGAGAAGGCGGTCGCCGGTCTCGTGCTGCTGGGGATGCGCCAGTGATTCTAGCGGCGGCGCTCGCGGCGCAAGTCACGCTGGCGCTGTCACCGTGCACGCTCGAAGGCGTCCCGGGCGAGGCCAGGTGCGGCACGCTTTCGGTACGCGAGGATCGGGGCGCGCGGTCCGGCCAGGTCCGATCAGTGGGCCTGTCGGTCATCGTGCTTTCAGCGCTCGACGCCGACAAGCTGCCGGATCCGTTTTTCATGCTGGCCGGCGGACCGGGGGACGCGCCGTCGTTCAACGCGCGCTTCTTCAGCCGTGTCTTCCACGACATCCGGAGAAAACGCGACATCGTTCTCGTCGATTTGCGGGGCACCGGCAAGTCGTCACCACTGCTGTGCGCTGAACTGGCCGAACCAGGCAGCAACGGCGTCTATGACGAGAACCTGCTGAGCGTTCC
Organism: Acidimicrobiia bacterium; assembly: GCA_043779345.1. Lineage (GTDB taxonomy): Bacteria > Acidobacteriota > Vicinamibacteria > Vicinamibacterales > UBA2999 > 12-FULL-67-14b. Next base: position 158 of record JAYWEJ010000005.1, on the reverse strand, counting down.
AGCCGTGCGCGCCTGCCGGGCGCGGCTCGAAAAGACCAGCGACCTCCGGCACTACACCACGGAGATCGCCGTCGACGATCTCGAAGAAGTGCGGCAAGCGCTCGGCTACGGTCCGATCAATCTTTACGGCACGTCGTATGGATCGCGCGTGGCGCAGG
>JAYWEJ010000004.1:0-6303 GCA_043779345.1 Acidimicrobiia bacterium | reverse complement strand
GCGCGCCGACGATCGTCCCGGTCACGATTCTGACGCCGCAGAAACGCCGCGAAGACAACGACGTTCGCGCACAGTACGACGCCGTCAACCCGCAGCAGCAGAACTTCGGCGGCGGCGGGCCGCCGGGTCCGTCGAACCCGAACGTCGTGCCGGCCGCGCAGGTCGCCGAGCAATTCGATCAGTTCCTGGTCGCCGCCGGCGCGGTCGGCCGCATCAACGATGCCGGCCGCGAGCACGGACAAATCCGCGCATTCAACAACCGCACCTTCGATGTGGCGAGGGCAGTGCCGACGGTCGTGATGCGCAACGAAGACTACGGCCGCATCTCCCGGGTTCTCGCCGACGGCACGCCGGTCGAAGTCGAGCTCAACATCGCCAATCGCACCGTCCCCGAGGGTTCCACCGCCTACAACGTCGTCGCCGAGATTCCCGGCAGCGACAAGGCGCAGGAAGTGGTGATGCTCGGCGGCCACATCGACTCGTGGCATTCCGCGACCGGCGCGACCGACAACGCCATCGGCTCGGCGACGATGCTCGAGGCGATTCGCATCCTGCAGGCGATCGGCGTCAAGCCGCGCCGTACCATTCGCGTGGCGCTGTGGAGCGGTGAGGAACAGGGGCTGCTCGGCTCGCAGGCCTATGTGAAGGAACACTTCGGCATGGTCGAGAACGCGAAGCCCGGACACGCGAACTTCGCGGGCTATTTCAACATCGATTCCGGCACCGGCCGCGCCCGCGGCGCGTCGGTGTTCGGACCGCCGGAAGCGGCCGCCATCCTTCGAGAAGCGACGAAGCCGTTTGCCGACAACGGATTCTTCGGCGTCAACGCCACGCAAAGCCGCCGCCGCGGCGGCACCGATTCGACCTCGTTCAACGAGGCGGGCCTGCCCGGCATTGGCATCCAGCAGGATCCGATCGAATACAACTCGCACACGTGGCACACCAACCTGGACACCTACGAACGCATCATCGAAGGCGACGCCCAGCAGTCGGCGATGGTGATCGCCGCCGCCGTGTATCACCTGGCGATGCGCGATCAGATGCTGCCGCGGCTGGCAAAAGACAAGATGCCGCCACTACCGACGCCGTAGGGTCTTGGGTCTTGGGTCTTGGGTCTTGGGTCTGGCGACCACCGTCGACGTGGCCGGGCTCATTTCCCGACGGCGATGATCCGATCGTCCGCGCGCAGAAACACTCGTCCGGCGGATGCGGCTGGTGACGCGACGAAGTGCCCATCGAGCTTGTTGCGTGACACGATCTCGAACGTGCGGCCGGCCTTGATCACCACCGTCTCGCCGCCCTCGCTGACGAAGTAGACCTTGCCATCACCGGCAATCGGCGACGCGCTGAAGGTGCCGCCGACGCGCTCCTGCCATAGCCGCTCGCCGTTGCTCGCATCGACCGCCGAGAGGATGCCGTTGTCGGTGCTCATGTAGATCACGCCCTGGTAATGCACCAGCGACGAGACATACGGGCCGCCGGTCGGGATGCGCCACGCGACATGGGTCTTGGTGATGTCGCCGCGGCCGCCGAGCCTGATCGCCATGAACGGGCTGCTGCGATAACCGCGACTGAGATAGAGGACGCCGTTGTCGACCATCGCGACCGGAATCGGAAATCGATTCACTTCAGGATACGTCCACAGCGACTTGCCCGTGGCCGGATCGAACGACTCGACGCCGCTGTTGGAATTGACGATCAGCTCGTTGCCGCCGGGCCCCTGCACGACGACCGGCGAGCTGTAGGATTCCTGGCCCGCGGGCTTGTCGATCTTCCACTTCACCGCGCCGGTGCGCTTGTCGAGCGCGACGATGTACGAGGCTGGCGCGTGATAGCACAACAGGATGATCGAATCCTGGAACAGCACTGGAGAACTGGCGTGGCCCCACTGAATATCGAACGCGCCGTACTCCTTGGCGAGATTCTTCGTCCACACCGGCTTGCCGGCGACGTCGAGCGCGACCATCTGACCGGTGCCGAACCAGGCATAGACACGCTCGCCGTCGGTGACCGGGCTCGCGCTCGCAAGGTTGTGCTTGTCGTGCACGGGCGGGAGCTCGCCTTCCGGCTTCACCTCGTGAATCCAGAGCCGCTTGCCGGACATCCGATCGAAGGCTTCGACGATGAAGGCAAGGTCGGTGCGGGTGCGGCGCGCCAGCGTCGTCTCGCCCGCCGCCTTCGGGTCGCCCCCTTGCGTGAGCGTCGGATGATTGCCGGCGCGGCGACGGCCGTCGCCGGTCTGCGACGTCACGAACACGCGATTGCCGGACACGATCGGCGATGACACGCCGGCGCCTTCCAGCAGCGCTTGCCACGCGACGTTCTCGTTCGCGCTCCACGTCGACGGCAGTGGTGACGCGGCGGCGACGCCGGTCGTCGTCGGTCCGCGCCAGTGCGGCCAGTCAGTGGCGCTCGCACCTGCGCTCAGCGCAACAACGATTAGAAACGCGACCAACGACACTCGTGAAGCCATAGTGAGACCCTTCAATAGGAAAATAGCTCGCCGGGCAAATGCGGCGTGCTCCTGGGAGCCACGCGTGCACGGCTCGCCTGCTCGTAAGCATACGCAACCTGGACCAACTTCGCCTCACTGAATGGACGGCCAAGCAGCTCGAGCGCAATCGGTAATCCGGCTGCGTCGGTTCCCGCCGGAAGCACGATCGCCGGCAGGCCGGTCGCCGCGCTGATCGAGTTGTCGCGTGTGCCATCGTCGGAGCTGCCAATCAGCGGCGCGCCGAGCGCCTTGACCGGATAGACGAGTGCATCGACGCCCGCGCGATCCATGAGCTCGACCAGGCGTTGCCGGACCATTCGCTGGCTCTGAAGACGCGATAGATACTCGCGATCGGAATCGAGCGCACCGACCTTCATGGTTTCCCTGTAGCGCAGTTCCTGGGTGCCGCCCTTCAGGTACTTGCCGGTGGCGATCAGCTCGGCCAGCGTCTTGACGGGACTCGCCGGTCCGCGCCGCACCAGATACGCATCAAAGGCTGTTCGCAATTCGTAGCCGTTGACCCGAAGGTTCGGCATCAGCGCCAGCAGATCGAGGCCGGTGCTCAATCCATCCGTCACGCTCGCGCTTCGCGAGCGCAGCAGCGCAATCTGGCGATCGACAATCGCGTTACCGGCTTCGAACTGCTCCCCCTTGCGGAACAAGTCGCGAAGCACGCCGATGCGCGCGCCGGCCAGTCGATCGTCCAGATGCTCCGAGTACGGCGTCGAATCGACGTGGCCAAGACTGTCGGCGGTTGCGAGATCGTCGGCGTCAAACCCGCGCAGGTGCGTCAGCAGCAGGGCAGCATCCGCCACTGATCTGGCGTGCACGCCGACACGGTCTTGCGTGAAGGAAATCGGCATGACGCCGCCCCGGCTGACGAGACCGCGCGTCGGTGCGATGCCGACCACGGCGTTGTTGCTTGCCGGGCTGCGAATCGAGACTCCGGTCTCCGTGGCGACGCCGAGCGTGGCGAAGCCGGCAGTGACGGCTACCGCGGTGCCGCCGCTGGAGCCGCCGGGATTGCGTGTCAGGTCGTAGGGATTGAGGATCTGCCCGCCTAACGAGCTGAGACCGCGCGAGCCCAGCGCCAGTTCGTCCATGTTGGTCTTGACGAAGATGATCGCGCCGGCCCGGCGCAGCCGCTCGATGACGGCGGCGTCGCGAGCCGGGTAGGTCTTCGCAAACACCAGGCTGCCGCCGGCGGACGGCACATCACTGACGTCGATGTTGTCTTTGACCGCGATCGGGATGCCGTGGAGCGGGCTGCGGAGTCCCGTCGCCCTGCGTTCCTGATCGAGCGCGCGTGCGATCTCGATCGCCTTGGGATTGATCTCGATAATCGCGCGCAGACGCGGACCACGCGTGTCGTAGGTGTCGATGCGATTCTGGTAAAGGCGGATCAGTCGTTCGTAGGTCAGCGCGCCTGACGCGACGGCCGCCTGGATGTCGGCGACACTCGCGGTCAGGAGATCGAACGTCCGGTTCTGGGCGCCGAGCGGCGCGGCCGGCGACAGCAACGCGAGCGCGCAGGCCGCGATCAGGACTCGACGCATTTATTCGCGTTCGAGGTCGCTCTTGAGAATCCTGCGCACGTTGGTATACGTCGCGGTCGCGAGGATGTCGTCCACGGCGAGGGCCGCCTTATAGTACTCCTCCATCTTGTCCGGCACCCACTGATCGAGCGCCTCGTCGCGACGGAAGGTGACGATGACCTGGGCGCGCACCGCCGGATCGGCGGCGTTCAACTCGGTCTTGACCACGGTGCCGCTGAACGGATCGATCCACATCACGCCGGTCAGCGCGAGATCGCGGCCGCGCGTCGTCTTGATCAGTGTCGGCCGCGCCACTTCCCGGTAGGTGGTTTTTCGCAGGATGCGGCCGCCGATGGTCTCCTCGCCGCCGTCGGAGAACTCAAAGCGCTCGTTGACGCGCGGGTGCAGGAACATCATCGCCAGCATCGGGATGTTGATGGTGCGCGCGACGTTGCCGAGATTGTGCTTGGCGCTGTCGCCGCTGATGGCGACGGCCTTCTCGAATCGCGACTTGTCGTTCGAGGTGAAGAGCTTCAGCAGGCGATCGTCGCGATCGCGGACCTTGCGGCCCTTGACTTCATAAGTATCGCGGAACGGCAGGAAGCCCTCGCCGTCGCCGCCGAGCTGCACCAGCAGGTAGTCGGACTTGATGGTCTGCAGGTTCACCTGCCCGCCGGCGCGCATGCCGCCGCCGGGATTGCTGCGGCTCAAGTTGTCGCCGGGGTTGGGCGGACGCATCAGCTGCTGCTCGTAGTGCTCGTCGGCCGCCAGCAGCGCAAAGCGCTGCTCGTAATTCATGGCGTAGCGCATCGCGCTCGACAGCACGGTATGGAAGCCGGAACCGGGCTGGGTGCCGATTTGCGCGTGCGACGTCAGGACGCCGAGCGAAATCACGAGCGCCGCCGCGGACAAGGTCGTTCGCATATCTGGCTCCGACGGCAATCCTACTAGAATGAACGCCTCCCTCCAATGTCTTCGGTCCGCACTGAATTCCTGCCGATGCTCAAGATCGCCGTCCCGGTGGTGATGGCCGAGCTCGGCTGGATGGCGATGGGCGTGGTCGACACGGTGATGGTGGGCGGCCTTGGACCGGAGGCGATCAGCGCCGCCGGCGTCGGCAACGCGATGCACATTGCCTTCGCGATCTTCGGGATGGCGGTGATGCTAGGCCTCGACGCGCTGGTGTCGCAGGCCTACGGCGCGCGCGACATCCGCGATTGCCATCGCTGGTTCTTCGACGGACTCACGCTGGCCGGCCTGATGGCGGTGCCGATCATGGCGCTGCTCGTGCTGGTCTGGTTCGCCATTCCGTGGCTCGGCTTTCACAGCGCCGTGCGGCCATTGCTGGAGTCGTACTTCGGCGTACTGATCCTGAGCACGCCGTTCCTGCTCGCCTACGCCGTCTGCCGGCGCTACCTGCAGGGGATGCACGCGGCCATGCCGGTGATGTTTGCGCTGGTCACCGCCAACCTGATCAACGCCGCCGGCAACTGGGTGCTGGTCTACGGACACTACGGCTTCCCCGCCCTCGGCGTCGCCGGATCGGCGTGGGCCACCGTGATCTCGCGCGCCTATATGCTCGGCTCGCTGTTGTTCGCGGTGTGGTGGATCGATCGCAAGCGGACGCGCGAAGCGCACATCGATGACCAGCATGGCTTGTGGCATGTCGCCCGCGCGTTCGATGCGACCCGGTTGCGGCGGCTGCTGACGCTGGGGCTGCCCGCGGCGTCGCAGGTGGGCGCGGAAGTCGGCGTGTTCGCGCTCGCCACCGCGATGTCGGGCACGCTCGATCCGATCTCGAGCGCGTCGCACCAGATCGCGCTCAACCTCGCCGGCATCGCGTTCATGATTCCGCTCGGACTTGGCTCCGCGGGCGCGGTCAGGGTCGGCCACGCGGTCGGCGCCGGCGATCGCGCGCGAGCGGCGGCGGCGGGATGGACGGCAATCCTGCTCGCCACGCTCTTCATGGTGGCGTCGGGTCTGATCTTCGTGCTGATCCCGGAACGGCTGATCGCGCTCTTCTCGACCGACCCGAGCGTGCTCTCGGTCGGCACGTCGCTGCTGTTGCTCGCCGCGGTGTTCCAGCTGTTCGACGGCATCCAGGGCGTGATCACCGGCACCTTGCGGGGACTGGGCAACACGCGGATCGCGATGAACGTCAACCTGGTCGCGCATTGGCTGCTCGGCCTGCCGGTCAGTTACCTGCTCTGCTTCGTCGCCGGCTGGGGCGTGTGGGGACTGTGGATCGGGTTGTCGCTGGGGTTGATCGTCACC
>JAYWEJ010000003.1:0-15064 GCA_043779345.1 Acidimicrobiia bacterium | reverse complement strand
GCTGAGAACTGCGCCGAATCAGCGACGACCGAGAAGCCCCAGACTACGATCAGCGCGTACAGCAGCCACGGCGAGCGCCCATAGACCACCAGCGTGAGCGCCGCGCAGGCGGCGCTGCACAGCATTGCCCACATCGCCACGCGAGCTCTGCCGGTGCGATCGCCGATGAAGCCGGCGACGGCGCAGCCAACGGCGCCGCTGCCGATCGCGACAAACGCCGCGATCGATCCCGCGCTCGACGCGGCGGCCACGCCCGACGCCGCGAAACTAGCCGACGCGAACACCGCGACCCAGGTCCACATCGCGTAGAGCTCCCACATGTGTCCCAGGTAACCCAAGGTGGCAAGCCGCGCGCCACGACTGGCGAGCACGTTTCTAATCGCGTGCGGATCGAACGGCGAGGTCGGCGCGACGAATGGGCCGTCCCGCACGATCAGCATGACCAGCGTGCCGCCGATGATGGCGAGCCCCGACGCCAGCAGCATCGGCGCGCGCCATTCGGCGCCGAACAACGCCGACAACAAATGCGGAAACGCCTTGCCGAGCGTCAGCGCGCCGATCAGCAGGCCGAGCGCGAAGCCGCGGCCGTCGCGGAACCATCCGGCCGCGATCTTCATCGCCGGCGGATACACCAGCGCGAGCGATGCGCCGGTGATGAACCGGAGGCCGATGACGGCGATGCCGCTGGGCGCCACCAGCACCGCGGCATTGGCGCAGGCGCCGACCAGCGAGCCGATCAACATCAACACCCGCGCGTTCAGGACGTCCGCGACGTTCGACAGCGCGCTGACGAGCGTGCCGGCCACGAAGCCCGCCTGCACCGCCATCGTGAGCCACGCGGCATGGTTCGGCGCAATGTCGAATTCGGCGATCAGAAGCGGCGTGACCGCGGTGGCCGAAAACCACAGCGTCATGCCAAGAAACTGCGCCAGCGACACCACGGCGAGCATCTTCCACGCGGACGCGCTCGTCGTCGTTATCACTACTTGACCTGGATGAGCGGGATCTTTCCTTTGTGGGCGACGACGGCCTGGTGCGCGGCGAGGGCGAGCTGCGCCATCGTGGCTTCGGCGAAATCCATGAAGGCGCGCGTGCCGGCGGAATCCGGTTCCGCAATCACCAGCGGAATGCCGCGATCGCCGCCAACGCGGATCGGCTGATACAGCGGCAGCCGGCCGAGGAACGGCACCTCCAGCTGGTGCGCCGTCTGCTCGCCGCCGCCGTGACCGAAGATGTCGGCGTGGTGGTGGCAGCTGGTGCACTCGTAGAAACTCATGTTCTCGACCATGCCGAGCACCGGGATCTTCAACTTCTGATACATCCGCACCGCGCGCCGGCTGTCCGCAAGCGACACCTGCTGCGGCGTGGTCACGACAATCGCGCCGGCGGCCGGCACGGTCTGGCTGAGTGACAGCGCGACGTCACCGGTGCCCGGCGGCATGTCGACGACGAGGTAATCGATGTCCTTCCAACCGACCTCGCGGCAGAACTGCTGGATCGCGCTGTGCAGCATCGGGCCACGCCAGATCATCGGCGCTTCGTCCTGCGTGAGAAAACCCATCGACACCACCTGGATGCCGTATTTCTCCGCGGGCCTGATCTTCTTGTCGGCGTCGGTATCGAGCTGGGCCTGCAGGCCGAGCATGATCGGCACGTTCGGTCCGTAGATGTCGCCGTCGAGCACGCCGACCCGCGCCCCGAGCTTCGACAACGCGACGGCGAGATTCACCGATACCGTGGTCTTGCCGACGCCGCCCTTGCCGGCGCCGACCGCGATCACATTCTTGACACCAGGCAGGGGCGGCTTGCCGTGCTCGGGCGCCGACACCGACTTGACGGCGAACGTGGTCGTCACCACGACCTCGCTGACACCGGGCAGGAGGCCGACCGCTTCACGCACGCGCGCCGCGAGCGCTGCCCGCTTCGACGGCGACGGCGTGGCCGCCTCGACGTTGACGGCGACGCGGCCGCCATCGACCGCAATATCCTTGTCCTTGACGAACTTCAGCGTCACCAGATCGACGCCGAGGTCCGGGTCCGTGACGCCCTTCAGCGCGTCCAGGACCGTTTGCGGGGTCATAAGAAATTCAGCTTACCATGCGGATGAAATTGGTAAACTCGCCGCGCCCCTTGTCCGTTCTTGTGAAGGAGAGATCCAGATGACCGATGCAACGCCCGGCAGCGCTCCGTCGAGCAACCGCAATGTGATGATCGTGTTGTCCTATCTCTGGCTGCTGGCGCTGGTGCCGCTGCTCACGGAGAAGGACGACAAGGAAGTGCAGTGGCACGCGAAGCACGGTCTCGTCTTGATGGTCGCCGAGCTCTTCATGTGGATCCTGATCAGCATCCTGCTCGGCCCGCTCGGGATCTTTGGCTGCATCGCTTTTCTGTTCACGCCGCTGCTGGCCCTCGGGCAGACCGTGCTGCACATCATGTGCATCGTCAAGGGCATCAACGGCAAGCGCCTGATCATCCCGGGCCTGTCGGACTTTGCAGAAAAGTTCTAAGCTTCGTATCGGCGCGGTCGCGATCCTCATCCTGGTCGCGATCGCGCTCGATCTGCGGCGCCCGCCGACGGCGCAATGGACCACCGCGGCCGCGGTGGGCGGCATCCACCTCTATCACGCAACACTCTCGCCCCTCTACGCGAAGCTCGGCGCGCAATGCCGCTTCACGCTCACCTGTAGCCATTACGGCGAGGAAGCGGTCAAGAAATATGGCGCTGCTAAGGGCGGGCTTCTCGCAACGAAGAGAATCCTTCGGTGTGGACCTTGGACAGCGGCGGGAACCGTTGATCCGGTTCCATAGGTTCAGCGCCAAGAGATCTACTTCCTGTGGCGACCGACGTTGTCGGATCCGAGTGACGATCTCGTTCTGGAAGTCGCCGCTCATGCACGTTGTGATCGGATCGTGACGTTTAACACGCGGGATTTTGCGGGTTCGGAACGTTTCGGCATCAAAGTAGAGACGCCTGGCGCGTTCTCCGTTCTTTGGGGATCAAGCTATGAGCGCATTGAGTGTTCGTCTTCCCAACTCTCTTCACGAGCGAGCACGCGAATTGGCTCGACGAGAAGGAATTTCAATCAACCAGCTCGTTTCTTCGGCCTTGGCCGAGAAGATGTCGGCGCTACTCACCGAGGAGCACTTGGAGGCTCGCGCTCAGCGCGGTTCAAGGACGCGATTCCTGGCTGCGCTCGCTCAAGTGCCTGCCATGAAACCTGAAGCTGCTGACGCCCTCGACAGCCCTGCGAGACCCGGGCGCCGGCGAACGCCGTCGCCGCGGAAAGCTCCAGCGAAACGCCGACGCGCGAGCAATCCTCGCAGCTAGACCGTGGGTTGGAACCCCCTGGAACCTTGGGGAGAAGCGCGATGCTAAGATTTCCCCGCGTGCTGGAGCGTCGGTGCTGAAGACACTACTCAAGGTGATGGTCGCGCTCGTGGCGCTAGCAGCGCTCGGTCTGCTGTTTGTGCGTTCGGTGCGCAGCACGAGCGCCGAGCCGTTTTCGATTCCTCGGGCGCATCTCGCCGGCTGGACATTGGGTCTTGCGCCCTCGGGCGACCAGCTGGGAGCGTTCCTCACGTTAACGCCAAACAAGCAGTTGATGCCGCCGCTCTCCCGCGAACTGTTCTCCCGGATGGGGGAGTCACTTCACTATCCCGGTGCCGCGATGCCCGTGGTGCTACGCGTCGAGTTCGACCGCGCCATCGCGGGCAGGGTGACGCCCGATGAGCTCCTTGACCTCGCGCGACAGGCCGGTCTCGAGTCCGCAACGATCCAGCCGCAGTGCATGGCGCGACGGCGCGAGAGCGCGCCGGGCGTTATTCGCGGTGTTTACTTCCTCGTGTTCGATGTGCCGCAGTTCGGCCGGTTCCGCGAACAGGTCGCGGCGCGCATCCGCGCAGGGGGCGCGAACTCTCTGTTCGATTCGGCCGCGTTGTCGCCGGTAGTCGTCGCCGCCAATCTCGACGGTGACACCGCCCGCTGGCTGCCGTTGCGCGCCGCCGAATCTGACTGCTTCGCACCCGTCGTAGTCGAATAAAGCTCGGCTCCACCAAGAGCACCGAAGCGTGAGAACCGAGAACCCTAGTAACCCCGTCAGAACGATGCCCTTGGAACCCTTTGGAACCCCTTGGAACCCTTGGAACTGTAGATTCAGGTTCCCGGCTCGAACAGCCGTCGGCCTTCATCCTTGAGCAACGCCCACAGCGCGTAGCCCCCAAGCGCGCTACCGAACGGAAACAGGATCACATTGCCGATGGCGAGGCCCAGGGCCATCAGCCGCGCCGACGGCCGCAACTTTCTCAGCTGCCGTCCGACGACAATGTGCAGGATCGCCCAGACCAGCGAGATCAGCGCGATGACCATGATGGTGACGCCGGTCAGGCGCGCCGCCATTTCGGATCCAAACCGCACCGGCCCGGTGGATTCGGCGATCGCGAACGCGCCGCCGGCGAGCGCGAAGCCGGCAATCGCGACGAGCGCGAAGATCGCGCCCCAGGTCACATAAAGAGTGGAGAGGAAATCGACGTGACGCTTCACATTTACGCTTACTAAGTACGCTTACTAAGGCGGCTTCGTGAGGTCCCTAGTAAGGTGTGACGGCGACGGTCACATCGACGCGCGTGCGCGGACCGCGCGGCAGCCACAGGGTGAAGCTGAAGCGATCGCCGTCGGCGACGCCGGGCGGCACCGCGACGGTCAGCCGTTGCGGCAGCAGCTCCTGGCCCTTGCCGTCGCACGGCTCGCACCGTTCGCTCCACACTTCGCCGCGGCCGCCGCAGCACGGGCAGGTGCGCGGCACATTGAGCTCGAGCGACACCATCGCGCCGGTGCCGGCCTGGTTCGCGGAGATCGCGATCTCGGCGCGCGCGCTGGCGCCCGGGCCGTCGGGCTCGACATGATCGCGGCAAAAGAATTCGATGGCGGCGCGGGACGAGGGGAAATCGATCGCGACTTCGTCGGCGAACGAGCGGCGATACTGTCGCTCGTGAGGCACGAGCGTTTCGAGCGCTACTCGCGACGCGTCGGAACGACGGGGGCGGAACACCGTGCAGTCACGATAGAATCGCGCCTGCGGGTTGTCAAGAAAATGCCGCAGCATTAGGATCGACGAATGCCGAAAGAATGCCCGATGTGCGGCGAGTTCATGCGCCTCGTGACACGCGAGACCGTGTCACGATTGCCCGGCACGACACAAGAAGTGAAAGCCCCGGTCCGCGAGTGGGTGTGTCCGGAGTGTGATTTCTTCGAAGAGGCCGAGGCCGGCGACAGCTAGCTAGCGCGCGCCGAGCGTGAGGAGCACTTCCTTGCGGATGCTCTCCTCTACTTCTTCGAAGTTCAGCGCCGTCTCGCATTCATCGCACAACACTTCGATCACGCCGGGCTTGCTCTCTTCAGACACTTCGACCCGGCTGTCGTCGAGTTGGACGACGTGCATCTGCAGCGTTTTCACCAGGAAGTTGCGGGTGTTCCCGCAGTTCGAACACGTCAATGGCACTAAGCGAGGCTCCTTGAACCTACGGAAATTGTATGGGATGCCCAAACACCGAAGCAACGCAAATCGGGCCCGGTTAGGCCGAACCGCACGGTTTTTCGCCGGAACTTCGATTTCAGCCCTTACCTTTCACTTTCAATCGGGATCGGCGCGGCGTCGTTGAGGCGATTCCGCCTATCGAACCGAGGCCGCCAGGCTCGCGGCGTCGCGCCGGACGCCGGCACCCGTCGGAGCGAATGCGCGGCGGATGCACCCGTCCACACCAGCGTCGGCTGGCCGGCCAGTGCCATCGCGGCCGTGAGCGTGACCGGTAGTACCCGGCCGATCGAGCCACGCTGCAGCGTCAGCTTGCCGTTGGCGATGGTCGCGGCGAGATAGAGGCGATCGCGCGCCCGGGTTAGCGCCACGTACAACAGCCGCTTCGTTTCCTCGTGATCCTTCTCCTCGTCCTCGCGATCGGCGGCGCTTTCGTGATCGCTGATCGTCACCGACGGCTCGGCCCTCGACGTTGCTCGGGCCGACCCTGAGCTTGTCGAAGGGTCGCCATCTTCGTCGTCTTCATCCACAAACGGCGCCGGTGAGATGCGGATGTCGCCGCGATTGCCGCCGCTGCCCTTGCCGATGTTGACGAGGAACACGACCGGGAACTCGAGTCCCTTGGCGGCATGGACGGTCATCAGGTTGACCGCGTCGGCGGCGTCGATGATCGCGTTCGATTCGTCGCCGCCGGACGCGAGGCCGTCGAAGTAATCCGTCAGCCGCGCCAGCGTCGCGTAGCCGCGATTCTGGATGCGCCGGATCAGGCCGCGGATCTTCTTCAGGTTCTCGCGCGCCTGCGCGAAACCGGCGCCGCCGATCTCGACCGCATACGCGGATTCGGCGAGCACGCGATCGACGATCTCCGCCGGCGGCACCTGGTCGGCGGCGGCGATCCAGCCGGCGACGGATTCCCGCGCCAGCAGCAGCCGCTCGCGATCGTCAGCCTGCAGCGTATCGATCGCGGCCGGCGCCTCGCCGGTGAGCACGCCGGCCAGGCCGGGGGCGAGCCGCTTCAAGCCCTCGTCGGATACCTGCACGATCCGCGATCGCAGGAACGCGGCGGCACGCAGGTTCGACCCCGGGTCGGCAAGATAGGCGACGAGGGCGAGGACATCCTTCACTTCTTCAGCGTCGAAAAATCCGAGGCCCTTGTAGACGTAATACGGGACGCCGCGCCGCGCCAATGCGGCCTCGAACAGGCTGTGGCTCTCGCGCGTGCGGAACAACACGCCGATGTCGCCGGGACCGATCGGCCGCCGCAGCCCGCTGTCGCGATCGCGAATCGTCGCGCCCTCGATCAGCAGCCGCGCGATTTCGTCGGCGACCGCTTCCGCTTGCGCGGCATCGGAGTCGGCCGTGACGACGCCGACGGCGTCGGCCAGCGTCGGCGTGCCCTCGATCGACGGAAAGGCATCGGTCTCCGAATAGCGAAAGGCATCGGGGCGATCGGGCGCCTTGTCGATCGCCGCGCACACGTCGTTCACGAACAGCAGCAGCTCGTGCACCGAGCGGAAACTACGGGTGATCGCGGCGCGGGCCGGCGCCTCCGGCCTGAGCGCATCGATGAACTCGGCGGCGGCGTCGAGCATCGTCACTTCAGCATCGCGGAAGGCGTAGATCGATTGCTTGCGATCGCCGACGATGAAGATCGATGGCGGGATCGGGCCGTGGCTGAGCCCCGCGCCGGCGCTCCACGCCCGCACCAGCTCGCGAACCAGCCGCCACTGGGCGCGGCTGGTGTCCTGGAATTCATCGACCAGGACGTGCTCGTATCGCGACTCCAGGCGGTAGCGGCTGCGCGAGAACTCCTCCATCTGGCCGAGCAGCTTCAGCGTGCGCTCGAGCAAGTCGGCGAAATCAAGCACGCCGTGCTTGTCGAGCGTGCGCCGGTATTCGTCCTGCGCGACGGCGAACAGCCGCCGCACGCCCCGGGCCAGCACCAGGTTGATGTCGCGCTTGAACGCCGCGACGGCGGCCTGCACGTGCGGACCGAGACCCGACACGATCACCTTGTGCCGCTCGTAGTGCGCGTGCGATCGGAACTCCGCCTTGGTGTGGCCGGGCCGCTTGCGCGGGTCGCCCTGCTTGGTCAGCACCAGGTCCGACAGCCGGTCGAGGAGGCCGCGCAGCCGCGACGGCGGCAGCGGCGGATCCGTCATCAGCTCGCGCATCTCGCGCGCCAGCAGATCGAAACCGGGCACGTGCGGACCGGTCGCGACCAACGCGTCGACGGAAATCGACGACATCGCGCCGCGCAGCGCGTGAACCAGGCGGTGGCAGGCTGCGTCGATGGTGATGTCGCGGCCGCGCAGGAAACGATTGAGCGCGTCGCTCGCGACCAGCCGGCGATCGAGCAGCGCCGTCAGCGCCTTGCGCAGCCGCGGCTCGCCGAGCTCGGTGAAGAGCAGCGCCACGTCCGAATCGTCGCGCGAGATCCCCCGGCCGATCGCCAGCGCGCTGTCGAGCGACGATTCGACGAAGCGCGGCGTCTCGGTTTCATCGGCCAGGTCGAACCCGGGATCGACGCCGGCCTCGAGCGGGAACTCGTGCAGGAGCGACAGGCAGAACGCGTCGATGGTGCTGATGCTGACGTCGTTGAAGGCATCGCGAATCTCCCGCCACCGCTGCGCCGTGATGCCGCCCTCGCGATGACGCTGCCGCAGCGTCGCCATCACCCGCTGGCGCATTTCCGCCGCGGCCTTGCGCGTGAAGGTGATCGCCAGGATGTTGCGCGGCGCCACGCCCGCTTCGAGCAGCCGCACGTAGCGATCGACCAGCACGCGCGTCTTGCCGGTGCCCGCCGACGCTTCGAGCGCCACGTTGCGGAGCGGATCGACGGCAAGCCGGCGCGCCCGCGCGTCGGGAGTCTCGTCAAGAGCCTGGCCCGCCGAAGCCGTTGGCGAAGGCGGCTCGAACTCAAATCGGGCTTGATCAGCCATTTCGATCTGAGCCTTCTGTGCCTTCGGCGGCCCTGGGATCACTTTCTGTGCTTTCGTCGGCGCCGCCGGGATGCCGGCACACCGCCACGAACGCGCACATCGTGCAGAGGTTCTTGGTGTCCGGCCGCGACGGATAGCGGCCGGCGGCGATGTTGTCGAGCGTGGCGACGAGACGGTGGCCCGCCGAGGTGGTCAGCTCGTCGAACAGCTTGCCACGCTCCTCGAGCGGCACCACCGCCTGCGGGCCTTCGAACGACAGATACATCGCTTCGCTGGCGGGAATGTCGCGGCCGTGCGTGGCTGACAGCGACGTGCGCACGCACGCGCTGTAGATCGGCAGCTGCAGCGCCTGCCGCCGATCCGGCACGTATTTCGTCTTGTAGTCGATCAACCGGAAGGTGCCGTCGTCGAGCAGATCGACCCGATCGATCTTCGCTCGCAGCCTGACGTCGCGTGAGGCGCCGTCTTCACCGGTAAAGGTAAAGACGCCGTCGAGCTCGTATTCCATCAACCGCTCGCGAATGCCGCTGCCGCGCTCGGCTTCCATCGCGAACACGCGATCGACGATGCCGGAGCCGACTGCGGATCCGAACAACCGCGCGCGCTCGAGCCCGGCTTCGGCGGGCGGCAGCGATCGCAGCGCCGGACCGGCGATCTCCTCGAACAGCGTCCGCGCCTCCGCCATGTCCGCGCCGGTGATTCGGCCGCGGCCCCTCGCCTGCCATTCGTGGAAGAACGTCTCGAACAGCTCGTGGAGGAAGCGGCCGCGCTCGAGCGGCGAGCGCGATACTGCATCTTCAGGCTGCTCAGAAATCTGCAGCACGTTCGCCACGTAGAACTGGAACGGGCATTTCATGTAGCGCTCGAGCCTGCTGACGCTGACCCGCGGCAGCACCCAGTCGCCGGCGTCGCCCTCGAACCGCCGGCGCTCACGGCCGCCGTTGGCCGCGCGTGCCTGCGCCCATCGCGATCCGGTCGCGAGCGGATCGTCGGCGAGCACTTCATACGCGAAGACGCGCGCCTCGTCGCCGGCGGCCACGCGCTCGGTCCGCACCCCGAACGACGGCACATCGTCGATAAAAGACGACGGCTCGACCACGGATTCCGATTCAAGCGCGAACGTCGAGAGGCGCGTGCGCGTGCGCGCCAGGCCGAGCAGGTCGCGGAACACCGCGCGGGCGGCGCGCACGTGATCGCGCTCTTCGTTGAGGGCGATGCGTTCCGGCCGCGCCGGCTCGAGCTGGGCAATTAGCCCACGCGGATAGAACACGTTGCGCCGCTGGCGCTCGGGCCACTCGCCTTCGACCAGCCCGAGCATCTGCACATCGTCGAGTTCGGCAAAGCGCGCCGACTGCGCATCGAGGATGCGAATGCCGCCCGGCGTGGTCGCCAGCTCAAAGGTTTGCGTGCCAAGCCAGCGGCGGATAGCGGCGGAGAGTTCGGTGACCGTTCCGGCAGCCGCGGGATCGTGGCGGCGATAGGCGGCCATCAAACCATCGAGGGCGAGTATCACGGCTGACCGTGCGCGGCGGCGGCGATCGTCATGTTCCCGATCGTGCGCGTCGAGGAAGGACCGCAACACCTCGGCCTGATCGACCATCGGCCGCGACTCGATCAACGGGGCCAGCGCGGTTGCGGCGTGCAGCACGGCGTGGGCGGCAGGCCGTTCGGGGCCGGTCCAGGTCTCGCCAAGCGCGCGCAGGCGATCCAGCCCGCCGAGATAGCGCTGCTCCGCCATCGCAGCATCGAGCGCCGCGACGGCGGCGCGATCGATATCGACGCCGCCGGCCACGAACCTGAAATGCGGCGACCGCAGCAGCGCCATCATGGCCCGGCGCGTAAAGTTCGCGGCGGCGCATTCGAGGACGATGTCAACGGCGGCGGCGTACGGTTCCGCGGCGAGGGGCAGGGTGTCGTGAGCCTGGTACGGAATGCCCGCGCCGGAAAACACCTCGCGCGCGAGGTAGAGATACGGCAGCGGCCGCGCCACGACGAGACCGATGCGGTCGAGCGGTGGCTTCACGCCGTGCCGGCGGTCGGTCTTGATACGTCGAGCGACGCCTTCGAGCTCGTCCTCGCGATCGCGGTAGGAGAACACGGAGCCGTCACCGGAATCGGGCACCACCAGTACCGAGGGCACGGAGGGCGCGGCGTCGTCCGACGTGCCCGTTTCTATCTCCACGAACGCGAGTTGAAGCCGATCGAGGAATCCCGCATCGAGCGCGTTGGTGGTCGCGACGACCTCGATCGTCTCGAGACCGGCAATCGTGGTCAGCATCGTCACGTCGGCGGGCCAGTAGCCGTCGGGGTCGAACGGGCGATCGCCAATCGCCACGACCACATGTCGAAGCGGTGTCGCGGACGGCGTGGCCAGGAGCCGGGCACGCGCGCCGTGCTCGTCGACGGCATCGCCGTCGTGCATGCGGGCTTCGTAGTCGCGAAACGCCGCCGACAGGAATTGCGTCTGCTCGAGCAGTTGCGCGGCGCCGCGATCCGATTCGGCCGCGGGCTCGAGCTCGCCGCTCAACAGCCGATCGAAATCGTCAACGGTTCGGCCCAGCCGCCGGACGTGATCGTAGAGCGTGAGCATCTCGGCGATGAGGGCCGGGCGCGCGTGAAACGGCGGCGGCGCGCCGCCGTCCTCGGCTTCGCGCGCGCCCGCAGCAAGCAGTGCTTCGCGCTCGAATCCGGTCAGCAGGCGCGGCGGTTCGGGCAGCCGCGCCATCAGCAGGTCATGGAGATCGGCTCGCGAGCCGATCAGCGGCCGGGCGAGGTGATCCGGAAGGCGATCGTCGAGCGTGCGCTTCAGCTGCCCGGCGGCCGCGCTCGTCGGCACCAACACGAAGGTGTCGGCGGCCGGCGCGGGATCGAGAGCGCGAGTGAGTTCGACGAGCGTCGAGCGATAACCGGCGAGGTCGGGCGCGCGCAGGAGACGAATTCGGCGAGGAGTAATCACTTGCCGGCCGGCGGCTCCATCGCGTTCAACTGGTCCGCGCGCGCCCGCCGATAGAGCATCAGCGCGCCGGCCGCGGCGGACGAGGCGCGCTGCGCGACGTCGACGTTGTTCGCCGACACCGCCTCGACCCGCATGGTGAACGCGTTCTGCGCGAGCTCCCACGCGTTGCCGATGATCGCGTGCGCCGGCGCGAGCTCATCGGGCGCCTTCACTTTCTGGAAGCCGCGGCTGGCCGAGGCGAGGCGCCTGGTGAGCGGCGCAATCGTGGTGGCCGGCGGTCCGCTCATCGTCCGGACTTGTTCGAGCGCCACCGCCGCGTCGTTGAACACCTTGAACGCGTTGTTGGTCGAGCGCCGGTACTTGCGGAACACCGGCGCGCGCTTGTCATATTGCTTGCGCGCATCGCGCGAGGTGATTGCCGCCGCCGCCTGCAGATCGATGGTCGACAGCAGCGCGGCGATGTCGCCGGCGCGCTGGCCGCCGAGACGGCGATCCTCTTCCTTGACTTTGTCGCGCAACAGCTCGAGATCGGCGGCGCGGCCGCGCGTCGCGAGCCGGCTGGCTTCCTCCAGCGTGCGCGTCCGGAGATCGTTGTAGGCCTGCTCGAGGCGTTGCTCGCGATCGAGCTCGCCGCCGGCGGTGCGGCGCATGCGCGTCGCCCACTCGGCGGGCAGCATGCCGATCGCGCGATCGATTAACCGCATCACCGTCCGCAGCAGCCCGATCCGCTCGACCGGCGAATCGGCGATCGACGCGGCCGCCACAAACTGTTCGACCAGCTCCGCGTCGGTTGGCGGCGGCAACGGCGGCGGTGGTGGCTCGGTCAGCGGCGCGTTCGCGCTCAGCGACAGGTCGAAGCTCGTGATGCCGGCGGCGACGCGCAGCTGCGCGATTACCTCGTCGAGCACACCGAGGGCATCGCGGACTTCGGCGTTGCGGTAGCCGTAGTGCCCCGCCGGCCAGTCCGCGAGCTTCTGCCGCGCCCGCTCGGCCGTCTTCAAGCGCGAGGCGGGATCCTCGACCTTGGCGACGTCGTTCAGCACCTTCGCGACCTCGCTGCTGAACGCGGCGAAGTCGATGTCGCCGCGCGTCGCGGCGTAGGCGGCGCCGCGCACCGACTCGGCGTACTGCTCCGTCCGCGGCCAGTCGACGCGCTGCGAGGGGATCGTGACGAGCTGGAGCTCCACCGGGTCGCGCGTCAGCTGCGTCGGCATCGAGAAGATCACGCGATCGTCGAGCCGGGCCCATTCACCGTAGCTCGATAGCACCCGTCCATCCGTCAGGAACACGCGGAACAGCACGCGGCTGGCGGGCGGCTGCGCGGACGCGAGTGACGGCGACAAGATGACGGCCAGGAGCAGCGCGCCGGCGGCTTGAAACATCTTCGGAGAGACTAGTTTATCGCCCCTGTGGAAATCCTGTGGATGATGTGTTCAAACACTGTGGATGACATGTCGCGAAAAATAAATCCGCGCGCGATCTCGCTCTGATGGAGACGTTCAAACCGGACGGATGGCCGCTTTCGCGCCCCGCTTCGCTTGAATCGCCCGCTCGAATCCGTAGAATCATCATCTTCCAAACGTGACTGTTCATCGATACGAAGAGCAAATTGCCGGGCGTACGTACCACATCGAGGTATCGCCCGTGACCCCGACGCGCTGGCGCGCGCAGATCGCGCGGCGCCCGGGCATGCCGACCTCACTGATGCCCTTTTACGGTCAGACGCCCGATGAGGCTGCACGGGAGCTGAGCAAATGGCTCTCGCTCGTGGCCGCGCCGGTGACAGCCAATACATAATTAGCGGCGTATGACCGCGATCCGCGTGCCCCCGACACTTGCGGCCGCCGCCGCACTGCTGTGCTTGCTGGCCGTCCTTTCTCCGCCATCGGCGGCATCGTTCGCCGCCGAGCGTCGGCAGGCGCCGCTGCCGCGCGTACACTTCGTGGCGACCGGCGGCACCATTTCCAACAAGGACGGCGGGCGACTGACGGCGGAAGAGCTATCGAAATCCATGCCCGGCGTCGAGCGCTACGCGCGCCTCACGCACGAGCAGTTCGCCAACGTCGCCAGCAGCGAGCTCTCGCTGGCGCAGTGGCTGGGCCTCGCCAGGCGCATCAACGAGCTGTATGCCACCGACCAGGAGCTGGCCGGCATCGTCGTCACGAGCGGCACGGACACGCTCGAGGAAACCGCGTTCTTCCTGCACCTCACCGTTCGCGATCCGCGCCCCGTTGTCGTCGTCGGATCGATGAGGAATCCCAGCACGGTCGGGTATGAGGGCGCCGCCAACCTGCTCGAAGGTGTGCGCGTGGCGGCCGATCCGGCGTCACGCAACCAGGGCGCGCTGGTCGTGCTCAACGACGAGATCAACTCGGCGCGCAACGTCACCAAATCCGACGCGCATCGTCTCCAGACGTTCCGCAGCCGCGACTACGGCCAGCTTGGCGTCGTCGATGGCGATCGCGTGGTCTACTTCAGCCAGATCGTGAAGCGCCACAACGAGCAGATGGAGTTCGACGTCAGCAAGGTGACGGAGCTGCCGCGCGTCGACGTGATCATGGTGTATCAGGGCGCGTCCGGTGATTTGATCAAGGCCGCCGTGGACAACGGCGCGAAGGGCATCGTGATCGCGGTGGCCGGCGCCGGCGCGATGAGCGGCACGCAGAGTGAAGGCGTTGCCTATGCGGCGTCGAAGGGCGTCTTCATCGTGACCGCGACGCGCACCGGCAGCGGCCGCGTCGCGCCGCAGCAGCGGCCGCCTGGTTTTCAGATGAGCCCCGAACAGCAGCTGCGCCGCCGGTTCACGATCGCCGGCGAGGATCACATTCCGATCAAGGCGCGCGTTTTGCTGATGGTCGCGTTGACGAAGACGACCGATCGCAACGAGCTGCAGCGAATTTTCAGCGAGTACTAAGTACGCGACTTACGCCGCGCGCGACGTTAGCCGTCGCCGGTCACGCCTGTAAAAACGGCCGTAATTCCGCGAGTACTTCGGCGGGTACGTCTTCCTGCAGGTTGTGGCCGCCGCCCAGCCCCTTGCCGCTGACGTTGACGCCGCGCTCCTTCCAGATCGCGAGCACGTCGTAGATACGGCCCATCGGGCCTTTCAGCCCCCACAGCGTCAGCAGCGGGCACGCGACCTTCTTCGACAGGTCGGCGGCGTCGTGCTGCAGATCGATCGACGCGCCGGCGCGATAGTCCTCGCACATGGCGTGGATGTTCGCGGGATCGCTCGACGTGCGCAGGTATTCGAGCTGCACGTCGCTGGTGGCGCGAGCCTTCTGCGCTTCGTACTGGGCCTTCAGATCGTTTTCCGGCGCCGGTGCCGCGCGGACGTTGTTGAACCAGTGGAAGTACGCCTGGATGAAGCGGATGTCGACGTGCGTGTAGAGGTAATAGGTCGGGATGATGTCGAGCACCGCGAGCTTCGACACCTGCTCCGGATGATCGAGCGCCATGCGGTGGCCGACGCGGCCGCCGCGATCGTGGCCGACCACGGCGAACGTGTCGAAGCCGAAGCTCTTCATGACCTCGACCTGGTCGAGCGCCATCGCGCGCTTCGAGTAGTTCGCATGGTTCTCGCCGTCGGGCGGCTTGCTGCTGTCGCCATACCCGCGCAGGTCCGGCACGATCAC
>JAYWEJ010000002.1:0-2682 GCA_043779345.1 Acidimicrobiia bacterium | reverse complement strand
GCGAAACCCTCGACGCCGAGCCAGCGTTCGGACCGGCCGGTGGTCTCTACACAAATGCGGGTCACACCATCGTCAATCTCGGCGGCTCGTGGCGGCCGGTGAAGGTCCTTGAGGTCTTCGTCCGCGCCTTGAACCTCTTCGATCGCGATTACGAGGAAGTGCTCGGCTACCCGGCGCCGGGCCGGACGGCGTACATGGGTGCGCGATTTGCTGTGGGCCGATAACGTTTCGTTCCGGTATGCGGCGGGCGCTCCGCTCGTGGTGGACGGTGTCACCGTCCGCCTCGTTGATGGTGCGCTCGCCGGCATCCTGGGACCGAACGGATCGGGCAAGACCACGCTGTTGCGTTTGCTGAGCGGCACGCGCCGCCCGACCTCGGGCCGCGTGCTCCTCGGACAGCGACCGCTCGATCACTTGTCGCGTCGAGAAGCGGCTCGTCAGATTGCGGTGGTGCCGCAGGAGACCGAGCTCGCGTTCGAGTACCGCGCCATCGAGATCGTGCTGATGGGACGGCATCCGCATCTTGGCCTCTTCACGGTCGAGGGTCCCGACGACATTCGCATCGCGCAGGACGCGCTCGCCGCGACGGGCACCAGCCATTTGGCTGAACGGTTTTTCCATGAATTGAGCGGTGGCGAGAAGCAGCGTGTCGTTATCGCGGGCGCGCTCGCGCAACTGGGACACCCGCGTTCTGTGCCGTCTGCGCCTTCTGTGGCGCTGCTCGACGAACCGACCGCGTCGCTCGACCTCGGCTATCAGCTCGAGATCTCCTCACTCCTGCTGCGCCTCAACCAGGAGCAGGGTGTGACGATGGCGATCTCGACGCATGACTTGAACCTGGCGGCGTCGATCTGCCGGGAGCTGATCCTGATGCGCGACGGCCGCGTCCTTGCGGCGGGCCCGACCGGCGAGGTGCTGACACCGGAGAATGTGAAGCGGCTCTACGACGTCGAGGCGGACGTTCAGATCAACAGCGAGACCGGGCACATGACGGTGCTCCCAATTCGCCTTGCCGCGCCGGAGCGTATTCGCGAAGGCGGGCGGATTAAATGAGCATCCGCCGCCGCATCGTCACCGTCGTCGGCGCCTTCACCGTGTTCGCGATCGCGGTGATGATCTGGGCGCCGACCGTCGGCAGCACCTCGATCTCGCTGGCGCGCGCCTTCGACCGCTCGATTCCGTGGGACGACAACGTCGACGCGCAGATCTTCTTCGTGGCGAGGCTGCCTCGCGTCCTTGCCGGCGGGCTCGTCGGCGCCACGCTGGCCGCGGCCGGCGTCGTGCTCCAGGCGCTGCTGCGCAATCCGCTTGCGACACCTTTCACGCTTGGCGTCTCCGCCGGCGCATCGCTGGGCGCCATGCTCGCGGTGACGATGCGGCTGGAGATGAGCGTCCTCGGAATCACGTCGATCCCGCTCGCCAGCTTTGCCGGCTCGCTCGTGGCCACGGCGATCGTCTACGCCCTGGCGTCCTCGCAACGCCGCGGGTTGTCGACGAACGTGCTGCTGCTCGCCGGCGTGACGCTGAATTCGTTCTTCTCGGCCCTGATCCTGTTCGTGCAGTACCTGGCCGACTTCGCGGAGGCACTGCGCGCGATCCGGTGGATGATGGGCGGCCTCGACGTCGCCAGCTACTTCCCGATCGTCGCCGCCATGCCCTTCATCATCATTTCGTTCGTGGGTTTCGCGATGATGACGCGCACGCTCAACCTGCTGAGCGTCGGCGCGGAAGCCGCGGCCGCGCGCGGTGTGGACATTGTCAGGGCGCAGCGCCTCGCGTTCATGACCGCGTCGCTCGCCACCGGAGCAGCCGTGTCGCTCGGCGGCCCGATCGGCTTCATCGGCATCATCGTGCCGCACCTGGTCAGGCTGATGGTGGGATCCGATCACCGCATCGTGCTGCCGGCTTCGGCCCTGTTCGGCGCCGCGTTCCTGGTGTTGTGCGACCTCGCCGCGAGGACGCTGATGTCGCCGCTCGAGATTCCCGTCGGCGTCGTCACGGCGCTGATCGGCGGACCTTTCTTCCTTTGGCTACTGGTAAAGCGATCATGAATACAAACACGAAGAACACGAAGGGCACGAAGACTGTTTTGGGAAATACAAAAACATTTTTGCGGGCATTTCGATTAATTGCCTTCGTGCTCTTCGTGTCCTTCGTGTTTGCCTTTCCGTCGGCGCAAGCCCCGCCGCATCGCATCATTTCTCTCGTCCCCAACGTCACCGAGATCCTGTTCGCCATCGGCGCCGGTCCGCAGGTCGTCGCCGTCAGTACGTACGACATCGAGCCGCCGGAAGTACGGTCGCTGCCGACGGTCGGCGCGCTGATCGATCCCGATACCGAGCGCATCATCGCGCTGCGCCCCGATCTCGTGATCACCTACGGCAGCCAGTCCGATCTCCAGTCGCAGTTGACGCGCGCGTCGCTGCCGTTCTTCGACTATCGCCATGGCGGCCTCGCTCACATCATGGTGACGATGAGGGCGATGGGAGCGCGGACCGGGCATGTCGAGCGGGCCGAGAAGGTGGCGCGCGGCCTCGAGGCGGCGATCGATCGCGTGAAGGGCAGGGTCGCCGGCAGGCCGCGGCCGCGCACGCTGCTGGTGTTCGGCCGTGAGCCCGGTTCGTTGCGCAACATCTACGCGAGCGCCGGGCGCGGATTCCTCCACGACATGCTGGTGGCCGC
>JAYWEJ010000001.1:0-6334 GCA_043779345.1 Acidimicrobiia bacterium | reverse complement strand
ACCCGCTGATTTCGGGCCCGGTGCCGCACGACTTCGGCGAGGCGTATCGATCGATTCGCACCGCGCTCGCCGCGCAGCTGCCCGGCACTGGCCCGCGCGTCGTCGCGGTGGCGAGCTCGCAGCCGCTCGAGGGCAAGACGACGACGGCGGTGAACATCGCGATGGCGCTGGCCGTGGGCGGCGCGCGGGTGTTGTTGATCGACGCCGACATGCGCCGGCCCAGCGTCCACAAGGCGCTGCGGATGAGCAACGACCGCGGCCTGTCGCAGCTGCTCGCGGGCCAGGCCCGGATGCGCGAAGTGGTCCAGCGCACGCACGACCCCAACCTGCTGACGATTACCGCGGGCCGCACGCCCGCCAATCCGTCGGAGCTGCTCGCGTCGGATCGCATGCGCGCGCTGCTGTCGGGCCTGGAGACCGGGCCGTTCGACTGGATCATCATCGACACGCCGCCGGTGCTCGCCGTCACCGACGCCGTGATCCTGGCCCCGCTCGTCGCCGCCGTGGTGTTCGTGATCGGCGCTGAAATGACGCGGTGGCGCCTCGCGGAGCGCGCGGTCGAAACCCTGCTCGGCAGCAATCCGCGTCAAGTCCTCGCGGTGCTGAACAAGGTGAACTTCGGGCGCAACAAGTACTACTACTCGCGCTACTACGGCCACCAGTACAAGAACTACTACGCTGAATCCCCGGCAGCCTGATCCGTGCAGCGGCTGCTGCTGGTCCTCCTCGTCGCCACCTCCTACCTGCTGTTCGCGGGCGGCCGGCCATGGACGCTCGCGCCGCTGCTGGCGATCGTCGCCGGCGCCGCCTTTCTCACTCCCAGACGCACCTTCGCGATCGCTGGACCGTGGCGCTCGCTTGACCACGCGCTGATCGCGCTGCTGGTCGCGATCGGCGTCCAGATAGTTCCAATGCCGGCGGCGCTGGTCGCGATGCTGTCGCCACATCGCATCGAGATCATCAACGCCACGCGGCTGGCGCAGTTTGGCGGCACGGCGCCGACGTGGCTGACGCTCTCGGTCGACCCGTTCGCGACGCTGATCGCGCTCGGCACGGTGGCGCTCGGCGTGCTGACGTTCTGGACGGCGCGCGCGATCTTCAGCGCCGGCGGCAGCACGCGGTCGTTCTGCCGCGCGCTGACCTTCATCGGGACGCTGTTCGCGGTCGTCGCCGTCCTGCAAAAGACGGTGGCACCACGCAGCGTGCTGTTCTTGCTGGAGCCCGACGCGCAAAGCGCGAGCCCGTTCGGCGCGTTCGTCAATCGCAATCATTTCGGCGGCTGGCTGCTGATGGTGGCGGCGCCGGTCGCCGGCTATTTCGTGGCGCGCTCGAAGATTCACCCGCTGCGCCGCGGCCGCTGGCGCGAATCGATTGGCCAGATCATGAGCTCGGGGCTGGTGTTCACGGCGATCGCCGTCGTGGCGCTGGTCGGCATCCTGCTGCTGACGTTGTCGCGCTCGGCGCTCACCGGACTCGGTGTCGCGGCGCTCGTCGGCTGGCAGCTGGGGCGGCCGCGCATGAACGTCGAGCGCACCAACCTGCCGACGACCCTTGGCTTGATCGGCGCGGTGCTGCTGGTCGTGGTGTTGTTCGTCGACGTCGATAAATGGGCGACGCGCGTCGCCGAAAGCTTCGACACGACGCCGACGCCCCTGAGCCGCATCACCATCTGGCAGGAATCGCTGCCGATCGCGAAAGACTTCTGGCTGACGGGGACCGGCGCGGGCACGTTCTCGGACGCGATGATTCCCTACCAGGAATCGCGGGTCTGGGTGGGCGCGATGCGGCGGTGGGCCCACTTCAACAACGCGCACTCGCATTACCTGCAGGTCGCGTGCGAGGGCGGGTTGCTGCTCAGCATTCCGGCGCTGTGGGCGCTGGTGTCGCTCGGCAGGCTGGGCCACCGTGCGGTTCGCACCGATAAAGGAGAGATGTTCTGGGTCCGCGTCGGCGCGGCGGCCGGCCTCGCCGGCCTGGCGGCGCAAAGCATCTGGGAGATCCCCTTGATCATGCCGGCCAACGCCGTGATGGCGGGGGTGCTGGGCGGCCTGCTGCTGTATCGCCGCGAGGTGCGCTTCGAGACCACGGGGCCGGTCACGCCCGAACTGCTGACGCTGCCGGTGCGCGTCAAGATGGCGTAGCGCATGCTGATTGTCGGTCTCAACGCGTATCACGGCGACGTCGCCGCGGCGGTAGTCCGCGACGGCCAGTTGATCGCGGCCCTCGAGGAAGAGCGGTTTTGCCGCATCAAGCACGTCGCCGGTTTCCCGGGACGCGCGATCGCGCGCGGCCTGGCGATGGCGGGCGCGGCGCCGGTGGATGTGGACGTGTGGGCGATCGCGCGCGGCCGCCGCGTGCACCTGCTGCGGAAGGCCTGGTTCGGTTTGACCCATCGCCCCGGCCCGCGATTGCTCGGGCAATATCGCAGCACCGCGGGCAAGCAGGGCAGCATCCGCGAGGTGATCGCCACGACTTTCGGTCTCGACGCGTCGGCGATCAACGCGCGGTACGTCGAGCACCATCCCGCTCACCTGGCGAGCGCGTTCTACACCAGCGGCCTGAGCGACGCGGCGTGCTGTGCGATCGACGGCTTCGGCGATTTCGTGAGCGTCTCGCTCGCGCAGGGCCGGGGCGGCCGGCTCGACGTCATCGATCGCGTCTACTTTCCACACTCGCTCGGCTTGCTCTACCTCGCCATCACGCAGTATCTCGGCTTCAAGAAGTACGGTGACGAGTACAAGGTGATGGGCCTGGCGCCGTACGGAACGCCGACGCACGTCGAGGCAATTTCGAAACTCGTCAGGCTGGAGCCGGCAGGCCGCTTCACGCTTGATCTCGACTACTTCCGTCACTGGACCGGCGAGATCACCATGAGCTGGGATTCCGGTGAGCCGAATGTGCCGGATGTCTATAGCGATCGCCTGATCGATCTGCTGGGTCCGGCTCGGCGCGCCGACGAAGCCGTGACGAGCGTGCACGAGAACATCGCCGCGTCGGTGCAGCGCGTCTACGAGCAGGCGGCGTTTCACATCCTGCGCGGCGCCCACGCGCGCATGCCTGCCGATGCGCTGTGCCTCGCGGGCGGGTGCGCGATGAATAGCGTCGCCAACGGGAAGATCCGGCAGCACACGCCGTTCAAGAACGTCTTCATCCAGCCGGCCGCGGGCGACAACGGCACCGCACTCGGCGCGGCCCTCGAGGCGTGGCACGCCGGCGGCCATCGACCGATCGCCTCCCGCATGGAGCATTCGTACTGGGGCACCGAGTACGACGCCGACGCGATCGCGCAGGTGATCCGCGCGAGCCAGGTGGTCGAGCAGGGCCGCTCGACGTGGACGACGCTGACCGACGAGACCGCGCTCTGCGACGCCACCGCCACCAGCCTCGCCGCCGGTGACATCGTCGGCTGGTTCCAGGGCCGCATGGAATGGGGGGCCCGCGCGCTCGGCAACCGCAGCATCCTCGCGGATCCGCGGCGCCGCGACATGCGCGACACCATCAATCAGAAGATCAAGTTCCGCGAGCGCTTCCGGCCGTTTGCGCCGTCGATCCTCGCCGAGGCGATCGACGAGTACTTCGTCGGCGCGGTGCACGATCCGTTCATGATCCAGGTCTATCCCGTCCGCCCCGAGAAGCGCGACGTGATCCCGGCGGTCACGCACGTCGACGGCTCGGGACGGCTGCAGTCCGTGAGCCAGGCCAGCAACCCGCGCTACTGGGCGCTGATTCGCGCGTTTCAGCGCCAGACCGGCGTGCCGGTGCTGCTGAACACGTCGTTCAACGAAAACGAACCCATCGTCGAGCGTCCGGAACAGGCGCTCGATTGTTTCCTGCGCACCGACATGGACGTGCTCGTGATGGGCCCGCACATGCTGCGCAAGGCACGTTGATGACGGACGCCGGCGGCGCGCGGCTGCGTGTCTGCTATTTCAATCGCTCGTATTGGCCGGACACCGGCGCCACCGGCCAGCTCCTGACCGAGCTCGCAGAAGATCTGGTCTCGAAGCACGGCCTCGAGGTCACCGTCGTCACCGGCTATCCGGTCAACAGCACCGCGCCGCTGCCCGCTTGCGAGACGCGACACGGCGTTCGGATCGTGCGGGCGCGCGGCACGACGATGTCGCCGCGAGGATTTGCCGGGCGGGCGATGAATTACCTGACGTATTTTGTCTCGGCGCTGTGGGCGGCGCTGCGCCTGCCGCGGCAGGACGTCACGATTGCCCTGACCGACCCGCCGATCATCGGCCTGGCGGCGCTGGCGGCGCGGCCGCGACACGGCGTGATCTTCTTCTGCCAGGACATCTTTCCGGAAGTCGCGGGACTGCTCGAAGATTTTCACAGTCCCGTGATCAACGCGCTGCTCGAGCGGTTGAATCGCCTGATGGTGCGCCGCGCCGTCCGCATCGTCGCGCTCGGCGACACCATGGCGTCGCGCCTCGTGCACGGCAAAGGTGCGGATCCCGGCAAGATCACGGTAATCCATAACTGGGCCGACACCTCGGCGATCGTGCCGTCGGCGAAACGCAATGCCTTCGCAGCCGCGCACGGACTGGATTCCCGATTCGTGGTCCTGCACGCGGGCAACATCGGGCTGTCGCAGAATCTCGACGTGGTGATCGAGGCCGCGGGCCTGCTGAAGGCGCGCACCGACATCGTGATCCTGTTCATCGGAGACGGCAACCGCCGGGCCGCGCTGGAGTCGGCCGCGACGTCGCGGCGGCTCGACAACGTGATGTTCGTGCCTTTTCAGCCGCGCGATCAGCTGCGCTGGACCTACGCGTCGAGCGACGTCTGCCTGGTGTCGCTGAAGCCGGGCCTGGCCGGTTACATCGTGCCGAGCAAGCTCTATCCGATCCTGGCCGCCGGCCGGCCGTACATCGCCGCGGTGGAATCGGCGTCGGAGGTGGCGGAGCTGACGCTGCGGCATCGCTGCGGCGTGCTGGTCGACCCGGGCGATGCGGCGCAGCTCGCCGATGCGATCCTCCGGCTCGCCGATCAACAGGCGGAGCGCGAAGCCATGGGCACACGGGCGCGGGTGGCGTCGGAGCTGTTCGCGCGCGATCGGCAGGTGGCCGCGCACGCGCTGGTCATCGAGGAAGTGGCGAAGCGATGATCAAGCGGCTCTTCGACATCGTCGTGTCCGGCGCCGGTTTGATCGTGTTTGCGCCGATCGCCGCCGTGATTGCGGCGGCGATCAAGATCGAGGACGGCGGTCCGGTGCTGTTCGCCCAGGAGCGCGTCGGGAAAGACTGCCAGGTCTTCCCCGCCCTCAAATTCCGATCGATGATCGTCGATGCCGAGCGCCACACCGGCGCGATCCAGGCCACGGTCAATGACCCGCGCGTGACCCGCGTCGGCCGCATTCTCCGCGCTACCGCGTTCGACGAGCTCCCGCAGCTGTGGAACATTTTCCGGGGTGACATGAGCGTGGTCGGTCCTCGCCCGCTGCGCCCGGGCGAAGCCGATACGACCGCCGACGGCAGCCTGCTGCCGCTCAGCGCGATTCGCGGCTACGAAGCGCGCCACCGCGTGCGGCCCGGCCTGACCGGCATCGCGCAGGTGCATGCGCCGCGCGATCTCCCGCGCAACCGCAAGTTCCGTTACGACCTGCTCTATCTCCGACGGGCCGGACTGTGGCTCGACCTGGTGTTGATCTGCCAGTCGTTCTGGATCACCGTGCGCGGGCGATGGGAGCATCGCGGCAAGAAGGTCTAGGGCGGCGTTGCGCGAAGAGGCCTATATAATCGAGCCACACATGCTGGATGTCGCGATCGTCGGTGGCGGCCCAGGCGGGCTGTCGGCCGCTCGTCGTCTGGCCGCTGGCGGCTGGTCGGTGACCGTCTTCGAAGAACACGATCGGGTCGGCGCACCGGTCCACTGCACCGGCGTCCTCGCCGAGGACGTCATCGCCTCGATGAACCTTCCACCCGAGGCGGTCCTCAACCCGCTCTCGACGGTGCGCTTCGTGGCGCCGGCCGGACATTCATTCGACTACACCACGGCCAGCACCGAAGCGGTCGTGATCGATCGCGAAGTCTTTGATTCGGCGATGGCGCGACGCGCCGAAAGCGCCGGCGCCAGTGTCGTGCGCGGCGGCCGCGTCACCGCCATCGATCCGTCGGCCGACGGCGTGACCTTGACGATGGCCGACGGCGAGCCGGTCCGCGCGCGTTCGGTCGTCCTCGCCTGCGGCGCGAATTACGCGTTTCAAAAGCGCCTCGGCCTCGGCATGCCGTCGACCTTCCTGCAATCCGCGCAGCTCGAGCTGCCCGCCGATCGACCCGGCGACGTCGAGATTCATTTCGGATCGGAAATCGCGCCCAAGGGGTTCGCG